>NZ_JAGGMM010000002.1:0-359933 GCF_017875315.1 Methanomicrobium sp. W14
ATTTAAGGCCCTTTCGTGCCTTTTTCACCTGAATACTTCGGCCTTACAATGTGGTCTTTTGCAACTTATAAACCTTCCCTATTTGTTGCACATTTTCAACAATATTGCACGCACACACCACCCTCAATAACCGTTATCTGAAGGTTTTTTACTTAAATTTCCCACATCGCGCAAACGACCCGAATTTTTTTCTCTGCTGTATCGCATTTTTCTGCCAACCCCCCGCATAAAAAAATAACCTTACACTGATGAAAAAATTTTCCGGATTTTTCCGAAAATAGCAATAAATCTCTTAAATGAGATAATTTCTATAAATATCTCTTTAAAATACGGATAATGTTATTTTATCTCATTGAATGTGAAATCGTTTACAAATATCTGTTTTTAGAAAATTTAAAGCTCTGATATCTGAAATCCGGCAATCAAAAGACTTACCACACATTGAAAAAAGACCTTTAAAGGGTATAAATGGATGACTTTAATCAGATTTTTAAGGAGAGATATTCGTGGATGAAGAAAAAAGAAACGAATATCCCGCAGGTACAGTAGTACAAGTAAAAAATCTTACCAAAATATTCGGGCCCAAACCTGAAAAAGCGAAAAAATATATCAGTGAGGGCCTTTCAAAAAAAGAAATTTTTGAGAGAACCGGCCAGAACGTTGCCCTGAGAAATATCTCGTTTGACGTAAAATCCGGTGAAATTTTTGTTCTTATGGGTCTTTCAGGATGTGGAAAATCAACCCTTCTGCGATGCATAAACCGCCTTATAACTCCACAATCCGGGGACATCATAATAGACGGAGAAAATATCCAGCAATTTGATGATAAACAGCTGATAGAACTCAGACGTCACAAAATCGCAATGATCTTTCAGTCTTTTGCACTTCTCCCTCACAAAAACATCCTTGAAAACGCTGCATTCGGTCTGGATATCCAGGGTGAACCTGAAGACAAAAAAAAGATAAAGGCCGAAAGGGCAATTGAGCTTGTGGGCCTCTCTGGCTATGAAAACAGTATGCCTTCAGAACTCTCTGGTGGAATGCAGCAGAGAGTCGGCCTTGCAAGAGCTCTTGCATCAGACCCGCAGATACTTCTCATGGATGAAGCCTTCAGTGCACTTGACCCCCTCATAAGGCGTGATATGCAGGACGAACTCCTGACCCTGCAGGAGAAGCTTCAGAAGACGATAATCTTTGTCACTCACGACCTTGACGAGGCTTTAAAGCTTGGGAACAGAATAGGGCTCATTAAAGACGGTGAAATCCTCCAGATTGGTAATTCAGAGGATATTTTGACAAATCCTGCAAATGAATTCGTTAAGAAATTTGTCGAAGACGTAAACATGGTAAAGATACTTACCGCATCGGACATCATGAAAAATCCCGAGCCACTTGTAAGCATAGATTCGGGGCCAAACAATGCTCTTCATTACATGGTGGAATTTGGGATATCAAGCGTATTTGCAGTATCCAGGGGAAGGAAATACGAAGGCCTTATTATGGCGGAAGACGCAACAGAGGCGAAAAAGACAGGAAAAAAACTTGAAGATATTGTAAAAAGGGATATTCCCACGGTCCATGTAACAACCCAGGTCTCAGACATCATTCCTGTCCTTGCAGACTCCTCTCTTCCTGTCGCAGTTCTTGACGAAGACGGCAGGATAAAAGGAATTATAGTTAAAGGCTCACTTTTAGCCGCGATGGCACGTATGGAGGTCCTGTGATATGGCAGCAGAAAATTTTTTCCCGAAGATTCCGATAGGAGACGCCGTAGCATACCTCGTAGATGTCATCGAAGACTATTTGGGCTGGTTTTTCGACGCAATAAGCTATGGCATCAATTATTTCATAAACGGCCTTCAGGACATCCTGATTTTTATTCCCCCGGTAATTCTTATCGCCATAATCGCAATAGCCGCCTGGTACGTGTCAAAAAGGTCATATAAAGCCGGAATACTTACAGCAGCAGGTCTTCTTCTGATATTGAACCTTGAACTATGGGAAGAGGCAATGCAGACACTTGCCCTTGTAATAACTTCGTCTCTGATAGCGCTTGTAATAGGAATTCCTGTAGGAATACACACTTCGCGAAACGATTACTCAAATAGAATGATACGCCCACTGCTTGATTTCATGCAGACTATGCCCTCGTTTGTGTATCTTATCCCGGCAGTAATCTTTTTCGGCCTCGGAAATGTCCCGGGAGTTATAGCAACGATAATCTTTGCCATTCCCCCTGCAATACGCCTGACGAACCTGGGCATACGGCAGGTTCCTAAAGAACTCAACGAGGTCGCGGACTCTTTTGGTGCAACGCCCATGCAGAAACTTGTCAAAGTCCAGATTCCGGTTGCAATGCCTTCTATAATGGCGGGAATCAACCAGTGTATACTTCTGGCTCTCTCTATGACCGTCATCGCATCAATGATAGGTGCGGCAGGACTCGGGCTCAACGTCCTTGAAGGGATACAGAGAGTAGACATCGGAGGAGGTTTTGAGGCAGGCCTTGCAATAGTCATAATCGCCATAATTCTTGACAGAATCACGCAAAATATCATTAAAAACTAAAAAGCAGAAAAACCCGAAACCACTAAATATAGTTCACGATAAAGTGTGAAGCGGGGAGGGCCGTAAAGCCTGCGGTTCTCTTATCAGGTATTTTTTTGTCGGAGCATGAATTTAGCTTCGTCATTTCGTTAAAATGCCACAAGGAAGTGATAACTTGTTGGAAAAAAAGATTAAATTTTTGGTTGCCGGTATTGTTGTTCTCTTTTCTATCATTCTGGTTGCAGGGTGTACGGGAAACACACCGTCCGGGCAGACTTCCGGCAATGCCACTGCAACAGCAGTACAGCCTGAAGACAGTATAAAAATCGGGTATGTACTCTGGGATTCAGAAATTGCAAGCACTAAAGTTCTCAAACAGATCTACGAAAAAGCAGGCTACAATGTTAAACTTGTCGCAGTTGATGCAGGGCCTCTCTACCAGGCGCTTGCAGGCGGTGACGTTGACCTCTCAATATCCGCCTGGCTTCCCACAACACAGGCAAACTACTGGGAGAAGTTCGGTGACGACATAGACTTCGTCGGTCACAACCTCGACGGCGCAAAGATAGGACTTGTCGTCCCCTCATACGTTAATATCAGTTCTATCGATGAACTGAACTCGGTTTCAGACGAATTTGACAAGACCATAACCGGAATAGAGCCCGGTGCAGGGATAATGTCAACCACTGAAAAGGCAATCGACGAATATGGTCTGGATTACACTCTTCTTTCAAGCAGCAGTGCAGGAATGACAGCACAGCTTACAAAGGCCATAAAGGAGAACGAATCCATCGTAGTCACCGGGTGGACTCCCCACTGGATGTTTGCAAGATTCGATCTGAAGTATCTTGACGACCCGAAAGGTGTCTTTGGCGGAGAAGAGTATATCGGATCTCTTGCAAGAAAAGGTCTTTTTGAAGACAATCCAAAGGTCTATTCCATCCTGAAACGCTTCTACTGGGAGCCTTCTGACATGAACTCTGTGATGTTTGACATAGAAAACGGGATGTCTGATAAAGATGCCGCCGCAAAGTGGATATCGGATAATCCTGAAAAAGTTAAAGAGATTATCGGCGACGATTCTCTCTGAAATAAGACAATCTCAACTTTTTTTACTTTCGTTTTGCCCGGTATTAATATTAAATAGTACAGAAGTGTCTTCTAAAACTAAATATGAAAGAAGACACGAACACCTCAAAAAGGCCATTCTCATTTCATTCAACCGTCCTGTTCGTAAAAGACGTAGAAAAATCGAAGAAATTCTACACTGAAGTAATGGGCGAAAAAATATCTCTTGACCTTGGAATAAACATCGGATTTGAGAGCGGACTTGCATTATGGGACGGAAATTACGGAAGAAATGTAATATTCAAAAAAAATTTTGACGAGGATTTCAGTACAAAAAAGTCCCTTGAGCTTTACTACGAAACCGAAGACATGAAAGAAACCGTTGCCGTCCTGAAATTATCCGGTACGAAATTTGTCCATGACGCCATAGAACAGCCGTGGTGCCAGCTCACAGTAAGGTTTCTGGACCCCGACGGACACATGATAGAAGTCGGCGAAAGAATGGACGTCTGCGTAAAAAGGCTTGAAAAAGGAGGTAAAAGTTCTGAAGAGATAGCAAAAATGACCACAATGCCAATGGAAATTATAAAGGAGATACTTAAAAATTAAAAGAAACAGTCCGGAAAAAGAATTTTTTTGATTTGAAAAAATAAAAAAATTCACGTATCAATTTTAGTTATAGCGTATTCGAGCATTTCCACAAGCTCTGATTCGCGTATAGGTTTCACAAGGTAGCCTAAAGGTTCGGTCTTCATAGCCCTCTCCTTCATGCTCATATCCGAGTATGCAGTTATATATATGACATGAATGCTGTAGTCTTCCAAAAGCTTCTCTGCAACCGATACGCCATCAGACTCACCCTTGATGTTTATATCCATGAGCACTATATCCGGAAGTTTTTCCTTAATTCTCGAATAAACCTTCTCCGCCCTGTCTACAACGCCTAAAACCTCACAGCCGAACTTTTTTACCCTCTGCTCTATATCCATCGATATTATCGCGTCATCCTCAACGATGAGAACCTTTACACCATTTTTCATAATAACCAGTTAGCCTCTTTTTTATATTCCGTCGGCCCGGAACTTTATATCAAAATGAGTCCCTTTGCCGGATTTTACGTTCATATTACCTGACATCTGCCTTTCAATAAGATTTCTGATAAGGCTCATTCCAAGCGAATTCGTGGTATAGGGGTCAAATCCCTCCGGAAGACCTTTCCCGTTATCCGAAAAATTTAGCGTGAAAGAGTCTTCACCAATTTTAACAAGAGAGATTCTGACTACTCCCTCGTTTTTACCGGAAAATGCATGCTTGAAAACATTTGTAAGAAGTTCATTTATCAAAAGTCCGAAAGGTACCGCCACCTCAAACGGGATAAGAACATCACCGGCGTCAACGATAACCCTGATACCGGCAGGCACGTCCATAGACTTCCTGAGGTCTTCTACAAGGTTTTCAATGTAGCCTGAAGCAATTACATGCTGCTGGTCCGAAGACTGGTGGAGATTTTTATGTACAAGCGAAAGTGCAAGTATGCGCCTGTCAGCCTCATTCATAACGTCTTTTATTGACGGGTCCTCTATACCCGCCGCCTGAATTCTCAAAAGACTGGATATTGTCTGGAGATTGTTTCTCACACGGAGATGTATCTCGTCAATCAGGCGCTCCTTGTCCTTTAAAGCCTTCCTTACCTCGGTTATGTCCTCAAGTATTATGGTAATTCCGGGACTTCCGTCATCAAAAACTGTCGGAATAAGCTTGACCATAAAAAAATATTTTCCCTGGTCATCTTCCCATTCAATCTCCTTTGCATCAGCAGAACCTCGCAAAAGTTCGGTTATTGACCTTAAGACAACCGCATTGGAGACGACCGGCAGTGAAGAATCCGGAAGGCGTACGCCCATTATGTCATCGCGATCATATCCGGTGAAGAGAAGGAAGTTGTCATTTACCTGGACTATCCTTTGATCAGCGTTCAAAACAAGAATCGCATCAGATGAAAAATCAAGCATCGCCGATATCGGAACACGGTGCGAGAGGAAATATACTTTCGCTACTCCAATGCTTCGCATGTCCACGTGTCCTGATATAAGGAGCATATTAAGATATTTTGAGACCGAATTGCGGTTCATATTCAGAAGCCTGGATATATCGGTTATACTGAGCCCTCTGGGCTCTTCTTTTAAAAGCTCCATAACCCGGGCCAGTTCCCTTTTGCTCTCCTCAATCTGTCTTGACATAACTTTCATCCTGTAACGGATATTTTTAATTTTAATAGCACTTAATGGTTCCTTTAGTGATATGCAATATCGATACGATAGAGAATCCTGCTTTAATTCCTAATCTGACGGACATACATGGAGTTTTCAATAAAATAAAATATAAAAAAGCCATACATTCACCGGAAAAATAATCTAAAAACCTGTCTGACTTAAAACATTAAAAAAAGAGACCAGCTTAACGCATTAAAAATCCGTTCATCAGTAAATATTTTTGCCCAACAAAAAAAGACATTATGGTGATAACTTGATAGAGGAATTTCTGGCTGCGGCTTCACTCTGCGGATATATACTTTTTCTTGTGAAATGGCGCTTCAGCAAATATTTTGGGGCCTTGGGATGGATCTGCCTTGTTGCAATGATATTCTCGGATTTCCCCGGATACATCCATGAAAATAATTTTGCATATCCTCTAATAGCTCTAGTCTCTCTCCCGGCCCTTTACGCAACCATTAAACTTCTGATGAAAGAAAACGCTACCGTTAACAGGGTAACGCAAGGTGCGGCTTTTGCGTTTATTATATACGCACCCTTCGCGTACATCGATCAGCTCGGAAACCTCCTGATATATGCAAACGTCTTTGTCCTTCAGACAATTCTCGATTTGCTTGGATTTTCCTACTCCATGCCGCAATGGAACATATTCATGCATGACATATTCAGGGTGGAAATTATCCTTGGGTGTACCGGAATTCAGGCCATTGCAATAATGGCGGGAGTTATAGCAGCTGTTTCGTCAACTTATGTGCAGAAGCTGATATCGGCATTTGTCGTCGTTTTCACCGTTGTCATAATGAACTTTATCAGAAACCTGTTCGTGATATTCGCGTACACTGAGCAGTGGTTTCCGTATTTACCTGAAATCGCGTCAAACGGACAGTACGGTTATGAAAGTTTTTTCTGGGCGCACAACGTCATATCTGAGTTCGGCTTATCTCTTCTGACTATCATAATACTCCTTTTGGCGCTGCTTAAACTGAACCCTGACCTGAAGGAGTTTATAATGGACATTATAAGGACATACAAAAAAGAGTTCGGTATCAAATCAAAAAAAGCGTTCAGCGGATGAGAGGTGAAATAAAATATATTCAGTTCACGTAAAATGCGCAAGTCGTGCCTAAAAACCGATCCGCATATTTTATTGGCTAATAAGTGGTTGGTTTAACATTAAATGGCTGATTTGTTCCTTACCCTTTCGCTCATATCATTTGTGCTCTTCACAGTTCCGACAGGACTAAGAAAGTACTTCGGGGCATTCGGGTGGACATTTCTGGCATTGTCCTTCTTCAGCATTACAGCCTCCTATCTCTCTGAAAACGAATTTGTGTACCTTTTCGGGGCTTTACTTTCGCTGCCGGTCTTCTATGTATCAATACTCTACTCACTTAAAGGTGACAAAACAGCCTTCAGAATCAACTTCGTTGCGGCAGTCGCTTTTATAATTTATGCAGCAGTCGCTTTTTTAAGCCCGGTCTCTGATTTTCTCATAGCAGCGCAGGTCGACAACACAGTAACAGCACTTGCCGCAATAGGGCACCCCGCATCAGCATCGGCATGGGACACCATACTTAGCAAAGGATATACGGTAATTATAACATTTTCATGCACCCCTGTTCTCGGAACCGCCGTAATGGTCGGTCTTGCCGCCGGTGCAAAAGGGAGCAGCCGCGGCAAATTTCTGGCCTGTCTGTTTGCAATAATCTCTCTTGCAGCGCTTAACATTATAAGGCTCATATTCGTTGTAGTCGCATACTCCGACCAGTGGTTTCCGTATTTTCTGGACATTGCATCAGAAGGATACCCCGGATACGAAAGTTTTTACTGGGCACATAATGTCATAGGAAGAATAAGCTTTACAATCCTTGGGATAGTTGTCGCCGGCGGAGGCATGGCACTGTTCGTACCGTCCATATGGGAGTTCTATTCCGAAATCCTTCATTTTTATTATAAAGGAATCAAAAATATTGCAGATACTTTTTCAACAATATTTAAGTCAAATTAAAATAATTTTTAAAGTAATGGAACGTTTGCTTCTTTTGTTCTGACGCGGATGAATTTGGGGGATGCCTTTTAATTGAAGAAGATAAAAAACAGGCCGGAAAATATAAAAAAACTGCATTCATACAAATTTTATCTTTTCACCGCAATCATCCTCATTGTACTTGCAGTAATAATCTCATCCATTTCCGTCGGGTTCATGTATTCTGTACAGCTTATCCGTGAACATGCTGTACACTCCCAAAATGAGGTCTGTGAACGTATATACTATGATACTGACCTCATAAACCGCGGTCTTGAGATGTACGACATGTCGCTTAACAACAGGCTTGAAACCGATTTCAAATATTTTATGGATGAATACGAAAAAAGCGGCAGAAATCCCGATAAAATGAACTTAAGCTCTGTCGCGGAAAAGACAGGCGACGACATTACGCTATATATTATCAACGAAAGCTATGTGATAACTCATTCCACAAACCCCGGCAGTATAGGCCTGGACTTCAGGACATATACCCCTTACTACATCAAATACTTAAGCGACATCATCAACTCCTCAGGATTCTTCCCGGAAAGGGTCTTGCCGGAGTCAGAAACCAGGCTACATAAAAAATTCGGCTACATGCCCACGCCTGACAACAAATATATCCTTGAAATGAGCCTTTATGACGAAAATTTCAACAACATCAGAAAGGAGCTTAAATACACTGACAGCATAGAAAAAATCGCAAATAACAGCCCTTACATTAAAGATATAAGAATATTTGATACCCTGAAAAGAGAGATTGAAAACGATTCATTTAGTCCTGACGCTGAATTTTCTGCCCTTCTTAATGAGATCTTTGAATCCGGAACCGGAAGGGACGTGAAAGACCCTGTCACAGGAGAAACTGTCAGGTATCTTTATGTCCCACTTAAAAGCAAAATTTACGGCTCAGACAACAGCCTTATAGTTGAAATGGCTCTTGACGACAGTCCCATTGCTTCATTAACAAACAGCATTGTCGCCCAGTATGTCCTGATAGTCCTGTTTTCCATACTTCTATGCCTTGGATGCGCCGCTTTGATTTCACGCCACTTCTCTAATGAAATAGAAGGAATAGTAAGTGACATTTCAGTAATCTCAGGCGGGGACCTTGACCGTAAAATAAGGGATACAAGGGCTCTGGAATTTAAAAAACTTGAAGAAAGCATCAACCTTATGGTCGAAAACATCAGGGAGAATATCAAAAAATGCACAAAAGCGCAGGATGTCCTCAAAACAGAAAGAGACAGGGCACAGATGTACTTTTCAATAGCTGACGTCATCTTTATAGCATGTGATATTGATGGAATTATCCGGGAAATAAACAAAAAATCGCTTGAAGTGTTCGGTTACGCAGAGGAAGAGGCTGTTGGAAAGGATTTTTTTGATCTTATGTTTACCGACGAAAACAGGGAGACAATAAAAGACATTCTCTCGGACTACATTATGTCAGGTAAACAGACGCCTCTGAATTTCAGGTGCAGGGCTAAGACAAGAAATGGAAAATTAAAAGACGTTAATTTAAGCACAGTGCTTCTGAAAAACAGTTCCGACAGTTTAAAAGGCTGGCTTACTACAGGTGCCGACGTAACAGACGAACTTGCAATTAAAAGGGAGCTAGAACTGTCACTAAACCAGAAAAATATCCTTTTAAGAGAGGTTCACCACAGGGTTAAAAACAACCTCCAGATAATAATAAGCCTGTTTGACCTCAAGTCATACTGTACTGACGACAAAAACCTCCTGATGTATATAAAAGGGGCAAAGTCCAGAATCAGCGCAATGGCCATTGTTCATGAAATAATGTACAGGTCTGACAATTTTACAAAAGTAAACATCCCCGAATATGTAAAAGGAATCGTTTCAGAGTCACTGTCATCTTTCGGGCAAAAAGAAAATATCAGTGTAAAGTATGATATGGATGAGGTCTTCTTTGACCTTGACAACTCCGTGCCTTTCGGTATTCTTGTAAATGAACTTGTTTCAAACTCCATAAGCCACGCTTTTGAAGGAGAAGGAACAGGGATAAAAGACAACCAAATTTTCATATCTCTCAAAAGAGCGGATGGAAAGATTATATTCACCTTCAGCGACAACGGCTGCGGAATGCCATCTGAAGACGAACTTAAGGGAAAAAACACTATAGGGCTCAACCTTATCATAAATCTCGTCAGGCAGCTTTCAGGTGTGATGAACGTAATCCGGGAGAACGGAACGACATTCATAATCGAAATAGAGGACTTTGGACATCTGTAAAACCAAAAAGCAGAGCAGAAAAATAAAATCCAAAAAACTTTCTTATCACTCTTATTTAAGGAAATCCAAAAAAATATTCAGAATGTATAGATAATGCTGAAAAGCACTTCTCCTGAAACCATAAGAATACATGCAAATATAACCGCCGATATGCCGGCAGTCCACCTGAACGCAGACAAAATGTCGCCGCGTGCATCAAAAAGGCTTCTCTCTCCTTCTCCTATAACATATACTCCGGGTTTTACAAAAGCCGTCCTGCAGCCGCCTGCTATAAGCGACATCGGAATGCCTCCGTTGAAACCTCCCCTTTTTTTCCTGTCACGCAAAAACGTCCTCCACGCGAAAGACAAATTTCCTCTTACCGCAAAATAGAGGACAAGTATAAGACCTGTGAACCTTGCGGGAACATAGTTCAAAACGTCGTCTGTCCGTGCGGAAAACCAACCAAGCCTTATCCTTTCGTCCATATACCCGAGCATTGCGTCCATCGTATTAAAAGCCCTGAAGAATGCGGCGCCTAAAAGACCGAAAAACGTGAAATAAAACAGAGGCGACACCACAGAGTCCACGAGGTTTTCCGCCATCGACTCGTACGCGGCCGAAAGAATTTCCTCGTCATTAAGTACACAGGCATCCCTTGAAACAAGCATCTGGACCTCGTTTCTTCCACCGCCTGTCATAAAAGCGTTTTCCACACTTTTGACGTGCTCCTCAAGCGACCTCCAGGCAAAGCATGCTTTAAGGAAAAACGGCGCCCCGACAACAAAAACAACCAGCGGAGCATACCTTTCAAAGAGATAAAACGGTGTTGAAAACAGAAGAGCCGTAAACAGAGCTAATATTACACCCGAAAACCTCTGCAGGTACTCAGGGTACAGACATGGCTTTCCCCATATACTTATAAAACTTCCGAGAAGTGCAACAGGATGAAACCTGCTGTGGGGGTCACCGGTTATCCTGTCGACGATGACCGATAAAACAAGAATTAAGGCCGGCAACGCCATGCTACTACTACTGCCAGTGTAAGAATTATTATTGATGCAAAACCGGGGACTTTACCGTAATACATATATCCTGCGATATAAGCAACCCATCCAAGCAAAACAAGGACTATTATCGTGAAAGGGTAAAGATAATGCTTTTTTTCAGGGACAGGAGACGGAATCTCATCGGTGACGTCGGGTATCTCGAGTTCCCTGTCCCTTACGCTCACATTAAATGTTTCCCTGACAGTCCCGTAGCCGGTTATAACCTCAACCTGAAAGCTTCCCGTCGGGGCTGCCGAAAGTATGGGAATCCTGAACTCCATCTCATCCTTCAGGTAAATATTTTCATGGAGGAAATGCGTGAATCTTCTGGCGTTTATGACAGAAACCGTTACATGAAGTGGGGAGCCGTGGTTTATCAGTTTCATCACCAAATCCTCTCCGACTTCAGCTTCAGCCTTTTCCGGAACCTCAATTGAGTTAATCTGCCTTTTGTTTACATTTACAATATAGCCTGTCATCACATTCCTCCATCAATTAAAAACCGGTTTTACCGGTCTTATTCCTTTTTTTCGCGCGGCAAAAGGTCAGGAATACCTTCGGATATAGGATAATCGACCATGCATCTGCCACAGCTTAAAGTCCCTTCTATTATGTCCTCTTCGCCGCTTTCAAGCGTTTCCTTCTTCTTTACTGTCAGTTTCAGATCGCCTTTGCACACAGGACAGCACAGTATATCGTAAGTTGACATCCTCATCCTAAATGACACCTCTTTTCTTTTTATCTTATATCTATTATCTGGCTCATCTCAGGACCTGTAGAGATGAGTTTTATAGGTACACCTATATCCTCTTCAGCTTTCTTTAAAAACTCCAGAGCCTTTGGTGTGAGCTGGCTGTACTCCGTTGCGCCGAAGCACTCGGGATCGACATGATCAATTCCGGTTATTGCGCCTATTGTGCACCCGTTTATCATTGCCGAGTACTTTGCCATTTTTCCGTCCCACCCGCCTATCCTTCTCTCGCGGTGCGTAACAGTTCCGAACTCCGCTATTCCAAGACGGTGTGACTCTTCACGTGTCATCTCGGTCCCGAACGGACCCTCGCCTACACGTGTCGGGTAGGCCTTGAACACAACTATTACGTCATCAATCCTCGTCGGCCCGACACCGTTGTCTGCTGCGATCTGGGAGGCTGATGTGTCCTTGCTTGTAACAAACGGGTATGTTCCGAAATAAAGCGATATGCCAAAACCCTGTGTTCCCTCAAGTATAACGTTTTCCCCGCGGTCAAGTGCGGAGTTTATCTCGACGGCTGCATCAGTCAGGTATTTTTTAAGCTCCGGAATATCCTTTGCCTGCTTTGCCGTTCTGTTCACACGTGCGACATTTGCAGGGCCGCATCCGGTTCCTGTGGAGCCTATTTTCTTGGAGAGATACTCGTTGCCCTTGTCCTGGGCTATATGCTCGGCTTCTATTATACCACACCTGGCGTCAATAAATATACGGTCTTCTACACCCAGTCTTTCGACTTCATTCTTTAAAACGTTTGGATCTACAAGAACACCGCTGCCGATAAGAAGCTTTGCGCCGGGGTACACAAAGCCCGAAGGTATCATCCTTACACCGTATTCGTTGTCCTTTACCTTTACGGTATGGCCGGCGTTTGGCCCGACCCCCCCGCGTGATATTATTGAAGGTTTATCTTTATGTGCTACGTGAGCGACGATCTTTCCTTTGCCTTCGTCGCCAAAAAAGCCACCAACGATTATTGTACAACTCATTTATGTTTCAGTAAAGATGATGACTGCATTCAAGATAAAAGTATCATGAGTACACATTTTCAGTCGCAAAAACAGGCTGTGGGATGATGAAATCAACCTGGAACAGACACTTAAATAACCATGATTTCAGCCGGACAGCATTCAATAATTATAGCGCACAAGAAAAGAATATTGATAATTTCCAAAATAGGTAACTATCTTAAAAAAGATATACTTATTTTATTAAAGATATACCTCACTCCATGAATCATTTAGAAAAATTTAATAGAAAAATATCTTCTCAATATTAATTTAAGATTAAATTTATCATAATTCCAGTGGAAATAAAGGGGTTTTTATTCAGTTATTCCCATTTAAATCCCTGTCAGAAGCAAACGTTCATTTTCAAACATTTCCGCCTTTTCGAAACAACACAACTTCAGTTTTCCCCGGGTTACGGCTTTAAGGGATAACCAAAATTCCTGCTACCAAAAAAAGACCTGCATACTTTTTAAAATCTTTTTATTAAGTGTATAATTATTTTTTCCAGTGGAAATAAAGGGGTGTTTGACAGCCCTGAAATCAATATTTTCTCCCTTTTTTACACAGACTACCCAAAACCGCACTTACCTCTCAAAAAACATTTTTTCTCCTTTTACACTCTAAAGTCAAAAAGTATTTGTAGTATTAAAGGACTGCATTTTCCGGGAATCAGATCTCTGATATGAACTCCTCTATTCTTCCCACCGCAGTCATCAGGTCCTCACGGGATACGGCATAACTGCACCTGAGATGATTCTTTCCGGAAGTCCCGAATACACTTCCAGGAACCACTGCAACGTGGTGCTCCTTTAAAAGCCTCTCGGCAAACTCCTCATCGGAAATACCAAATTCGCTGATATTGGGAAAAGCATAAAAAGCGCCATTTGGCATATGTGTCCTAAGCCCGGCCCTGTTAAGGCCTTTTACAAACAGGTTTCTTCTTATTCTGTATTCCCTGACCATTTCATGGCAGGAATCGGCAGCGTTTTTCAGGGCTTCTATTGCAGCGTACTGCGATGTCGTGGGCGCAGAAAGCATTACGTACTGGTGGACCTTAAGTATTGCCCTGCAAAGCTCTTCGGGGGCGCAGAGGTATCCGACACGCCACCCGGTCATCGAATAGGCTTTGGAGAACCCGTTTATCGTTATCGTTCTACCCCTGAGCTCGTCAACCGAGGCCGCACTTGCCTTTTCACCTTCATAGGTCAGCTCGTTGTATATTTCATCGCTTATTAAAAGGAGGTCGTTGTCGACTACTATATCGGATATTGCCTTGTAGTCGTCCTTTGTCATAACACCCCCGGAAGGGTTGTTCGGAAAATTGCAGAGAAGAACCTTGGACTTAGGGGTTATACTTTCCATCAGGGAGTCAGGAGTCAGTTTGAACCCGTCCTTCTCAAGGCACGGAACCGGAACCGGGGTTCCGCATGAAAGCATGACATTTGAGCAGTAGGCGATGTAGGACGGGTCTGCAACCAGCACTTCGTCACCCGGGTCGACTACTGATCTGATTGCGATATCAAGTGCCTCGGACGCTCCCGTGGTGACAATTATCTCGCTTTTCGGATCATAAGTCTCTCCGTAGCTTTCAGACAGGTACCCGCTTATCCCCTGCCTCAGCTGCATGAGACCGCTGTTTGACGTATAGGCAGTCTGGCCCTGCTCAATTGACCTTATTGCCGCCTCCCTTACATTCCACGGGGTATCATAATCCGGCTCACCTACTCCAAGAGATATTACGTCCTCCATCTCCTGGGCAATATCAAAGAACCTGCGTATGCCTGAAGGAGGTATCCTGCAAACGCGTTTTGATCTAAAGTCTCTCATTTTTTCCTCTGCCTTTAAACTAATCTGAAACTACTTTTTTACAATATTTTTTTCTGCATTTCCAACAAGCCGCAGATTTTTTGAAAACTCCTGCAAAAATTTTATTCATGCTCTTTTTTGCAGATTTTCCACAAACCCGGATATTTGCACAGGTTCTGATATTTATATAATTTTTTCTAATTTTTTTCCGGGTTTTTTCAGCATTTTATTTTTGGAGGTTTTCAGGAAGAAGCTCTGTTAATCAGAAAGTATACAGGAGCCTGTCTCCCGCCCTTTTTTCCGAAAATTCCAGGCCATTTTCCTTGTAAGTCTTCATTATAAGTATAGTCCCGGTTTCCCTGACCTGCTCCATGGGCGCTACCTGTTCGGCTACGAACCTTGTTATTTCATGGATATTTTTGCCCACCACAAGAAGTTCAAGGTCATATGCACCACTTATAAGCCTGAGCGACCTTACCTGCCTGAACTTTGAAATTCTCTCGGCTATTTTATCGTACCCGAAGTCTCTCTCAGGTGAGACTTTAAGTTCTATTATCGCCGCCACAACTCCTTCACCCGCTTTTTCCCAGTCTATGCAGGCCATATATTTCCTAATTACGCCGGCGCTTTCAAGAACCTCTATACGCTTTGTTACGTCCTCGGCTGTGAGGTCTACCATATCTGCAAGATTTTCGGGCGTAACACGGCAGTCCTCCTCAAGAAGGGTCAGAATCATTCTGTCCTTATCATCCATACTATCACTTTAGTACCCTTTAGCGGATTAATCTTTCAAAGAAAGTTGGACCTCGCAGAATATTTAATTTGGCCAGGAAAAAATCTTCAAAAAAAGTACATTTCAAAATCACTGTAATTTCAGTTTATTCAACTAACATGGTGCAATGAACTCCAAAAATTATTCAGCCGTTTTTTTGGAGGATTTATTTTTGATTTTTTTGTAATATCTACCTGAAAAGGGACTTAAACCTTGCAGTGTCTATCCGGCTTAAGCGCTCTTCGTCAAACCTCTCGTCCTGTGTGAGGGTCTTTTTGATGCCCGATGTACCCGTCCCGAACCACATCTCCTTGGTCCTCCCGTATCTTCCGCGTGAAACGACGCGTGAATTTATGACTCCTAACATTGTGAGCTCTGATATAAGATCCGTAATTCTTCTGTGCGTCAGAACGTCCAGGTCAAGTGTCTGCGCAACATCGCGGTAAATCTGGGCAACCTCGCCTGTCGTAAAGACCTGTTTGTTCATCTCCGAAAGGATAAGCATAGAATAAAGGACAGCTTTGCTCTGTGTAGGAAGCGAGGATACGCATACGATAAGACTGTCAGTCTCAATCTTCTGCTGGGCCTTTTTCACGTGTTTTTCGGCAACTTTTTCCGCGTTTTCCCTTTCCGCGAGCTCACCGGATATCCTCAGGAGGTCCAGCGCACGTCTTGCGTCCCCGTGCTCTTGTGCAGCAAGCGCAGCGCAAAGAGGTATAACACCCTCTTCAAGGATATCATCCGCAAACGCAACATCTGCCCTCTGTTTGAGTATGTCGCACAGCTGAGGCGCATTATACGGCGGGAATACCAGCTCTTCCTCGGAAAGGGACGAGAGAACACGCGGGTCCAGAAAGTTAGTAAAACGGAGGTCGTTTGATATACCTATCATGCTTATTTTTGCATTTTTAAGCTCTGCATTGAATCTTGTAAGGTTGTAAAGAGTTTCGTCACCGCTTTTTTTGACAAGCTTGTCTATTTCGTCAAGTACTATAACGTTCACGCCGCCTATCGTTTCGACCATACTCTTAAGTTCAGAGTATACCTGGTCTGTCGGCCACCCTGTCATAGGAATGCTTGATCTTGTCGTCTTATCACTTGACTTGTTCTCGATGTCTTCCAGTTCGTTTGCAATCTGTGCAAGCACCCTGTACTGCGTGTCTATAAGCTCACAATTGAGGTGTATTACATTGCATGCCTTTCCCATCTCCCGGCACGCCCTTTCAAGCTCTGCACCTACGTATTTGACAGACGCAGTTTTTCCTGTCCCTGTTTTGCCATATATAAGAATATTCGAAGGAGTTTCATTTCGTATTGCCGGGGCAAGGATAGAGGCTATCGAGTCAATCTGGGGACGTCTGTGCGGCAGGATATGAGGGCGGTACGAATGCCTCAGTACTTCCCTGTTTTTGAAAATACCCCTGTTGTTAAGATACTTTGTAAAAAGTCCGACTGAACCGGAAACATCTTTTTCACCCAAAGTGATATCACCATTATAACTCTTTTCAGACAAATTAAAACCTCCATAATAAATAAATCAAATTTAGATCAATTTTTTTGCGTTTTTTTGAAGTGGATAAACAATGCATGAGCTTCAGTCCATACCGGTGACAGCCAGATAAATATACAGATAAATGTAAATTTGCGTTTTTCCGGTCAAAAACATGTTGGATTACCCGTAAACTAAAACAAATTTCTTTGATGGAAACTCTTAACCCCCCGGAATTTTCCATGTCCCTTATCCCCTTATTCAACTCCACATTTTTCCGTAACTATAGTCTAACGATGTAATTCCTTAAAAACCCCTACGTTTCCAGTGGAAAAGGAAAGGATCAACTTTTCCCATACATGTACCGGTGAATTATATTTTCTGAGAAGACTTCATTTTCTGCTTTGTTTTATCTTTCCGTAGAAATATTTTCGATAATAAATAGTTGTATAGTAAAATATTGTGAAACTATAGATCAGGAATAAAATCAGGAAAACATACCTGCTAAAGTATTTGCTTTTTTAATTCTTGTAAAAGAGTAATGCTAAATCTTGAATTTTTTAGGTTTTTAAGCTTTCTGGGGCTTAGTTTTAGTTTTTTTATCCCTTTCGGGTGTTCTCAGACCCCCACCCCTTAGTTTCTACTGGAAAAAAAATTGAGGATGAATCTCTTTGCCGGAGAAAATTTTGTTGTAGAAAATAAGTTACGGAAAATAGTCATTTGTTTGTCTGTAAATAATACTATATAATATTAACTAATTGATTAGTAAAAAAAGTAAAAAAGTAAAAAAGTAAAAAAGTAAAAAATAAAAAATTATATAATAATATAAAATATGACTGTAAACATATTTTGTAAAAATATACTATAAATATATTACAGACAGTCAAAAAGAATGTACGGAGAATAGTGACAGATTAAATTGCGCAGGAATTGAGACTAAAGTCATTTCTTTTTTTACTTTTTCATTCATCAAATTTCGGACTTGCAGTCCTAAATATCTCTTATTTTCTTTTATTTTCTAAATTAAACAGAAAATTACTGTTATTTCCTTTTTCTGTGTATTTTTTTGCGCATAATAAAAGAGAAAAGACGGAGAGCATACCTGAAGATTTTCCAGTAGAAACAAAGGGGTGGGGGTTTACCTGTTCAAAAAATTCATACATTTTCTAATTTTCTTTTTTTATTTCTTCATATTGTCTTCTTTTATTTCGTAACATCAAGAAGAGCTACCCTTTCCGCCACAAGTTCGGGAAGTCTGCTGTATCCGGCTATTTTAATTTCATCATCCGAGATCTCAAACATTTTCATCAGGGCAGCAGTCTTTTTCTTAAAAATTTCATCAAATTTTTCATCAGATTTCTCTGATCCCAACCCTTTAGATGCGTCTTTTTTGGTTTTGTTTAAGTCTTCATCCGGGAATGAATGGAGATTTTGAAGTTTTTCAAGGAAAAAATCATATGCATAAAGACTGTACGGATTTTTTGGGTCTTTACAGGAGTTGTCAAACGAAAAAAGGCCTGAAAGTTCATTAAAAACTTTTGATATTATTGTACCGGCTGTTTTGCTGTCATTTATTCTTTCGGAGCTGTCTACAGCTACACAGATGTAAAGTCTGTTTCTGCCTCTTTTAAATCCCAGAGAACCGGCTTCGCTGCATTGTCTTGTCCCCGCAGCGTACAGAAGTACTTCCATTTCAAATGATTTTGAGATCTGTTCTCCTCTGCTCCACGCTCTTTTGGCATGAAAGACAGCACTTTTGATGTGCCTGATTCCTGCAATGTACCTCTCGTCAAGGCAGATTATATGTACATTGTTTTTGTCTTCTGTTTTTTTGAGCTCTTTAAGGTAGTTTTTTACATCTGCAATCTCAGCAGAAGCTGCTTTTATTCCACAGAAAAGAATGGAGGCACGGTAGCAGGCTTTGTCTTTACTGTCTGTTTTTTCAGGTTCCTCAAAATTTGAATCTTTTGGTATTTCCACTGAAAAAAACTCACAGCATTCCGTGTTATTCCCCTGACTTTTTTCCTTTATTTCCTCTTTCTCTTTTTCAGTTCTTTTTTTATTTTTTTCTGTCATTTTTTTCCTCAGGCAGTCTGCATTTTTTATTCTTTTTGATTTCATTTTGTACAAGCGTAAGTGCAAATTTTTTCGCGGGTCAGATTGAAGGTATAAACCGCAGTTTTAAGCTTTACATGGTTTTTACAAGGCTATTTTTTTACAGGGTTATATTTCCGCTTTTTCAGAATTCTTCAGGACCATTAAGCCCGGCGTTTAAACCTGTGAAACAACTTTCCGGCTTTTACGGGATATATTTTTACCAGACTCTCAGAATTCAAAAATAGATTTCTGTGCCCCTGGTAAAGGATTTCCCTCGTTTTCTACGGACCCGGAGGATTCATTTTTTTTCGCTTTTTTTTGTTTAGTTTCAGTTTTTGGACTTTTTATGAAATGGCTGCTTTTTTCACCGCTGCCGCCTCTTAATTCTCTGTCAAAATCAGAGTAGTCCCTTTCTTCCCTTTCAGCCTGGTCCATCACCTGTGCGGCAATTTTTTTCCCGAGAATTGCAGAAAGTTTTTCAAAACCGGTAGTTTTTATCTTCGATGGCCCGGTTATTCCGTTGTTGAACAGCCTTCTTGCACGTACACGCCCGATATTTCTGAGTTTCACAAGCGGGATAAGTTCGCGTTTGATACCGTGTTTCATCCTCAGCTCGACTTCTGCGATGCTTCCCTT
Source organism: Methanomicrobium sp. W14 (assembly GCF_017875315.1). Classification (NCBI taxonomy): domain Archaea; kingdom Methanobacteriati; phylum Methanobacteriota; class Methanomicrobia; order Methanomicrobiales; family Methanomicrobiaceae; genus Methanomicrobium; species Methanomicrobium sp. W14. The sequence continues at coordinate 19,763 of NZ_JAGGMM010000002.1, forward strand.
AAGGTCAGGCGACATCATCCGCGATATTCTTGATGCGGAGTACAAAAGCCAGTTCATGCCCTCTACGGCGTTGTAAACGTCACCCGGTCCGATACCGAATCTTGTGCATATCATATTCTCGCCGACTTCGGATATCCAGTTGTCGAGGACCATCGCGGTCTTAAGCGCCCTGTAGTCATCTTCCATGGTTTCATAGGATATCTCAAGCCAGAGTTCATCCTCGTGCTCGTAATAGAACTTTTCAAGAACAGGCATATCGTCTTTTTTTACGTAGAGGTTGAACATGTCCGGAGTTTTGCATAGTAGCTGAAGAAGCCCGATATCTGAAAAAACAGATGCCGTGTCCTCTTCCGAGACCTTTGTCTTAAGTTTTTTAGCATTCATCCCGGCATTTAATAGTCCCTGTTTTTCGCGGAGCACACCTGCAATCATCTCCGCACTCGCAGGGTTTATGTAAAGCCTTGACACCAGGTTTCCGTACTCGGTCGCGGAGAGCCTGCCGTCTATATTCGTTATCATTCCGGCAGACTCCAGGTATGAAACCGAGTTTTCGACGATCTCGGAAAGGTACCTGCTTTTTTTGTTTATGTAGACGTAAAACGTCCTTTCAAGAAAGTCTACGAGGTCTTTGGAGTCCTTTACGAATTCTGTTGAAATAAGAGACAAGACCTGTGCACACAGGGCATATTCATCATCAAGGCGGGACCTGACATCCTCTGCGGGGGCGTCAATAAACTCCTCGTAAAGCCCGTTTGCCATATCCCTGCCCTTTGCAATAAGAACTGACTCACCATAGGGGTCAAGGTGCGGTCTGCCTGCCCTTCCCGCCATCTGCCTGTATTCGCGGACGGGAATAGGGACCATACCTTCACCTCCCTTAAACCTTAGAAAGTCGCGAATTATTACACGCCTTGCCGGGAGGTTGAGGCCTGCTGCAAGCGTCGGCGTTGATGATATGACTTTTATTTTTCCGTCACGGAAACCTTTTTCAACAATCTGTCTCTGTTCCTTTTTCATTCCGGCATGGTGAAAGGAAGCGCCTTTTTTCGTGCAGAGTGCAAGAGTTTTGCCCATGTCTGTCTCTGCGACTTCCCCGAGTTTTTTGCTTATGCTCTCAAGTGCATCTGCATCTGTAACACCCGAAGCCGGCTCATATTTTTCGAGGGCTTTTGCCATTCTCTTCGCAAAACCTTCAGCATTTCTCCTTGAATTTACGAAAACAAGGCACTGACCGCCTTCTGTGATACAGTCCAGGCAGAGGTTTGTGTCATCCTCTTTTGAAGGGGTTTTAACTGGTCTTTCCCCGTCCTCAAAGAATATCGTTCCGCTGTAGTACACACCCTCCTTTAATTCCACCGGGCGCCAGTCAGACGTTACGTGGTCCGCCTCAAGCCATCCTGAAAAAACCCTCGGATTGCCTATTGTTGCAGTAAGGGCGATAATCTGCATATTTTCGTTTCTGTACCGAAGTTTTGTTATCACCATCTCAAGCGTTGCACCGCGGTCTTCGGAGTCGATGAGGTGCGCTTCGTCCACGACAAGGCAGGAAATCATATCCATCCATTTTGCCCTGTTTCTCAACAGTGAGTCCGCTTTTTCACTTGTTGTAATGATGATGTCGTTTTTCCCGAGATACTCGTCCTTTTTGTCGAGGTCGCCTGTCGCTATTCCGACCCTGACACCTTTTCCTGAAAATTCGTCGTATTTTTCGGACGCAAGGGCTTTAAGGGGTACAACATAAAGACACTTCCCGTTTTTTGCGATGTGGCTGTGCATCGCCATTTCGGCAACAAGGGTTTTTCCGCTTGCAGTCGGAATTGAAATTAAGAGGTTTTTTCCCTCAAGAAGCCCCTTTTCGATGCACTCGGCCTGTGGAGGGTAAAGCTTATTTATTCCGGATTTTTCGCAGGCTTTTACAAGAGGCTGCGGGAGGCTGAGCTCGGAAAGTTTCATAATCTCAAACCAACCCCTTTATTTCCACTCTATTTAAATCCAGGGCCTTCTTTAAAGGAAAATAAACTTCTTTAACAGGTTTTAGTTGCACTGGAAATATACCTCTGGTGTCTTTGGGACCACAACGAAGTAAAGCCGCGGAGTTTAAGAAACACCTGGTATTCAGTGCGGTTTTCATTGAAAACATACTTTTTGCTGCATATTTTTCTCTATTTACAGGGCGTATTTTATTGCATTTTTAATTTTTTCAGATGAAGGCAAATCAATAGTAATAGTCGAGGATATTTGTTTTTGCCTCTTTTTTCTTTCTGTCAAGGTATGAGAACACGCTTTCGTGCGGGATCCCTTCGATAAGCATCTCTATTGCTGTACGTGCTGTCTTCGTCTGCTCTATTCCGCCTATTAAAGCAACGGTCTTTCCGTATACCGAAATTTCGGCGCCTGTCATATTCTCAATCTGTTCACGTGACTTGCCCGCCTTTCCGATAATTCTTCCACGGATTCTCTCCATCTGCTTAGGTGAATTGCAGCTTGAGTTCAGGTCTATTATCTCGAAGACCATGTCCTCGTCCTCAAGAAGCGCAAAGGCTCTTTCAGGTGAGAATCCCCTGCTGACCGCGTGTATAATGTCTGTAGCCTTAAGTACAGCCACAGGGTCTTCAGCCTTTATCGAGACAATTCCCTCGTCGCTGTCGATTTCAAGGGAAGTCCCGGTTTTCTTTTCAATAAGACGTTTTGTTTTTCCGCCTTTTCCTATTATAACCGCAACCCTGTCACGTGTTATTTTGATCTCCTGACTTGTCATTGCCTGCCTCTTTTTTAATTGTTCATACTATTGAATTTGCGAGCGTAAAATAATTTGGCGGTTCTGGGAATTAAGGAAAAAACCGGCTGAAAAATTCGCGGAGCTGTCTCTATTGCGTTTTCAGTTCCGCCGGAAAATCTGGGATTTAACAGGGTTTAAACTATTTTTCACCACTTTTTTTATTCAGGGATATATTTCATGGTTAAAAGAAATGAAGAATTTTTAATTTTTTATGTTGTATTTTTTCTTCACCGGCGTTTTTTTGTGATCAGACAAATTTATCTTTGTATTCCCGTATATTGGATTGTAAAAGGGAGCAGGAGGACAGGTTTTCATGACATATTATCAGTGCAATGTATGCAGGGTTTTTGAGTATGATTCAAAGAGAGGAGATTCAGTAACCGGAATAAAGCCAGGGACTGTCCCTGCTGATTTTCCGGACGACTGGAAGTGCCCGATATGCATGTCAGGCAAAAGCCACCTTGAAAGGGTGGAAAGGGTAGGTGATGCAGAAAAAAAACAGACTGAGGAGTATTTTATAACCTGCCCTGTGTGCGGAGCAAAAAACGTCATTACGTCGAAAAATATCCATATGGAGTCCGCAGAAACAACTCCGGTGCAGAAGGACGAACCTTCTGTGTGGAACCGCGATTCCGATGAGACCGAACCGGATATGGGAATGATTCACAGGATAGCCGCTTCAGGAGAGTCTTTCATAGAGCCGATGAGGACTAAAAAGAAAGTTGTGTCCTGGGATGACATACTGATATGCGGCGCCCAGATAGCAAAAATTCCGCTGAACGACGACGATTATGTCTCTGCAGAGACCGTTATAGGACCTAACGCAAAATACCCCCTTGTAATAGAGACCCCTGTTTTTGTAACCCACATGTCATACGGGGCGCTTTCAAAGGAGGTGTGTACAGCTCTTTCAAAGGGAAGCGCTGCGGCAAAAACCGCCGTCGGCTCAGGTGAAGGCGGAATACTTGAAGACTCGATAGAAAGCTCCTACAGGTTCATATTCGAGTACGTCCCGAACCGCTACAGTGTTACAGATGAGAACCTGAAAAGGGCTGATGCAATAGAGATAAAGATAGGGCAGTCTGCAAAACCCGGTGCCGGAGGATATATCCCTGCCGAAAAGGCGACCGCGGAGATTTCAGAGATGAGGGGATTTCCCCCGGGCACTGACATTATAACTCCGGCAAACTACGACGACATAAGATCAGCGGAGGACCTCCTGGAAAAGGTTGAGTGGCTCAGGAAAAAATCGTGCGGAAGACCTGTAGGAGTGAAAATAGCCGCGGGGAACATTGAAGACGACCTTGAAGCTGTTGTCTACGCAAATCCCGATTTTATAACTGTAGACGGAAGGCCGGGTTCGACAGCCGGTGCGGGCAAAATAATCAAGGACTCAACATCGGTTCCTACGATTTATGCACTCCACAGGGCGAGAAAATACCTTGACAGCGTCAAAAGGCAGGACATATCGCTTATAATCACAGGGGGTCTCAGAATTTCTTCTGACTTTGCAAAAGCTCTTGCAATGGGAGCTGACGCGGTTGCTATCGGAACAGCGGCACTTATGGCTGCGGCGTGCCAGCAGTACAGGCTTTGCGACACCGGGAAGTGCCCTGTCGGTGTCACGACCCAGGACCCGGGACTTAGAAAGAGGTTAAAAATTGATATTTCGGCAAAAAAACTTGAAAACTTCCTTAATGTTTCAACAGAAGAGCTGAAATCCTTTGCAAGGCTTACAGGAAACAATAACGTGCATAAGATGTCTCTAAAGGACCTTTGCACGACAAATTCTGAAATCTCTGACTTCACCGATATAAGGCATGTCTGAATCCGGCCTGAAAGAAAGTATTTTAGTATTTTAAACCTTTTTGTTCCTTTTTTACTTCATTTTACCACGAGAACTTTGCATGAGGCAGAACGGATAACCTCTTCGGCAACGCTTCCCAAAAGAAGCCTTTCGAGTCCTTTTTTTCCCTGAGTTCCAATAACTATGAGGTCTATTTCCTTTTCCACGGCGAACTTTACTATTTCTGATGCAGGACGCCCTTCAAGAAGTACAGTTTCGGGCTCTGTGTCTCCTGAAAATGATTTTACCCACTCAAATGCCTTTTCTGCCTCTTCCTTGAGAATTTCGTAAGTTTCGACAAGCGGGACTTCTTCGGCTCCTGATGACAGGGTGCCTGTATCGCTTACATATACGGCATAGCCCCGGGCATTGCATACACGCATTATTCTTACACCTTCTTCTATGACAGCCCTGTTCTTCTCGGAACCGTCAACTGCTATTAGAACTTTTTCAAACAATGAACCAGCCAATTTAACAACTTCCTTCCTCAGTAAGGGAATAATCCTCTACTTTATATCACTGTTGGATATATTTTTTGAACCGGTTCTGTATCCTGTTCCGTCTATCTCCTCTATGTATTTGTTTCCGCGCATCGAGCAGAGGAGTGCGGCTATAAATGACAGGGCAGCTCCGATGTAGAATGAAAGGTCAAGCGACGGCATGAATGCAACTGCAAGAGTCTCGGGGAACCAGTTGACGCCTGTAAGTGTTGCAATGGTTGCAGAGGAAATGCCTGCAACGAGGTCAGGTGAGATGCCGGAAAGTATCATCTGAACCGGGTTGTACCCCAAAAATGCGGCAAAAAGTGCTCCTGTTGCCGGTATCGCACTCATCTCAGGGATGAGAACTGATGCGTTTACAGCCGTCAAAGCCGAAGAGAGAACCGAAGGAAATGTTTTCGTAAGCTCAACTACGACTATCGTAAAAAACATTCCCATTGAGAGGACAAAGCCCGAGTTCATAAGGGTCGACATCATGCCTGAGGAAACCCCGCGGTCGCCTGCCGGCACAGAATTCATTATGGCAGCAGAATTCGGTGAGGCGAACATCCCGTTTCCAAGGCCCATTATAAGAAGTGCCGCTGCAAAGAGCAGGTAATCAAAGTCGTACGGAAGAGCCGCAAGGACCAGAAATGAAATTCCTACAAGTAACATTCCACCGGTGCTGAGCCAGCGGGCTCCGTACCTGTCAGAGAGAATGCCTGAAACCGGCCCCATCAGTACAAAACCGATTGTAAGAGGAAGCATGTATACTCCCGCCCAGAAAGGAGTCGATTCAAAACTGTAGCCGTGCAAAGGCAGCCAGACACCCTGAAGGAGGATGATAAGAATTATCATGACGCCGCCGCGGGCAAGAGCCGAGAGAAAACCTGCCGCGTTCCCGAATGCAAAGTTGCGTATTTTAAACAGGTCTACCCTGAACATCGGGTCTTTTACGCGCGTTTCGACGACCGGGAAGGCCAGAAGCATCAGAAGTCCTGCTATAAGAGCAGTGATTACAAATGGGTCTTCCCATCCCATCGGGGAGTCCCCGTAAGGTACAAGACCGTAGGTTATTCCTATGAGAAATACCGTTAAGCCGCATATAAAAAGGAGGTTGCCCCAGATGTCCACTTTCTGGGTGTTCTTCTTCCTGTAGGACGGTTCTTTAAGCTTCAGGTATGCCCAGACTGTCCCGAAGATTCCGAACGGGACGCTTATCAGAAATACGTACCTCCAGTTGAAGACCGCAAGAAGACCTCCAATTATAAGGCCTACGAACTGGCCGGATATCGCTGCCACCTGGTTTAGCCCGAGGGCTTTTCCACGCTCGTCAGGCGGGAATGCGTCTGTCAGTATTGCGGCGCTGTTTGAGAATATGAATGCCGAACCGACGGCCTGGACGAGGCGGAAAACTATTATCTCTATTGCTCCTGCATCGCCCGTGTCGGGCGTCAGAAAAAGAAGAACCGAACCTGCCGTAAAGATGGCAAAACCCAAATTGTAGAGCCTGACACGACCGTACATATCGGAAAGGCGCCCGAAACTCAAAAGAAGGGTCGCTGTGACTATTCCGTATCCCATGAGGACCCACAGGAGGTACTGGAATGATGTCAGCGGGTTTATGCTGATTCCGTTGAATATCGCCGGAAGGGATATCAGCAGGATGCTTCCGTTCACTGCCGCCATGAATATTGCTATTGTAGTATTTGAAAGTGCAATCCACTTGTAGTGAATGCCCCTGCCGTTTTTATCTCCGGCAACAGAATTAATATCTGGTTGACGTTTTGGGTAAATGCTCATATTGTGCTCCCTTTAATAATGGCGGATTGCCCCGGGGCAGAATCTGGCCGGATGCACTATATTATTCGATGTATTTGAATTAATATTCCATACAAACAATTTTGGGGTATACTATCAAAATATAAAGTTACTATTATGGCAAGGAGTAAGGATTACTGGTGCTGGGTCGAGGCTGCGGTCAACATTATAGGTGGCAAATGGAAGCTTTTGATTGTCATAACATTGAGGGACGGTAAACTGCGCTACAGCGAGATTTTGCACAAAATACCGGAAATAAGCGATAAAATGCTTGTAAAACAACTGCGGGAGCTTGAACAGGACGGGATTGTAGAAAGGAAGGTGTATGCAGTAGTTCCCCCTAAAGTTGAATATTCGCTGACTCTGGCAGGGGAAAAACTTGTCCTGGTCATGAAAGTTCTTGGTTTCTGGGGATTTCGGTACCTTGACGACGATGTCGTTGGCGAAAGACTTTCCAGGGAAAAATGCAGGGATTTGAGGTGCAGGGACCCTGAAAGAATACGTATTTTGCTAAAGGATATTGAGGATATACAAAAGGATATAGAGGAACAGTTAAAGGAACTGGGTGATGTGTCCTGACTTGTGACTCCCTGTTTTTCCTGAAATTTCTTTAATAAAGTTTTTTTGATTTTATGACTTTGCAGGTTAATGTGTTTTTAGAATTCACCGCTTTGGCGGTTTTCATAAATTCTGAGTTCTGCTAAAATATTCAGTTTTTCAGACAGACCCGGAAAATGTTATATACTCCAAGTATGTGATATATATCTAACAAAATGTTATTTATTTCTAACTGAAGCAAAAGCAAAGGATGTTAAAATAAATGAAAAAAATAACCACTGATAAGCGTGTTGCAATAACCGCCGTGACCGGTATTGCAGCGTTTTTGATTCTTCTGCTCGCTATGTTTTTGAGTGGAAACGAACCCGATGCAGGAATTATCGGAATAGCCCTTGCGATAATTCTTCTTCTTGCAGTTGTCGCGGTTATAAAGACCGCAAAGAAGAGAACTGTTCTCTATGCGGGTGCTGTCCTGGGAGTTTTTATGGCGATAGCTGGAACGGCTCTCTCTTTTGTTCCGGAATTTGATGGCCAGTCAAATGCATTTTCCGTGATGATAGTATGTGGCATAATAATGATTGCAATATGCGCAATGAGTCTTAGAAAACCGGCCGGTTCTGATTTGAGGGACGAAAGGTCTCTCAAGATAGGGACATGGGCAATATCGTACTCCTGGTACCTTGCTTTTATGTCGGTTATTCTTATGTTCTGGATATCATACTTTGACCTGGCAGAACTCACTGCAGAGGCGGTTTTAGGGATTCTTATGCTTCTCATGCCTCTGAGTGCGGTTTTTTTCCAGTGGTATTTCTCGAAGAAAGGTGACGTATATTAACGATATTCAGAGGGAATGAATGGATACGAAGATACGGGAGTTCCGGGCGAAAATGAGCATGACGCAGGCTGAACTAGCTGAAATCGTCGGTGTCAGGCGCGAGACGATTGTCTTTCTTGAGAAGGGAAAATACAACCCGTCCTTGAAACTTGCCCACGACGCTGCAAAGGCTCTTGGCACAACAATCGAGGAGCTGTTCATCTTTGACGACTGAATGCTGAAATTTCTTTTTCAGCTTAAAGACAATGGTTAAATGAGGTATTTACCTTAAATACCCTTGATTTAATACAAAAAAAGAGTTTATTCAAAAATTCATCTATTTTTTGAAGAATTTTGGAATATACTGATGTATTGCGTCATTTACAGGGGGAATTTCACTTATAAGACTCTTTTTTCAGAGACTGGGATTTTATAGTCGTCGAACCACAATGCATTCTGGTTTCTTTTGAAACTCATGAATTTTCCTATATCTTCCCACCTGGCCGACTGGTGGTACTTAAGATATGTTCTTTCTTCGTCAACACCCACGACTGCAATTTTTCCGCAGACATGTGACATTACGAACGTAAACCTTTTTGCAAGTCCCGAGCATCTCATCTTTGCCTGTTCCAGAATAAAATAAGCCTCCTCAACCGGGACGACGAAATGCCTGTTGCCGAGTGTGGGACGGCACTGAAAGACATAGTACGGTGTGATTCCTGTGAATGACAATTTCCTGGATAGTTCTGCCATCGTTTCAGGGTCGTCATTTACGCCGTGCAGGACCGGGGTCTGGTTGGCGAATACCGCCCCTGCCTCCTGGAGGGTATTTACGGCTTTTACGGCCTGCCAGGTGAGTTCCTTTGGGTGGTTGAACTGCGTCACTATGTAAATTTTTTTTTCACACGTTGAATATCTTCCGATTATTCCGGGAAGTTTCCTGTCGTTTAATATCCTGTACGGGTTGTATGCCGGAACTTTGGTTCCTATTCTGATAATTTCGACGTTTTTTATTTCCCTGATTCTGCTGATGATCTTTTCAAGCCTGTCCGTGGACAGGAAAAGAGGGTCACCTCCGCTCAAAAGGACGTTTGTAATTTCAGGGTGTAAAGAGATGTACCTGAGATCTGCATCTATGTCCCGTGCGACCCCCCTTTCCGTTTTGTTCATGAAAAGCCGTTTTCTGAAACAGTACCTGCAAAACCCTGCGCACATATCGCTTACAAGAACAAGTGCAGTCTGCTCGTATTTATGCTCCATTCCGGGTGCGACGACATATCTTGCCTCTTCTGATGCATCAAGCCTTCCCCATTCATCAAGTTCGGCCGGGTCAGGAATTACTAGTTTTCTTATGGGGTCTTTTGGGTCGTCCCAGTCTATGAGGGATAGATAATATTCATTAGAGCGGAAAGCAAATTTTTCCTGAACTGCGGCAAGACTTTTTTTTTCGCTTTCCGAAAGCCCGGGGACTTCTGCAATGTCCGTGATATATTTCGGACTATACATAAAGTGCAGATTATTGAATGTTATATTTATAGTATTCCACTGCTATTTTTAACTGTCAAAGTGGCGGGTCTGAATTAAAAAAATAAAAAAGATTAAATTATTTTGTTGCCGGCTTCAGGTCCGGGCATGCAGTTGAATACGTCGGTTATTTTTATTACAAGCAGTGATTTTGCAGGAAGGTTAGGGTTTTTTGCAAGAAACATTTTTTTAGCCTCTTCGTATGCCTCACCGGAGTCTTCCATATGCGCATCGCCTTTAATCTGGCAGCATCCCTTGATTCCCGCACCGTAGAGGTAGACAGCCGCTTTCTTTGTCTCACCTATGTTTTTGGCGGTCTTGTTCATGAAATTGTTGAGAATCCAGAGGGTCTCTTCGTCTTTGAGGTAAAAAGCACCCATTGGTGCAACATTCGGGACGCCGTCCTTTGACGCGGTTGCAAGCGGTATGACCTTCGCCTTTGAAAAGGCGTCTTTTATCTTTTCATCAACTTTTACCATATTATTTTCACTTCCTTTTTTACAGTATTTTATTCTTGCAGTCATTGGTTTATATTTAAGCGTTATAAATCTGTACAATATTGCCTGTACGTATAATTTTATAACCTGATACGTTTTTCCGGATTTTATCAGTTGTCTTACGGCGTAATTTCAGGGGAATTTTTGGATTTTGGTCTCTGAAAATAAATTTTTTTCCCCGGGACCTGCAAAAGAGTGCAGAAGGTTTTACAGGCAGCCGCTCCAGCCGCAGTTTTTGCAGATTCCCCTGTTGCAGCCTTCTCCGAATTCAAGATCTTCACCGCACTCCGGGCAGACGTTTTTCTTTTCCTTTCCGGAGTTTGACATTTCAAGAATCTTCCAGTCGTCAAGTGTTGTTATCTGGCTCTTTGATGCAGCAAGGTCAATGCACTTTCCGACAACGTCGGCACAGGAAAGTCCTTCGGAGTTTTTGTTCCTTATCGCGGAAAGGCAGTTCACTTTAGCAAACTGGCGGACAAACTTCTGGTAGGGGACACCGTTCTGAAGACCGGTTGAAATTGAGCGCCCGAGTGCGTTTGAGTTGGCCTCGCATCCTCCTATTCCGACTGTTCTTATGAAAACCTCCCACGGAACATCGTTCAGAAGGTTTACAGTGACGTAAAGACGGCAGCACCCCGACTGGCAGAGATAAGTCTTTCCTGAAAGCTCCTTTGGTCTTGAAACCATTTTTTCGGCAGTAACACTGATTTCGGTCTCGGTCTTCTCCTTATCTTCATCCTTTGAAAGTTCGAGGACGACGCTCTGGCGGCTTCCCGTCCTGTATATCGTAAGCCCTTTAAGCTTTTCATGCCATGCGAGCAGGAGAACGTTTTCTATGTCCTCCTTTGTCGCTGAATTTGGCATATTTATTGTCTTTGATATCGAGGCGTGGACGTGCCTCTGGAAAGCCGCCTGCATCAGGACGTGCGAGCGCCAGTCGATGTCAAGTGCGGTCTTAAAGACTCTTTTGAAATCTCCGGGAAGCCATTTTACGCTCTGGACCGACCCTGTCCTGTGGACTGTGTCTATGGCCTCGCGTTTGAGGGCCTTCGCCTCATCTTCGTTCCTTCCAACCGATTTGGCGACTTTTTCAAGCTCTTTTTCAAATATAGGGTGCAGAATTTCAAATGTCTTCTGGACAGTGTCCTTTCTTGTGTATGCATAGGAGAATACGGGCTCTATTCCGCTTGAGCACTCCGCGAGAATCGATATGGTCCCTGTAGGCGCAATTGTCGTGGTTGCAGCGTTTCTCATCTCGTGTCCTTCCCATACACTTCCTTTAAACGCCGGGAAAACGCCTCTTTCAACGGCAATTTTGTGGGATTCGTCCACCGAGATTTTGTTTACGAAGTCCATCATGTCTTCGCAGAACTTTCTGCCCTCATCGGAATCGTAGGGGATTTTCAGCATCAGAAGGGTGTCATGGACTCCCATAAGACCGAGGCCGATTTTTCTTGTCTTTTTGGTTGCTTCCTCTATCTGGGGTATGGGGAATACGTTTTTGTCGATTACTTCGTCAAGGAACCTTACTGCAAGCCTTGTGCTTCTCTCAAGCGCCTGTTTGTCAAGGCTTTCGTTCTTTAAGAACTTTGACAGGTTAATAGACCCCAGAACGCAGGACTCGAAATGAAGAAGCGGTTGTTCTCCACAGGGGTTTGTAGTGTCAATAGGCCCGAGCTCCGGCGTCATGTTTTTGCGGTTGATTTCGTCGTAAAACAGGATTCCGGGCTCTCCGTTTCTCCATATGCCGTCAACGATTCCCCTCCATATTTCGCCTACCGTTATCTTTTCGCCGCTGCACGGGTGCTTTATCCAGACATGTTCGAACTCCTTTGCTTCGACAAGCTCCATAAATTCGTCGTTAATCATTACAGAGATGTTGAAGTTTGAGATGTCGCCCTCCGTCTTTTTGGACTCTATGAATTTCATGATATCGGGGTGCCAGACATTGAGGATGCCCATGTTTGCCCCTCTTCTCCTTCCTCCCTGCTTTATCACGTCGGTTGCGGCGTTAAACACTTTCATAAAGGAAACGGGGCCTGATGCAACACCGTCGGTAGAGTTGACGCAGGAGCCTTCAGGTCTTAAATTTGAGAAGTTGTAGCCTGTTCCGCCTCCTGTCTTGTGGATTAATGCACCCCACTTTATTGCGTTGAATATCTCCTCTATGGAGTCTCCGACATAAAGAGTGAAGCACGCTGAGAGCTGGCCCAGTTTTGTCCCTGCGTTCATCAGGGTAGGTGAGTTGGGAAGGAAACGGAGGGACGTCATTTCACCGTAGAAATCTTCAGACTCTTTTTTGTCCTTTCCCATGGCGTCTGCGACCCTTCTGCATATGTCCCCGAACGAGGACTCGCCTTCCCTGTAGTACCGGGCTTTTAGAATGCTTTCGATAATAGAGCTTGTCATTAAATTCTCCTTTGTTTGCAATTGACTTGTCCGGACAAAAAAACAAGGGTTTATTTTCAGTATATTTCTGAAAAACCTTTCACCCCGGTGTATTTCCCGGTTTTCTCATGACCTGTAAAAAGCAGATTTTTTGTCTTTGCCTGCTTAATTTGGTGTATTCCGGGATTGCATTTTTAATTTTTTATTGGTGCAAGTCGTTCTCTTTTAAGTGCAGGTGATTTTTTTGTTTATTGTCTTTGATGCAGTAAGTATCTGTAGTTTGAATGACTGTTGTCTACATACTTTTTCTTTTCTATGCAATAAAAAAAATTACCTCTTTGAAGTTTTCATTATTAACTTTGGTCACTATGGATTTCAGTCCTGCTGTAGTGCGGGCAGAAGTTGCAGATTGAGAAGGGGATGTCTTTTTCACGGTCACGGATAATGCAGTAAAATCTGCCGCATTTTTTTCCACTTTAAAGCCCCCGGGAAAAGGTGTCCCCACGGGGTGCCCCGGTTTTTCAAGGAAGAATATTGTGAATGCCGATATCAGGTAATAAAAAAGCCTGTGCCGCGGTTTGTAGTAGCATGACGCTTTTATGGTTTTTTCATCCCATAGAAACGGCCCTTCCGAAACCTTCCGCAGCAACGGGCATTTTTTTCAGTTTATCTGCCGAGGTACTTTAAGACAGCAGTCTTTTGTTTGTCATTGTCTTTCTTTATATCTTTAAATCTCTCTTCAAATGTTTTCCTCTCACTGTCGTATATTATTCCGAGCGGTATGGGTGATTCGCTGTTGTAGTCCCATTCTCCTGCCGCTTCAAGGGCTTTTGCGGCAGTTTTTGCATCGCCTTTGTATTCATAGGTATATTTGTCGTAGAGGTCCCTTTTGTTGTAGAAGCTTGCGCATATCTGCAGGACTTCAACCATGGAAAAGCCCTTGTGGTCCATTCCTGCCTTGATAAGGCTTTCAAGCTGCTTCATTTTTCCGGTATACCCTCTTGCAATAAAAGACGCCCCCGAGCACAGCATGAGTTTTAACGGGTTGAACGGGAGGTCACAACCGTCGGGGGGGTTTGTCTTTCCGTGGTAGTCGGACGGGGAAGTAGGAGTGTACTGCCCGATTGTAAGACCGTATACGCGGTTGTCGTGTACAATGACTGTTATATCGGTGTTCCTTTTTGCAGCGAAGAGGATGTGTTCAAGGCCCTCTGCGTATGAGTCACCGTCGCCGACGCAGCATATGACCTTAAGGCCGGGGTCTGCAATTTTTATCCCTGATGCGAAGGGAACCGCCCTTCCGTGGAGTGAATAGACGCTGTTTATGTCCAGGTAATCGGCAATCTTTGCATGGCAGCCTATTCCCGTCACAAGGACGATTTTTTTTGTGTCTCCTCCCTCTTTTTTGTAATTCTCTATTATCCTTTTCAGCGAGTAGAGGATTGAAAAGTTGCCGCAGCCCGGGCACCAGGTGTTCTCTGCATCCGTGAGAAAGTCTGCCGGCATTTAAAGCACCTCCGCAAGTTTTTCTTTAAGGGTGTCAGTCGTCATCTGCCTTCCTGTGTAACTGAGTATTCTTTTGTCCGCATAAAACCCGTTTTGTGCCATCAGGTCCGCGAGCTGGCCTGTCGGGTTGTCTTCGACCACGATGACTTTTTTTGCCCCTGAAAGGGCCTTTTTGAACTGCTCCTTCGGGAACGGGTAAAGGACAACCGGCTGGACCGATTTCAGGCCGAGATCACCGCATACCCGGCTGCAGAGAGGAGCATTTGACCCCCATGAGATAACAACGGTATCAGACCCGGCATTTCCTGCCTCAGCGACGCATTTCTCTTTCAAAAGCCCTTTTTGAACTGTTGACGCTTTTTTCAGTCTTTTTTCTGCGAGTTTTTCAAGTGGTTCCGGTCTGTCCGTTGATATTCCGTATTCGTCATGCGCCTTTCCGTTGAACTTTACCGGTGCGTCTGCTTCCGTGAAGACGGCATACGGGGATATTCCGTCGTCTGTCAAAAGGTACCTTTTATAAGGCTCTTTTCCGTCCGCCCTCTTTATCCCGTATTCGTAGTTTTCGCCTTCGACGTTTTCAGGGCACAGTGTGTAGAGCGAGTCGTTTAAGGTGACGTCTGTCAGTATTATGACCGGAATCTGGTATTCCCAGGCAAGACCGACCGCTTTTGCCGACCATATGAATGCCTGTTCGGCGTTTCCGGGAGAGAGGACTATTCTTGGGAATTCTCCGTGTCCGGCATGGATGACGTAGAAAAGGTCGCTTTGTGCGGTATATGTCGGCGAACCGGTTGCAGGGGACTGCCTCTGGGAGTTTATGATTACAATTGGGACTTCCGCGATTCCTGAATAGGAGAGTCCTTCGTTCATGAGACAGAAGCCCCCCCCGGACGTCCCCGTGGCGGCCCTTGACCCGCAGCATGCCATTCCTTCAGCCATCAGGACGGCTGCGATTTCACCTTCGGGCTGAAAGACCTTTATGCCGAAATCGTCCTTCTTTGAAGAGAGGAAATGAAGAATTCCTGATGCGGGCGACATAGGGTATGCGATGTAGCCGTCGAGTCCCCCGAAGCACAACCCGAGACCGACCGCTTCGCTCCCTGAAACCACTTTTCTGACTGTGTCATTTTTGAGTTTTAAAACGGTTTTTTTCTCTTCTGAAAGGTCATACCCTTTTTTTGCTATTTCGATGTTTACTGAGGTTTTGACGGGAAACTCCTTTTCGAGAACCTGCCTGACATAGTCCCAGTCAAGTCCTATTGACCTGCAGAACGCACCTATTATGCACGAGTTTGCCATTATCGGGATCCCTCCTGCCTCTTTTGCCGCAGTATCGGCAGGAACTCCTATGCCTTCCGCGTTTTTTATCTTGTCGGAGTTGAATATGACCACGGTGTCACCTGAAATGCGGTCTTTGCGGCTTTCTATTGTATTTTTGTCCATTGCAAGAATTATATCGGTTTTTGTGCTTATTCCGCCGGAATTTTCAGGCGAAGCCCTTATAACTGAAAAATTGTGGCCGCCTTTTATAAGAGACGGGTGATCGAATATCATATATATATAATAACCCAGCCCCGAGAGAATTTCGGCAATGGTCTGACCTGCCCGGTTTATGCCTTCTCCGGCTTTTCCGCCAATCAGCACTTCTATTTCGTTATTTTGCGGACTCATAAAAGACTAGATGAGGGGAAATCCAATATATTTTTCCCTGGGGAACCTTTGCCTGGTCCTAGACCCCTGAAGAATTCTCTTTACGGTCTTTCTTCTTTTTATCTATCAGTGCGGCAAGAGCCGAGAGGGCAAGGTATACAAATGCCAGTGCGATGTATGTATCCTTAAAATCAGAGAGGCCGTTTGTCTGTGAGTCCAGCATAACGCCTAAAACCGCCCCTCCTATAAGGGAGCCTGCGTTCAGGAGAATGTTTAAAAAACCCTGTGCCGAGGCCCTGTTTTTACGGCCCGATTCTTCCAGCATAAGGTAATATATCGCGTTTCCGGCGACTGAGGCGTTTCCTGCGCCTATAAGGATGATTGATAGTATAAACACCGTGATGTTCTGTGAAGTCCCGAGAATGAGCATTCCGGCGGCGGATATGATTCCTCCTGCCATAAGAACGGGTTTCGGCCCTGTGATGTCCAGGAGTTTTCCGATGATTACGGTTGCAATAAGGGATGAGACGGTGAAAGGTATGAGTATGTATGACCCTGCCGGGTCGGAGAGACCAAAAGCAAGTATTGCATAGGTCGAGAAGAAGTATGTTCCCGCACCTGCGAGATAGCCGAAAAGCGTTAATGCATAGCCTATGCAGGGGTTCTTTCTTTTGAGCATGTCAAGAGGAAGTATCTTTTCAGGTGACTTTTTTTCAGAGTGCAGAAAGAGGATTATTCCTGCCACGCAAACGATAACGGCGGATATCATCTCCCATGACAGGGGAAAACCACCAAACCCGGTTATGAACACGGAAAAGGCTGCTATCGCAACGCTCAGGGATATAACTCCTCTCCAGTCAGCGGTTTTCTTCTCTTTTATAGGACCGTCTTCCGGGAGGAGGAAAAAGCAGAAAAGAAGAAGTGCTGTTGCAACAGGAATGTTCGCCGCGAAAACCCAGTGCCAGTCGTACCCTTCCAGAAGACCCGCGACAAGAGGTCCTGTCGCGTAGACCATTCCGATTGCGACACCGAATATTCCTAGAACAGTTCCCCTGCTTTCGGTGAAATTGTCTCCTATAAGAATTATCGCAAGGACGGATATTCCGGCGCCTATGCCCTGGAGTGCTCTCCCGATGAGAAAAACCGGGTAGGACTCCGAGAAAAAGACTATTGCAAGACCTGCGAGAAAGGATGCTGTGCAGAAAAGGTAGACCTTTTTTCTACCGAAAAAGTCGGAGAGTTTTGCTACAATCGGTGAGAAGATGAGAAGGAACATCACCTCAATGTTTATCGCCCAGACTATGAGCCGTTCGCTTACACCAAACGATGTTTTGAGAGGATAAAGGATTGGTGAAACCGTTGAACCATCAAGTGCTATCATTATCGCCCCCAGAATTATCACTGATAAAACACGTGTTTTTATATTTATATCTGAAAAATTCATAAATATAATCAAAATATTAACACAAGAACAATAAAATTTTTCATTTGACTGAATGAAGAGTTTTTGGCGTCCGTCTTTAAGGTCCGTTTTTTATGGTAATGACCAAAAGTATCCAAAAAAAGGCTTCTTTTATAGTCTTGTGACAGAATAGAGATATGAAAAATACATATCTCGCGGCGGCAGTTCTGGTCTTACTTGCATTGTGCTTTTTGGCAGCAGCCGCAGTTTTATGCAGTTCTGGTGAAAGCACAGTTACAACCGGAGGCGAACTTTCGGACAACGGTCAGTCTGTAAAAAATATCCTTGATTTGTCTGATTCCGCAATCACGGAGTGGAGCGGTCTGCCAAGAGACAACTGGAGTTCTGAATTTCAGGAATATATAGATCTGGACAATACCACATATGAACTCCGGAATTATGAAAACGGAATAATCAGCTTAAATGATTTTCTTAACCCAGTCATTTCTTTTTTTGACGAAAACCCGCTAAAAGCGGATGAAATATACATCTGCCGGGAAGAATACAACGCTTATTTTGATTTTAAAAACGAAAATAATGAGAGTGCAGGAGATGCAAAATATGAATGCCTCTCACCGCAGGAATGCTATAAAGTTACGGCTTTTATGGCCGAAAACCAGGAATTAAAACAGATATTCGGTGCTACCGGATGTATCCCTGAATATGAAGAGTACTATTTCCTCTGCTATATTAAATGCAAATATGAATCAGGTGAAGAGGCCTATGTGGTGTTTTCGAATCACCAGGCAGTCTTTTATTACAATTACCAAAATGATGAGATAATAAGTATGTTTGATGACTGGTTTGACAAAATTCCAGAATATCATTGATATTTTTTTTGATAATTTGTCTTATTGTACCCAAAAGTTACTGCAATCAGTGCCTAGGTGAACCGGTCTTTCTTGTTTTTTATTTCCCTTGCCTGAATCTTTATCGCTTTCCATTTTTTCTTTTCGAAACGGTCAAGTCCGATTTCGGATTTCTCCTGTTCAAAGGTAAGCTCTTTTCTGAGTTTCAGGTAGTTTTCAAGGCGGGCTTCGGAAAGGATTCCGTCGTTTACGGCTTTTTTTACAGCGCATCCCGGCTCTTTTTCATGTCTGCAGTCGGAAAAACGGCACTCCCGGGCAAGTTCATCGATGTCGGCAAAGGTCTCGCTGAGTCCTTCCCCGGCAGTGCCTATTCCGACCTCCCTTAGTCCCGGGTTATCGATGACAACCGCACCGCTGTTTAAAACGAAGAGCTGGCGGACAGTCGTTTTGTGCCGCCCCTTTTCGTCCGACTGCCTGACCTGGCAGGTGTCCTGGACAGAGTCCTGTAGCAGCACATTGGTAAGAGTCGACTTTCCGACTCCCGAAGACCCGATGAGTGCAACGGTTTTGCCGGGCTGAAGGTAATTGTCCAGAAGTGGTATGCCGGTTTTGTTGAGGGCGCTTATCATGACGACAGGGACTTTTGCAGCGGCAGGTGAAATCTCCGGGAGGATTTCATCAGGATTCTCTGTAAGATCGATTTTATTGATAACAATTACAGGTCTTGCACCGGATGCATAAACAAGTGCGAGATAGCGTTCGAGGCGGCGGACGTTCAAATCGGCACCTGCCGAAGTGACAATGAAGACCGTGTCTATATTGGCTGCAATGACCTGGTCTAATCCGTCTTTTCCCACAGCACCGCGTCTAAATTCGGTTTTTCTTGGAAGGACGTTAACGATTGTAAAGGTTCCCGCTTCGGGCTGGTGGAGGACAACCACGAAGTCACCGACGGCAGGATTTATTCCCCTCTTTTTCAGGGCACCGGAGGTTTTGGCCTGAATTATGCCTTCCTCAGTGTATATTTCATAATGTGTACGCTGCCTGCATGAGACCCTCCCCGGAATATATTTTTCTGAGTAGGGTGAAAACGCCATTTCCAGTTCGTCGTCCCATCCAACGGCCCTCAGATTTTTATTGCTGTTTAACCCACTGAAAAAGTTGGGATTTCCCATAATATACAAAGATCTGAATTTTAAAGCCAAATATTCTTGCGGTTGAAAGCGTCATGGAAGGATAACGCCTTTCAAAGCCGTAATGGACTGAAGCAGAATTTGTTGAAGACAAGATAAAAAGCTTGGGTCTCATAGCTGTTCTTTTCGTATGCTGAAAAAAACTGATTAAATATGAATAAATATGAGAATATCTTTTAGAAGATAATTATGTCAGAGCAGTCCGCCGTCAGGCAGAGGATGTCGCCAAAAGAGCTTCTGATAGTTCTTGTGATATCTCTCGGCTCTTTTATGTCCGGTCTTGACGCAACTATCGTAAACATTGCTCTTCCTACTATAGGAAAAGCGTTTGACGTCTCGACGGTTACAGTATCGTGGGTCTTAAATGCGTACCTGATTATTCTTGTAAGTCTTCTTCTGGCTGCATCGCGTCTCGGGGACATGAGGGGGTACCGCAGGGTGTTTCTTATGGGCTTTGTCATATTTACTTGCGGTTCGGCCGCGTGCGGGATAGCTCCGACTCTTGGAATCCTTATAGCATCAAGGATGGCCCAGGCAGTAGGCGGAGCCGTTATTGCGGCTCTTGGTTCTGTTATGGTGACATCCTATCTTGCGTCGTCTCTTCGGGGGCAGGCCCTGGGGTTTGTTGCGATGTTTACGATGCTCGGTGCTGCCCTCGGCCCTGTTATCGGTGGATTTCTGACAAGCGTCTTTTCATGGCGTTTTATCTTTTACGTAAACCTTCCTGTGGGAATAATTGCAATAATCCTGGGACTTTATGTCCTGCCGCGTATTTCTCCGGCATCGCCGGACTCAAAACTCGATGCTCCGGGTGTTCTTTTCGCCTTCATCGCTCTGGGCACTCTCATATACGGTCTTACAACGCTCCAGAGCTCTTCGACGGTCAAGGCTGTTGCAGCACTGTTGATATCATTCATATTCTGGGGTGTCTTCTGGGTCCGTGAACGCCGCGCAGGTGAGCCTTTGATAGACTTAAATCTCTTATCCTCAAGGCCGTTTACTCTTCAGAACATTAACGTGATGTTAGTCCAGCTATGTATGGCAGGCGTAATGCTTCTTATGCCGTTTTATCTCGAACTTGTAAAGCATGTTCCAACGGACAATGCAGGGATGATTCTTCTTGCGCTTCCTGTCGGGATGATCCTGACTTCCCCAATTGCAGGTAGAATTTCGGATGTAATCGGCACCAAAAAGCCTATATTACTCGGGTTTGCGATGTGCGTACTTGCACTTTTCATGTTATCAACTCTGAGCGCCGAATCAAGCACAGGCCACGCGGAAATATACCTTTTCCTTCTGGGTGCAGGAACGGGTTTTGCCTATGCACCTTTAAACAGCGCCGTGATGGGTATTTCTCCTGAAAAATCACGCGGTCAGGCGTCAGGCCTTATAAAAATGATGACGAACCTCGGCTCTTCTCTTGGAGTTGCCCTTGTGATGCTTGTTGCAACGGCGGCTGTCGGGCCGAAGCTTGCCGAGGCTTCGGTTCATAGTCTGGATGCGGTCGAACTTGCGGGAGCTTT
This sequence comes from Methanomicrobium sp. W14, assembly GCF_017875315.1. Lineage (NCBI taxonomy): Archaea > Methanobacteriati > Methanobacteriota > Methanomicrobia > Methanomicrobiales > Methanomicrobiaceae > Methanomicrobium > Methanomicrobium sp. W14. The sequence goes on from NZ_JAGGMM010000002.1 coordinate 40,612, forward strand.
TGATGTCGCGTTTTTTTTCCTGACGTGCATAGAAGTCCTCGGGATAATTCTCATGCTTGCGGTAAAGGACGTTAAAAACGATTATTCGACGGAAGGCGATCCTGTGGCGGTTTACTGAAGATTTGAAAAGTAAAAACTCAAAAAAATTTTATGCCTTTTTTTAAGCCCAGGTCCCGTTTTGCGGTGAGGAAGCCGAAATCCCATGAAGGTCAAAAGTTAATATAAATCGGTACAATAACACTGTTATTAAAGTGCAGGGGCTTTTTTGAAAAAGCGGGTGTGCTGTAAAGAGTTATGGTTTAACTGCGGATGGCTTCTTCTGGCAAAAAATCAGGGATTAAGGCGAGGGTGCACGATGTACTTGAAAGCCCCCCTGAAAACGACAAATTCTCTTTGAATGTTCATATAGCTCTTGCTTTTGTAATTGTCCTGAATACAGTCTTTGTAGTTATATACACTGTTCCGTCTATAGCTGAAAAGTACTGGATTTTGATAAACGTCGTAATTTATTTATGTCTTCTTGTTTTTGCAGCGGAATATATCCTCAGGATGTGGTCGTGCACAGATGCACCGACGTTTAAGAGGAGGACCCTGGAACGCCTGCACTATGCAACCGGATTTTATATGATAATAGATCTGGTGTCGATAATTCCGCTGTTTTTCCCTTTCATATTTGCGAAGGACTTCACTCTTTTGCGGATATTCCGCCTTCTTTCGATATTCAAGCTGGGGCGTTATACGAGGCACGCGGATTCACTCAGGCTTTTGAAGCGTGTCTTCATAGAAAAGCGTGAAATATTCTCCATAATGGTTTTTTTTCTGGTATTTGTAATACTTTTTTCATCGACTATTATGTATCTCGTCGAAAACCCGGCGCAGCCGGATAAGTTTTCAAGCATCCCGGCTTCCATGTGGTGGGGGATAAATGCGGTTACAACCGTAGGATACGGGGATGTCGTTCCCGTGACCGCCCTTGGAAAGTTTCTTGCATGTTTTATAACTCTTGCGGGAGTCCTTATTCTTGCTCTTCCGTCTGCAATTCTTGCAACCGGCTTTATCGAGGAGAAACAGAAAGACATGAATCTGGAATCCTCCCGGTCACCTGAAAATATTGTGGAAATTTTGGAGAGGCTTTCAAAGCTTAAGGAAAAAGGTGACATTACAGAAGAGGAATTTGAAGGGATAAAAAAGAGTGCTATTAAAAAATACAAAAGTGTTCTGGAAGACGACTCTTCAAAAAAACACGGGAATTAAGTTAATTACTAAAAAGTTTCAGTTTCTGATTTATTAACGACGACCTGCATATTTCATATGACCGGCGGTTATGTGGTGAGTACCGTAAAAAAACGATTAAATTACACTGATATAACGTAAAATCCAAAGATTTGGGCAGGATTTTTTCAGAGTAAAATAATGGAATTTTGAATTAATCGGGTAAAAAAAGTTGAGTTTTTTTCAGGCCTGTTCAACGGAAACTGTCCAGTTGCCATCGCACAGTACATTCATAAGGTAATTGTTGCTTTCGTTTATCTTCATGGTAACGGTCCCGTTGTAAGGGCCTTCCATGAACGCAAGAGGCATTTCCCTGTTGTCGTCAAGAATTACGTTTCCGTAGTAGTCCATGAGCGAGACGGAAATAAGCCTGTTGTTCTCTGCATTTATCGTGAAGTTGTATTCTCCCTCGTTAATCTGGAAGAAAGGCGTTACCTTCGTCGCTGTTCCGGAGAATGTCTGAGGAACGATTCCGTTTATAACCTGCGGGAATTCGAATTCAAGAGTCCAGTTGGAGTCCGTTTTTACGCTGATGTTTGCACTTGATGCGTTTTCAAGCGAAAATGCATATGTCCAGTAATATTTTCCGCCTTTCATGGACGAGTTTCTGACACTCTCGTTGTACGAATTGGAGATATAGATTCCGTCTTTTTCGGTGTCTATGCTTACTGAACTTTCGTCAGGAGTGTCCTGCGTGAGCGTGAACATCGAAACGCCCTCCGGAAGTCTTACAGTGTCATTCTGGGGACCTTCTCCGACGAGCAGAGTAGTGTATGACATTGTAATGTTATCTGTTTCTGTTGGTTGTGCAGTCTGTTCCGCTGTTTCAGACGCAACAGGCGTAGCCGTCTCATTTTCTGCCGGTGTGACCTCCGTCTGTGTCGGCGAAGGAGTAGCGTTGTCAGTTGTTCCTGTGCACCCTGATGCAAGAACAGCTGCAAACAGGATTGCAATAAAAACTACAGACAAAATACCAAATCTTTTGACCATAAAAACTTTCTGTTAACATAGTATTTTTAACTTTATATACGAAAGCGGACTTTTTTTGAAAAAATGAGTCTTTATACAGGTGGATTCGCAGGGCTTTTTGATGCCTTTTACCGGAAAAATGGAGGAAGATTCGGTTTTTGTGGTTTGTTGCGGGCCTGTTTTTACATGCATTCGGGCCACTTGACCATTCTCTCCTTTAAATTCAGGATTTTTCCGTCGACTTCAAAAGTTCCGTCGCCTCTTGCGTGGAAGGTCCTTTTTTCGGTGTGGTCAGGGTCAGTCCATGCCTTTACTACCTCAAGGATAAACAGGCCGAATTTTTCCACAAGAGTGGTGTCTTCGACCCTGCATTCGAAGTTTGCAAAACATTCGGAAATCAGGGGGGCTTTCACCTTTTCTGCCGCAACAGGGGTAAGTCCGAATTTTTTGAACTTGTCAGTGTCCTCTCCTGAGCAGTTTCCTATGTCAACGGTCTTTTCGGCAAGTTCGACTGTCGGGACAGCTATAACGCATTCGCCGTTTTTTGTAAGGGCATTGAAGCTGTAGTCGCCCGGAACGATTATGCAGGCTATGAGGGGAGGTACGAATTCGACCGCCATGTGCCAGCTCATCGTCATTACGTTATTCACTCCGTTGTTTTCCGTTGTAACAAGAACAACCGGGCCTGGCTCTATCAGTTTGTAAACCTCTTCCAGGGGAAGTTCTATCATAAAAAGTCCGTAATCATATGACTATTTATACCTGACGCAGGTGAAATGAAAAAAAACAGTGGATAATATACCAGATTTTTGTTACCGGAAAGAATGGATTTATTTGCAGAAATTTCTGCATTAAAATCATTTAAATGAGTTTAAAAAAGAAATTTTTAATATTCTTTATTATTTGACGGAATTTATTTTGTGGACTTTTTAGATCTTTGTCCTTTTAAACAGGCATGCTCCTGCAAGGATCATAGCGACCGAGAATGCTCCTATGACAGCAAGACATATCAGGGGGTTAACCTGTGAGGCCCCGGTCAGCCCGTACCTTATTCCCTCAACACCGTATGTCAGGGGGTCTGCGAGTGTCAGCGATTTGAAAACCTCCGGCAGGCTGTCAATCGGAAACATCGCGCCCGAAAGCCCAAATATGGGAAATATCAGGAAGCTCATGATGAGCTGAAAACCGTTCATGTCCTCCATTGTTGATGCGATTGCAATCCCGAGGGCTGTAAACGAAATTCCTATGAGAACCATAAAGCCTGACGCAATCGCAAGTCCTGCTATGCCGGGGAATGCAAGGCCGATAAAGAGCGAAAGGACTAGAATTATTCCTCCCTGCAGGATTGCCGTTGTTGCACCGCCGAATGTCTGGCCGAGCATTATCTCGACCCTTGAAACAGGAGCGACAAGAGTTTCCTTCAAAAACCCGAACTGCCTGTCCCATATTACCTGAATCCCGGAAAATATTGACGTAAACAAAACACTCATGGCGACAATTCCGGGGAATATGAATCCCGTATAGTTTCCGCTGGTTCCTGGTATTGCAACAATAGAGTTTAACCCGAACCCGAGGATTATGAGGAAAAAAAGGGGCATTCCGAGACTCCCTACAATTCTGCTCTTTGACCTTAAGTACCTCCTGACACTCCTTAGCCAGAGAGTATAGATTGCTTCCATTTTTCAGTGCCTCCTTGCGCCGTGTCTCATTCTCATCCTGTCCTTTGAGTCGGCCTCCTCGTCGCGGATGCTCCTTCCGGTGTAATGCAGGAATACGTCCTCGAGAGTGGGTTTGTGCATGGACACTGCCGAAATTTTTACCTTTTTTTCCAAAAGGAAGGATATTATGTCGGTTAAGTGCTCTTCGGCGCATGAGAGCTTTATCACAAAGTAATCGTCGAAAAATTCGGTTTTGCCTTCCCCGAGGATGTCTTTTTCGTCGATCTTCTGCCTGTAGTCAGGTGAGTGTATCGTTATTATGTCGCCGCCTATCGTGTTCTTCAGGTTTTCCGGGGTATCTAGTGCGACTATTTTTCCCTGGTCTATAATCCCTATTCTGTTGCACAGCCTGTCCGCCTCCTCCATGTAGTGCGTCGTGATTATAACCGAAATTCCTATGTCTTTGTTGAGCTTTTCGATGTACTCCCAGAGGTAGTTTCTTGTCTGCGGGTCAAGACCGAGTGTAGGTTCGTCGAGAAAGAGGACCTTCGGTCTGTGAAGAAGACCGCGGGCTATCTCAAGGCGTCTTCTCATTCCTCCTGAGAAGGTCTTTACAAGGTCATCTTTCCTTTCGTAAAGACCAACGAGTTTTAAAAGTTCTTCAGCTCTTTTGATTCTGGTGTCTTTAGGGATTCCATAGAGCCTTCCGTGAAAGTCCATATTCTCCCATGCTGTCAGTTCTTCGTCAAGGCTCTGGTCCTGGAATACGATTCCTATGGATTTTCTGACGCCGTCCTCGTCTTTTGCGACGTCGTGGCCGTTTACCTCGGCTTTTCCTGACGACGGCTCTTTCATGGTGGAAAGCATCGATATTGTCGTTGTTTTCCCGGCCCCGTTGGGGCCTAAAAGCCCGAAGATCTCGTTTTCTTCTATGTCAAATGAGATGCCGTCGACAGCCGTAAAGTCACCGAATTTTTTTGTCAGGTTTTCAACTGTTACTGCTTTCATCAGGTATCAGCTCTTTTAGTTCTTTCAGGTATTTTTCAGTCAGATCTCTGGCTTTTTCTTCATGTTCGGGTGTAATTTTGTCAAGGGTGTGTCTGATCTCAAAAAGTGTCTCTGCTGGGACAGGACATTTTTTGTCCACAATCTCGGAGAATATCTTTCTGAAGAGATATACCCTTTCTTCGGTGCCTTTTCTGTGTTGAATTATTTTTTCAAGCTTTTCTTTTCCTTCATTCGTTATTTCGTAGATGTTTTTGGAGCGGGCTCCCGTCCCGGCTATCCTGATAAATCCGTCCTCTTCCATGTTCTTCAGTGTCGGGTACAAAGTCCCCTTGCTCGGGCTCCATACTCCTCCTGTCTTTTCGGACAGCTCTTTTATGATGTCATAGCCGCTTTTTGGCTCTTTTTCAAGGGTGTGGAGAATATATATCCCTATAAATCCCCCGTGCCTTCCATGCCTCCGGGCTTCGTCAGGAGTGAAATGCCTGTGAAATCCGTGGAATTCAAAATCTTTTTCTTTCATCTCATGTCTTTCCTGTTTTATCTCATTATAGTTCGCAATAGCACTGTTCTATAAAGTACTATTATAGTGAATTTGTATTTATAGTTTTTTTTGAGTGCATACCTGTGAATGAGTGCGGGGTAAAAACGGAGCGGATGATATGCTGATAACCAATGGTTAAGGCGCATTTTTTTCCATGTAAACTAATACCCTGAAATAAGCGTATTTTAAGGTATAATCAAAAAAATTGTATTTCTTTAAAAGTTTTCCGGAGATTTGCTTTATTTGTCCTGATATTTTTTAAGAATGGTCTGAATGCAAAAGGGGTAAGAAAATATCATCAATAATTTCAGCAACAGTTTCATCCGATATTGGTTCCTGAGTCAGAAGGATTTCATACCTCAATAAATCAAAGGGCAGCGATATTACCCGCGGACTGATTTTTTCCAGGTTTATCTCACCCCTGAGTTCGGCATTTTTCAAAATCGCAACCATGGCGGAGTTGAATTTTCCTGTATTCCTCAGGTTTTTTACCCGCGGAAAAGACAAGATAACTTCGTGTCCAAAATTTTCGGCCAGAAGCCCGTGTATCGTTTCAGCCCCTATAGCCTGCAGGGGTTTTACTGCGTTTTTGAGCAGAATAAGCAGGTCAGAACGCAGGTCACCAGTATCCGGAACTTCATCCGGGATTTTTGGGGCATATTTGCGCAGTACAGCAATGACAAGCTTTGTTTTGCCCGGCCAGCGCCGGTATACCGCAGCTTTGTTAGTCTTTGCACGCTTTGCTACCGCTTCCATTGTAAAATGCCTGTAGCCTGATTCAAAGAGCTCGTTTTTGGCTGCCTGAAGGATGGCATCTTCAAGAACCTCACCGCGTCTGCGTTTTGCTGAAGAGTGTTTGTTTTGTCCTGCCGCCTGTTCGGACTGCGAAAAATTCTCTTCTTTTCCTTTGTTCAACTGCTTTCTCCTCTTTTCAAATTCTATTATGTTGCATTTTCCTTAAGTATAATATACCCCTCTGTCCATATTATTAGATACGGTACGTTCCGTATCTTAATTAACTCTGAAGGAAATATTTCGTATGGCGGAAAACAATACAGTTTTTTCAAAGTCTCAAAAAGAAAAAATAGACCCTTTTGTGATGAAAGCAGCCGTTGTCCTGGCAGCGGGAAGTATTGTACCTCTGCTTGATTCGACTATGGTCAATGTGGCCGTTAATTCTGTTGCTGTTGACCTGAGTACTACTGTGTCTGTCATTCAGTGGGTTATTACAGGGTACATGCTGGCCATGGCCCTTGCTATACCTGTCTCGGGCTGGGCCGGCAGTCGTTTTGGAGGAAAACGGGTTTATATTTTTTCGTTAATTCTGTTTCTGGCAGGTTCAGTACTTTCTTCTCTGTCATGGAACGCCGAAACACTGATTGTATTCCGGCTCATTCAGGGTTTTGGTGCAGGGCTGATGTTTACGACTATGCAAACCCTGCTTGTTCAAATCTCAGGCGGCGAGCATCTGGGTCTTTTGATGTCATATGTAAGTATTCCCGCTGTAATGGGTCCTGTCCTTGGGCCTGTACTTGGAGGTTTTATTGTAAGCAGCCTTAACTGGCGCTGGATTTTTTACGTGAACATCCCTGTAACCATAATCGCGGTTCTGCTGACCTGGTATGTAGTGCCCGGGGATAAAAAATCTGATAATGAGTTTTCAATGGACTGGCCTGGCATATTTCTGCTTTCTCCGGCTATTGCAACCATAATATACGGAATTTCCATGGTCAGTTCCGGGGGAGGATTTGCAGGCAGTGCAGTCCTTGTGCCGCTTGGTATAGGTATTTTGCTTCTGGGGGTATTCGTTGTCCGTTCTTTGAACCTGAAAAAAAAGCCTGTACTGGATTTGCGTCTCTTCCGGTCGAAAAATTTCTCGGCCTCCTGTATTCTGCTTTTTCTTCTGGGAGTTGTTTTGAACGGGGCTATGCTTCTTCTTCCTCTGTATTTCCAGCAGGTTCGTGGTGAAAGTGTTTTGTATACAGGCTTACTGCTGATACCTCAGGGAATAGGGACCCTGCTTACAAGGGGATGGTTCGGGAGGCTTACCGACAGCTTTGGTTCACGTCAGATAGTAATGGTAAGCCTAGTTATGACCGTATTGGGTACGCTTCCGTTTGCCTTTGCAGATGAGGCTACCAGTCCGTTGTTGCTTGCGGCTGCTCTTGTTCTGCGTGGAGCTGGGATTGGCGGGCTCTTCAGTCCGGTTATGGTCTCAGCCTATGTCGGAATTGAAAAAGAACATATTTCTGATGCCAGCATAGCGACAAGAAGCCTGCAGAATATAGGAGGTGCATTCGGGCCGGCGGTTCTGGCTACAGTTGTCGGGTACCAGCTACAGGGCGACTTCGTATATAGCGTTCGGGATATTGCAGGTGCATACAATGCCACTTTCTGGTGGTTGATAGTCTTAACCATAATCGGGCTTATTCCGGCTTTGTTTTTGTCAGTACACAGAAAATAGTGGAGAAAAAAAGATTTGTAAACCGGCCTGGAGGAAAAGAATAAAGATTCAGTAATCAATTTATTTAAAACCCTGAATTTTTGTTCTTCCCTGAATCGGAAAAAAAGTTGTCTGAAAAAATTATTCCGATACTTTTTCAAGGATTTTTTCTATATTGTCTATCTTTTTTTCCATCCTCTCAAGACTCTGCCTGAGAGATATGATTTCAAATTTTATATCGGATATTTCGGCTTTTTCTGCCGATGATTTTTCAGCCATATTTTCAGCCCAGTCTTTCAGCGCTTTTGTGTCGCCTTCGGTGAATATTCCGGTCAGTTTTGTGTTCATTCCAATTATCCTCTTTTTTTTGGTTTCGAAAGTCTTTTTGGAGAGAATTTATTTTTACTCCGAGACCTTTTCAAGGATATCAGAGATTTTGTCGACTTTTTTCTCCAGCGAGTCCACTGACGCCTTAAGGGTTTTAATCTCGTCACGTGTTTCGGAAACACCGTTTTTTGCAACCATTGCGTCCATGTAAGTCTCAAGCCATTCCTTAATCTTTGCTCCGGCTATGCAGAGAACGATAATTACAAAGATCACAGGCAAAACGTAGTAAAGTATAGAGGCCATGGAAAAGACCATCATGGCAAGACCACCTGCTGTGCCTGTCATCCCGAAAACGGATGCCAGGCATGCGGCAAAAAGAAGTACGAACACAAGGGCCATGAGTAAAATTACAGCCTTTGTAATCCAGTGAAAGTTTTTGACAGTTTCAAAATTCATCTTTATTCATCTCCAAGTTTTTCAATGAGGCCGAGGCTGACCGGCAGTTCAAAGGGCAGCGCCCCGTAATATCTCTTAAGATAGGGCGGCTCCTCTCCGACGCGGTTTGTCCCTTTTACAAGACCCGCCTTTTCAAACTGTTTGAGGTAAATGTTTACCAGTGGACGGGAGATTCCGACCTCTTCTGATATCTCCCGTGCAAATTTCTCTTCATGCGCAATCGATCTGAGAATGTGAAGCCTCTGTTCGTTTCCAAGAAATTTCAGTACCTTTGCAAGTTCTGTGACTGTCGCAGGTCTTTGCATGAGTATGTGTTTATTTATTTTTACACATGATAAATTTTTTTGAAAGAATGCCGTTTTAATTCTTTCACGAAAAAAGGGTTAGATGTTACGTCAAAACAAAAAAAGAGCGTTTTCTAAATTAATCCATGCAGAAAATTTTAGGGAGGATTATTTTTTGTCTGAAAGGGCGGGGCGGGTAGTTTTGATTTTTTTGAAATATTAAAAAAATTCAGATGAATTCATCAGAACGTACACTAAAATCCAGAGTATCACCAGAAAAATACAGAATTTCGAACCTTCGGGCCAGCCCTCTGTTCCGGGACTAAAAATACCGCCTGAAAACGCCTCTCTTACAAAAAAGACTGATGAAACAAGAAATACGATTCCAAGACCTGTTCCGGAAAGGTATACCGGGGTAAAGACAAGGATATCAAGCATTTGGGGGATAATTTCATAGGAGATTCCGTAATGCCCTCCAAGCCCGATTGATATGAACAGCATTCCGACAGCTGCGCATAAAAGCGCTGCAACAAGGTTCTGAATTTTTCCGGGTTTTAATCCCAGATGATTGCTTATCTTCATTTTTAACTTCCTTTATATTAATTAAAAATAAGAAAAAGATTTATTGATTAGATATCAAAATCATCTTTTTCTTAATTTAGATGTATGAATAGAGATAATTTTTCCAAGTTCCACTAATAGATTGGCCTGAAGGTGCATCTACATGCATAATTCCGGAAATTTCTTGTGAGTATCCATAACTTCCAATCCATTCAACGCCAAATTTTCCTTTCTTTTCCTGAATTTTGCCAACCTGATATTCAGGTTTGATAAAAATTGAGTGAACGCCCCATTTTAATCTCGCCCATGGAGAATACGATATTAATTATTATATACTATCTCACTATGTTCTTGAACTAACATTGAGCTATAATAATAATTTGTAGTTTTTAGTTATGTAATAATTATGGATTTGTAAATTAAATGATGATTTGAGATATTTAACAAAAGATTTCTTAGATTGAGCATATATATAAATCATTTAATATAACTCATGTCTCTGCGCGTATATCTTTGTGTGCTCCAGATTTTAATGTTTTTGTTCTTTGAGAGAAGAATCTCTCTGTTTATCCTTTATCCAATTTTAGGGATTCTATAAAATATTTATTGCCTTATTTTTCACGGCTGCATGCGGTGCTCACCGACAATGTCCTTAAATATCTCCTCTTCGCTGCGGGTATCGCAAAAACGGCTGAAAAATCTGTTTACATTTTTGATGTCTCTTACAAGAAATTTGACGGCTCCGGGGTGTTCCGGGGTTACCGCCTGTCCCATGTCGATTATGATGTGCTTCTCCCCGTCATAGAGGATGTTGAACTCCGAAAGGTCGGCATGTACAAGACCTGCATCGTTGAAAAGAGTCTTCATGTCTGCAAGAACGGCCATATAAACCCTTTCACCTTCTTCTTTTGTAAGGGCAGCCTGCCTTAACTGCGGGTAAGCCTTCTCGTTTTCTCCGCAAAATTTCATCAGAAGAATGTTTTTGTCAAAAAAAATAGGGCCGGGGCAGTTTATGCCGGCGTCTTTGGCACGCTTAAGGTTTGAGTACTCCTTTTTTGTCCAGGCAAATATCACTTCCTTTTTGGATTTCCTGACGGATGAAAATCTCGGGTCGCCTGCCATGTATTCCCCCATTTTGTTGAAGTTTGCAGATTGTATTCTGTAAATCTTTATTGCAATGGAATTTTTGTCGGAATCCTCACCGTAGAAGACGTTTGCCTCCTTTCCTGTGGAAATTGACCCCCCGATTGCAGATATTTTTCCCTTGTGGACCAGTTTATAAAGGGCGATAAGGGTCTGGTCGTCAAAGACGTTCTCCATCACCTTCATCTGGTCGGCATCCTTTATCCTGACGCCTTTTTCCTCGACTTCGCGGTCAAACTTCTTAATAAGATCAATGTCCTTCAATAACGCACCAGTTTAGATTATTTTTATTATCCTGAAAAATTGTTCTTTACTTAGATAATTCTAACCATTCGGGATAAAGGGTGGGGGAAAGTTTCGTGAGACCTGAGTGCCGGCTGAAAAAAACTATATGGGGGCTGAATCACGAAATCAATTAATTTATGAGGCCTGAAAATGAAGGGCAGCACAAATATGTTATTTAATTAGTAAATGTATATTTTTAACTAGAAATAGTTATTTTATATTATAGATATATCCAATGTGACAAAAGTATATGTTGTATATCCTCTCAAATCTTCAAAAGAGGATATTATGAGAATTTGTATTAGAGCAAAAATTCTTATTGTAATGCTTGCAGTTCTTGGTTTTGCCTCTTTGCAGGACTCAAATGCACTAAGCAGCTATATAGCGTCAGAAGCGAAGTCAATTGGTGAGATGTCAATAGAAGAGAGCACCACGGCTCTTACAGGCCTCGGGGTAAGGCTTGTCAAAACAAAGGCAGAAGATGTGGCAGGGCAGGTTGAGATATACCTGAAAGAGCATCCTGATATGACAATAAGAGACCTTCAGAATGATGAGTATTTTCAGTCTATAATAGTTCAGCCTGTCGGTGAAACCGGTTTTACGACGGGAATGGATGCCGACAGTCTTGTCATACTTTTCCACAAAAATCCTTCTGACGTGGGAATTAATCTTCACAGCCTGAAGGACTCAAATCCGCAGTACTACAAACTCCAGCAGAGCGGCTGGGGATATATTGATACAAGCGGCTATTACAGGTTTATCCAAAAATCCGGGATTTATTTTATTTTTATGATTCCATAAAATTTTATTGAAAAATAAATCACCTTTGTTAGCTGTTTTCACTTATATATTCCATAATTTCAGCATTTTTTGGCATTAAATATCCTATAGTAAATCCTTTTACGTCAGTTCCCGCGTAGACATATATTCTGGCTCCTTTTTTTGCACTATAATTATAGTATTTCAAATAATCAGAAGAGTTGCGGGTGTTTAGATCATCATATAGAACAGGGAATACCTTTTCTATTGATTTATACGGGTTATGCGATGAACCAAGCTGGCAGAATGAGTTGTCTTTCATCATGTACGCTTCTCCGTCATTGCCCATAAGTAAAGACCTTGAAAGGTATTCGCCGGTTATTTCATTGCATTTTGTTATTATCTGGAGGTGTCCGTCGTCATTTTCAATGACCATGCCTGCGGTGTACCTTGGTGAACTTATTGTCTCGGCTTCTGCACCAGCAACAGGTGCCGGGATTGTTTCATTAATTTTTTGAGTTGTATTCTGTGTTTTTTCAGGGACTGTCGTGTTAGTTTTATTGCTTGTCGCAGTTTCATTAATTTTTTGAGTTGTATTCTGCGTTTTTTCAGGGACTGTCGTGTTAGTTTTATTGTTTAGCGTAGTTTCACTGATTTTTTGCGTAATATTCTGCGTTTTTTCAGGACTCCTCGCAGGAATTATATTGTATACAGCAATTTCACTGATTTTTTGCGTAATATTCTGCGTTTTTCCAGGAGTTATCGTGGGAGTTGCGTTGTATACCATGGTTTCATTGATTTCTGTTGAATTTTGTATTTCTTTCAGTACGTTGGCAGACGCCTGGTATCCAGTACAGCCTGCAAAAAAACAAAATACTAAAAGAACGACCGGAATTAATGCTATAGCCAGACAGTTAAAAATTTCAGCCATACAACTAAATGCATATCAATAAAGATAAGTTTTGCGGCAAAAGAAGTATTTTTTTTAGAGTCCCAGGTAGTCCCTTGCAGGTGCAAGGACTTCTATAAGGCCCTCTGTGCATGCCGATTTTAAGTCTGCGGGATGAATTTCGCCTTTTGCATATGAAGTCTCGCATTCCCCGTATGATATAATCTCACGGTCCCCCCCGAATTTTTCAGGGCGCCTGAGCGTTATGGAATCAAGTCTTGGGAAGACATGGTATTTGAGTACCTGCAAAACCGGGTTTTCCTCGATTTCAGGCGGGCAGAATGCCTTTTTCATTTTTTTTCTTATATTATCCTCGGTGTCTGCGACTGAGATATAGTTGCCCTCTGAAGAGGACATTTTTTTGCCGTTAAGGCCGTTTAAAATCGGTGTGTGCATACAGACCGGTGTTTTCGCCCCTATTGACGGGAGATACTCGCGTGCAAGCATGTGAATTTTTCTCTGGTCGATTCCGCCGAGAGCAAGGTCTACACCAAGAGTATGGATATCAACCATCTGCATTATCGGGTAGACCATCTGGGATACATGAGGTGCGTCCATGTTTCTTCCGACCTCATCCATGCTTCTCGTCGCACGGTTGAGTGTTATCTGCTGCGCAAGCTTTAGGACATTGAGCTGGTATTCAGGATTTAACTCGACATCCGTTCCGAGTACAAACTCGACGTTTTTTCCTTTAAGTCCGACAGCTTCAAAGCAGCGGCGGTTGTATTCTGCAAGCTCCCTTACCTTTTCCATGTCGCCTTTCTGGTTTAAAAATGCGTGAAGGTCTGCCAGAAGAACCTTTACCTTAAATCCTGCCTCACGAAGGTCCATCAGTTTGTTTATTGTGACGAGGTGTCCGAGGTGAATCTCCCCTGAAGGTTCGTATCCTGTATATACTGATTTTTCAGGTTTTTTCAAAAGCTCCTTTAATTCGTCCTCTGTTACGACTTCAACAGTATTTCTTATTGCAAGTTCGTATGAATCCATCCATTATAATTTTTGCATGGATGGAGGATTAAGGTATTTGTGGGTTTTGCTCTTCAAGAAATTTTTGCATCCTTGTCTTGAATATTTTGAATATTTGAAAAGAATGTTTTGTTGTAGATTTATTCTGCATATTGCAGTGTTATATTACTGAAGAGAGATACCTGTCAGTCATGGAAGAAACGGGTAATAACCAGGAGACTGAGAGAAACGAAAAAAAGGCTGACTATGCCGTTCTTGAATTTTCATCCGGCTACAATTGCTCGCAGTCCGTATTAAGTGCATTTGCGGCTGAAATGAATGCCTGGAAGGATGATGCCGTAAAATACGCGGCAGGCTTCGGCAGCGGTATCGGGACGGGAAAAACATGCGGTGCATGCACGGGCGCTGTTATGGCGGCAGGCCTTTATACGTCGGGAATCGAGGACAATGACGAGAGAAAGAGCCGTACATACGGTATTGTGAGAGAATACTTTAAAAAATTTGAAGAAAGGTTCGGGAGTTCTGACTGCAGGCAACTCCTCGGCTATGATATCATGGACAAGGAAAAGGTGAAATCACTTCCAGGGGATAAAAGTCCGAAAACTTTCTGCCGGAAATTTGTCAGGGAAAGCGTTATGATTATGTCTGAAATCATTGATGAGGACAGGCTGAAAAACCAGGAATAAATATATTTTGAAGATTTTTCTGAATACCTGTTTATTAGTGGTATTAAAGGTAATTTCTTTTGAAAATAAAGTCAGTCATAACAGATTTGGTCCGAAAATCCTGGTTTTTGGATTTTAACTGAAAAACAGGAAAAAATAAGATGCACCAGACGTTTGCATGTGCATGGACAATCGCCTTTTGTGCATCATGTGTCTTCCCTAAAACATTTCTTAGGATATCACTGGATTTACCAAAACTGACTTTTAATGGCAGACCCGGCGTATTAGGTCTGCCATTCTCCCCCGTTAACATAGTGGTACCCGTTTTTATTTATTCTCTCTCACTATGGGCTTGAACTATCGAAAAGTCAGGACTTAACCGTTCAGAATGAGTCTGAAAGGAAAATTTTCTGCACAAGGATGATATAGGATTTGTGTCCAATATAACTTTCATATGTCCAAAATATTAGACATAACTGAGAACCACCTGAAAATACTTTCACTGTACACGAATGGCTATGACAGTGATTATTATATAAGGGAAATCTGCCGGCATGTTCCTGTGTCCCACGGTGCGGCGCAGAATATCCTGAACAGTCTTGAGGAGAAGGGGGTTTTGTACTCTGAGATCAGAGGCAGGTTAAGGGTCTTTAAGCTCAGGAATACTCCTGCGGCCAAAAATCACATACTGCTTGCAGAAAGCTACAAACGGCTTAAATTTTCGGAAAAATATCCTTTTGCGAACCGTATAATCTACAGGGTTCTTCCGGCTTTCAGCTGCCCGCTTGCCCTTTTCGGCAGCTATTCATCAGGCCTTGCGGAAGAGCATTCCGATATCGACCTTCTCTGCGTGGGGGATTTTGACCTGCCCCTGGTTGAAAAAATATCGAAGATGTTTAGAACAGAGATAAATGTAAAAAAATACAATCAAGAAGTATTTAAGGAGGGCCTTCATGACCACCTTCTAAAAGAGGTCTATAAAAATCACGTATACCTTAAATGCCCAGAATTTTTCGTTGAATGGGGACTTGAAATATGAATGAGATGAACTGGTGCAAGGACAAAAGAAAAGGTCTGAAACTGACCGAACCAAGCGAAAACCTATCGGAAGCCTATTTTGAAAAGGCCGAGGATTCTCTGGCTGTAATGAACTCACTTGACTCGCCTGACTGGATAATTTCGACAGGATACTATTCCATGTATTATTCACTGTATGCCGTTTTGATGAAGGTAGGCGTGAAAAGCGAGATCCATATCTGCACTATAGCGTTTATGAAAGAGTGTCTCCGTGACTTTTTTTCCGAAGAAGAGGCGGAAAGAATGGACAAAGCGAGACTTATGCGGGTCCAGTCCCAGTACTCGGTTACACGTGAGTTTTCGTCTTCCCAGGCCGAAAAAATAGCTACCGCTGCGCCTTTGTTTCTTCTCAAGTGCAGGGACGTCTGCGATAAGATGACACACCCTGATATGGAGAAAATACGAAAGAAAATGGCGGACTGATTGGGTTTTCGGAATAAATTAAAATATTTTTTTAGTTTTGTTTTTTTCTTTTTTCCTCATACCACTTTCTGCTGAAGGCTGTATAGACGTGCATAGAGTCCGTTTTTTTCAAGCAGAGTTTTGCTGTCGCCTTCTTCTGCAATTCTTCCTTTGTCAAGAACAACAATCTTGTCGGCTCCTGCGATTGTTCTCATACGGTGGGCGATTACAATGACTGTCCTGTCCTTTATGAGCTTTGATAATGCCGACTGTATAAGTGTCTCGTTTTCGACATCGAGCGACGCCGTCGCTTCGTCAAGAAGAATTACAGGTGCGTCCTTTAAAAGTGCTCTTGCAATTGATATCCTCTGCCGTTCCCCTCCTGAAAGCGTAGCCCCGTTCTCGCCTATTACAGTCTGGTAGCCGTCAGGCATTTCTGAAATGAAATCATCGCACTGTGCAGCCCTTGCAGCGGCGAAAACTTCCTCGTCGGGAGCGTTTTTTCTGCCTATCCTGATATTCTCCATAATTGTATCTCTGAATAAAACGACGTCCTGGAAGACTATCGAGAAATTTTTAAGAAGGGTTTCAGGCTCAACTTTTGATACGTCCTGTCCGCCCAGAAGTATTCTTCCGCTGTCGGCATCCCAGAAGCGTGCCGCAAGTTTTGCGGCCGTACTTTTTCCACTTCCTGAGGGTCCTGCAAGAGCCGTGACTTTGCCCTGCTCTGCCGTAAAGAAGACGTTTTTTAGGGCTTTTTCATCGTTGTACGAGAACGAGACGTTTTCGAATACTATGTCATATCCTTTGTTTTCGCATCTGTCTGCACCTTCCTGGACCGGGTAGTTTTCAATCTCCTTCATGCGGTCTATCTGGACCATTGCGTCGAACATTTCGGCCGTCTGCATGAACACCGTTGAAAGCGGGTCGTAGATACGTGCCGCAACGAGAAGAAATACAAGGTATATGATGACTGATATCTCTCCCTGTCCTAAAAGGACGGCTCCCGCAAGAATTACGGCAGCAAAGCCGATTCGAAGCACAGCTGTCCCGGACGAGATGAAACACCCGGTTATAACCTCCGATTTCATGGATGCCGATATCACATCATCGAATTTTTTGTCGAGACCTGCAAGATACTCGTCCTCGCGCCCGCAGGCCTTTATATCCTTTACAGCCTCAAGGCACTCCTGGACACCATCGGATGCAGCACGCCTGGTCAGTATTTTTTTCAGGCTGTATTTGTCCTGTAGTCTTCTGCTTCCTATAACAAGAGCAAGGGATACAGGAAGAGCTGCAAAGAGTGCAATCGACATGCGCCAGTCTATCACGAAAAGTCCGGCTGAGGCAAGAATTATTGACAGCACTGCACCGAATCCCTGCGGGAAAGCGTGGGAGAACGCATGCTCGAGAGCAGTGCAGTCTCCCATCATTGTATTTGTAAGGTCGCTTAAGTCGCGTTTACCGAAGAACGAAAGGGGAAGTTTTCTTATCTTCTCTGCAAGTGCAATGCGCCTGTTGGCACTCTCGTTGTAGGAGGCGACGTACGTAAACTGGTACTGGAGAAGGTGAACGGCATAGATTATTGCAAGTATAACCGCACCAGTTCCAGTGTAAAGCCATATGTTGAGGGAAGGTGCGGGTTTTCCGAGTAAAGGGCTTAACAGTACGTCTATAACGACTATGAACAGTGCTACCGGAAGCATAAGGCTCAGGTCGGCCGCGGTAGAGAATATTATTCCTTTTTTGAGGTCATCGGCTCCTTTTTCACTCAGTGAGAACTGTTCACGCAGCATCCGGTACACCTCCTTTGACTTTGGTACCCTGAATCTTCCATGAGACCGACTTCCTGTAATCTTTCCACATATTCGTGTATAGTCCGCCTTTGTCCATAAGCTGTTCATGTGTTCCTTTTTCGGCAATTCTTCCGTTGTCGATGACAAGGATCTGGTCTGCGTCCTGCACTGTTGAGAGGCGGTGTGCAATCATAAGAACAGTTTTGTTTCTGGTAAGTTCCCTGAAAGCAAGCCGTATTTTGTACTCGTTTTCAGGGTCTGCAAAAGCTGTCGCCTCGTCGAGGATTACAACAGGAGTATCCTTTAGAATGGCTCTTGCAAGAATTATCCTCTGCTGCTCGCCTCCTGAGAGAAAGATTCCCTTTGTGCCGGTTACGGTGTTGATGCCGTCAGGCATTTTTTCAATGATGTCCGTGCACTGCGCCGCTTCTATGGCTTTTGCTATATCCTCTTCTGATGCATCAGGTCTGGACGCTTTTATGTTGCCGAGGATGCTGTCTTTTAGGAGGTGTGAGTCCTGGAATACGAAGGAAATATTCTCCATAAGAGTTTTCGTATCGATTTTTTTTACGTCTGCACCGCCCAGGCAGACTTTTCCTGAATCGACGTCCCAGAAACGGAGAACAAGATTTGCAATTGTTGTTTTCCCGCTCCCTGAAGGACCTACAAGAGCGGTTGTCGTGCCCTCAGGGACATTGAATGTCACGTCATCGACCGCCGAAAGGTTTGATTTCGGATACCTGAACGATACGTTTTCAAAAGAAATATCCCAGCCATGAGGCTTTTCAGGGTTCACAGGCTGCTCAAGTGGTTTTTCATTTAGTATGTCCTCAATCCTTTCAAGAGATTCAAGTGCAATCATCCTGTAGGACGATGAGTACATAATTTTCAGAAGCATCGCTGCGCAGGCGGGCGTAAAAACCACATAGAAAATAAAGCTCAGTACGAAGCTCATATAATCTCCTGCAACACCAGCAAGGAGAATCCCTGCGGGGACGAGAAGGAAGAATGCACCGTTGATGACTGTCAGAAAGGCAGTCATCGGCCTTTTGCACGAGACCGCATACGCTGAAGCGAAATCACGGTACGCAAGTATAGAATTCCTGAAATTCTTGAATGAATGAACAGTCTGCCCGAACACTTTTACAACAGATATTCCCCTGATGTATTCGACAGCCTCGGTATTCATATCCTCAAGTGCGTTCTGGTATTTTTTGAGCCACTCCACTCCTTCCTCGCCTATCATCCTTTTCTGGATGAGAAAGCCTGCTGCAAGAGTCAGGAGGCTTAATGTGCCAAGACGCCAGTCGAAGTAAAGAAGCATTATTACGACCGCAACAGGCGTTATTAGACCTCCTGCCAGATCAGGCATCTGGTGGGCGATGAAATTCTCGGTTGACATTGTGTTTTCGTCGATTATTTTCCGCATTTTCCCGCTTGATTTTGACGTGTGAAAGCCCATCGGAAGTTTTACGATATGGTGCATTATGGCAGACCTCATGTTTCTCTCCGTCCGAAACGCTGCCGTGTGGGAAAGCATAAGTGCGGCGAAGTAGAGTGCGAATCCTGCTGTTGCAGAACCTACGGCAATCCACCCGTATTTCAGGAGTACTGCCATTTCGGGATGCATATTGGCTTCTGCCTGGACCAGAACCTCCTGCATCACGTAATATATGCAGATAAAAGGTACCAGCACAAAAACGGCGCTTATCGCCGACAGGATGCAGGCCAGTATTAAATATATCCTGGACTTTCCCGCAAATTTGAATAAGCGGAGAATCTTTTTGTTATTGTCATTCATTTAAAAAATCACTCTTTTTGTAATATCCGGGTCTTTTTTTTGGCCGAAATATAGAAGTGCCTAAAAAATGCATTGAATTGATGATTTTTCTAAAATTTTTAGGACTTCCCGGAAAACCCTGGTCTCTGTCCTCCAAAAAGAATCCATTTCTGCACCTGTTTTCTAAAAAACTTTATGTTACGGGTTTTAAAAAAACCGGTGCAAACTTTGGATTTTAGAACTATAAGAAAGACTTTTGTTTTCATGAGCCCTCTTAAAAAAATCCCTTTTTAAAAAAATATGTTTTAAAAAGTGTTTTTTGTAATCAGTCTTTTTCCGCCTTTTCCGCAAATCCCCACCTGTAGTATAAATAAAGGGCTGCAAGGGTGAAGGGCAGAAGTATTACGGCAGGTGCGTAAGGCGGCATGAAGTACCCCAGAAATCCTGAAAACGAGTTCAGAAACTCCGGAGCGTCCTTAGGTGCCGGAATGCCCCCGCATATCATCGCAAAGATGTCGCAGCCTGCAATGACCCAGATCATTATTGATCCGAGAAGCACTTTTGAGAACTGCTGGATGTATCTTATATCGCTGCATCCCGAAAGTATGAGTATACCCCCGAAGAGAACGACAAGACCGCCCCAGGCCCACCTGAAGAAGTCATCGCCTGATATGCTCATTATCCCTAAATCTATACCTCCTGAAATCCCCGACCATACAAGTATGTCGGCGATTCCAAGTGCAACCGCTGCAATTCCTATTATTGCAAAGTAAACCGATGCAATACTGTTATTGTTCTGACTCATTTTATGCAACCCCCAGGAGTATTCCTACTGCGTGTATTATTCCGCCGTATGTGAGTGCAACGACAAACAGCACCAGAACTGCCGCCAGAAGCTCTTTCCATCCTTCCTTTAGCATGACCACAAATGTCGCCACACACGGGAAGTATATCGAGATTAAGACGACGGCTGTTATCATCTGGAATTTTGTCATCGCGATTGCCGAAAGCTGTGCTACTGCAAGGTCCTTTCTCAGGAATGCCGCAACAAGTGGCCCTGCTGTCTCTTTCGGAAGCCCGAACCATGTAACGAACAGGGGTTCAAGTGCGTTTGAAAGCCACTGGATTACACCGGCAAGGTAAAGAACGTTTACTATCAGGACACCGAACAGAACGAACGGGACTGCACTGACCAGAAATCCCTTTGTCCTCATCCCGAGCTTTTTGAGTATGTTCGACCTCTGCGGCATGTGGTAGGGAGGAACGTCTATAAGGATTTCAGGGTTTTCTCCCGGGATGATTCTGCTGAGGATATAGCCGAATACAAAGTATCCTATCACCAGGAGAAGCATCACGTATCCGACACTTTCAGGTATCACCTCAAGCATCACACCGAGCTGTGCTCCGCACGGGATGAACAGTGCGATGAGTGTCATCATCATGAAACGCTGTTTTCTGGTTTCAAGAATTCTTGTCGACGTGACAGCAGGCACGTTGCACCCAAGTCCGAGTATCGTAGGGACGATTGCATATCCGTGAAGCCCGATTTTGTGCAGGAAAGTGTCCACAAGGACTGCAAGTCGCGGCAGATATCCCGAATCCTCGAGAAGGGCCATCATGAGATAAAATATGAACACAGCCGGAAGTACCACACCTATCGCTACGAAAAGACCTGATGTCAGGACGCCGAAAGCTTCGAAACAGTTGTCTGCCGTCGGGTCACCCACGAACAGGAAATACAGAATGCTTCCCGGGTCAGGCCACGCCGACTGTATCCAGGGGAGGAAGTATTTGTCGAAAAACTTAACGAAAAATCCGTCAGTGCATAGTGTACCGGCAAAAGAACTGAATATGCTCCAGAATGCATACATTACACCGATTGCGACGGGTATTCCTGTAAGGGGTTTTACCGTAAGCTCTCCTATGATGTCGCGGACTTTCTGGGTGTAGTGTCCGTTCTTAATCACCTGTGACGATATCTCGTCGACGAGAGACCATCTCGACTCTTCGCTTAAGGCCATTTCAGGCACCTCCGCACCCGCCGCAGCCTCCACACCCTGCACAACCGGGTGAGGTCGCGGGTTTTGTCTCTTTTCCTTCAGAACGAAGTTTGATGTCTTTTATTTCTGCGTACTGGGCTTTTCTGATCATGTCCCCGAGCTGTTTTAAACCCTCACCTGCTATTGCGCTGGTCTCAACAACCGGAACCCCGAGAATTTTCTGGAGTTTCACATTGTCTATTGAGATCTCCTTTTCACGGGCGGAGTCCATCATATTCAGAACGACAATGGATTTCAAGCCCTTTTCGATAGTCTCAAGGGCAATGTAGAGCCCCCGTTCTATTCTTGTCGCGTCAAGGACAATGACCGCGATAGCGTTCCTGTGCTTCTCAATCATCTTTACGCAGACTTCTTCGGCCTTGTCCCTTGGTTCAAGCGAGTAGGCACCGGGGACGTCAATCACTTCATACGTCTTTTTGTCAATTACCACGCTGCCTTTCGTAAAATCGACAGTTGTACCCGGGTAATTTGAAACGACGGCGTTTCCTCCCGTAAGGCGGTTGAAAAGAACGCTTTTCCCCACATTGGGGTTGCCTATAAGAAGAATTGTATCATTTTCTTTTTCCATTTTTATTTCTCCGCAAGTATTTTTTAAACAATAAAATTACGGTTCATTCCGGGGTTTTCGGGTTTGTGACATCAACGATGATGCTGTAAGCCTCGTTTATTCCTATCGCAACCTCGACTTCTCCTGTTACGACGACAACCGGACCTTTTATCGGCTGTTTTGTTATCATCTTCACCTTTTTCCCGACACGGATTCCTATCGGGCTTAAGTTGTGGGATGAGCTTTTGATTTCCTTAATAAGGCCGGTCTCGCCGTACTCCATTTCAGGAAGCTTTTTTTCCATAAATTCACCTTGAACAATAAACGGCTGCCGGATTTTTAAAAACGGCTTTTTTAAGCAGTTTTTTGACATTTATCTTCCTGAGAAAAACAGGGATAAAATCACCGGCGCCTTTCACTTAAAATGTTTGAAGGTTAGGAATGGATTAACAAGACCCAAAATTTGTTATAATTCTTTTAAGAAGCCAAAAAAAATTCGGCAGAATAAACAAAACCTAAAGGCCGACCTGATAAATTTAGGGTAAAAAATGTAATCCGGCCTGTATTTTTGTGAAATAATCAAAGAAATTGTGTTTTTAGAATTTACCGGAGTAAAGTATTTTTTCTGCACGGAAAATTATTTTGGGGAAGTGAAGACAGAACGGCCCGACTGCCGTTTTTACAATGAATATTATTTCAGGAAAATATCTGGGATAATACGCGTATTTTGGTTAGTTCCAGGGAAATCCAAAATAAAGAAATCTGAAAATAATTAAAGACTAAAAAAGATTATTGACGTTTAAATGACGAAAAAGTCAATCTTTCCTAAACTGCAATTATATTATTCCGGAGGGTTTCGTATCTTTTTTTTTAGCATCTGTCAATGATTATTCTTCCGGCTATGCCTCTTCCTATTGCAAGAGTCGAGCCGTTAATGTCAAGAACAACGGGTCCGCAGGAGCAGTCTATCATTCTTACAAGGACGCCTTCAGAAAGGCCACGCAGAGAGAGCTGCTGTTTTATTCCCTGGCCGCCTTCAACTCCCCTTACAAGTCCTTTTTCGTTTTTTCTAAGGTTTATAAGTGTGCTCTCCATTTATCTCACTTTCTTTCAATTTATTTTTGAATTTTAGGTGCGGATGAATATGAGCCGAAAATTGTTCGGGGTACGCAAAAAATTCTAAAAAGTAAATCTTTGGGTAAATCCAGAATGAAGTCGGAATAATTTTGGGGACTTTTTCTGCTTTTGTCAGATTTTTGCCGGATATTTTTATTAATTTACGGTTTTATTCCGGTGACGCAGATTCCGCTTCCCTTTGTACGTTCATAAATTATTATTTCGGTAAATCCGGCGTTTTTCATTGCCGAAGAAAGCTCGTCACCTGTAAAGACTGACATGTCGATATATTTCAGCCATTTTTCCGCATCCTTTTGTGAGGCGGCTTCATTGCATACCATAAAGACTCCCCCGTTTTGTAGTATGCGGTTAATTTCCGTGAAATTTATATTAAGGTCGGGCCAGAAATAAACCGTTTCAAATGCGGTCACCGCGTCAAAACTTTCGTCTTCAAACGGAAGGTTCCCGACTGATGCATGAAACACTTTGCAGCGTCCTTTTTTTATGGCTTCCCTGTTGAAATCTTTTGATTTTTTTACACTTGCCTCTGAATAGTCGGCACCAAAGACTTCAGCTTTTGGTGCGAGTTCAAGAAGGTTCGAGATGTTTTTTCCTCCTCCGCACCCCACGTCCAGAATAGCCATTTTTTCGCTGAAATCAAGGTATGATAGGCCCCATTTTGCAAGTCTGTCGTGGCCTGTGTTCATTAGCCAGAGGATGAAATTTCCACCTGCAGAACTTTTTGGTTTTCTTGTGTTTGAAAAAAACTGCTTTAACATAAAACTGTTCACCCGTAATTTTTGAGATATTTTTACCTTTTTTGTGTTAGTATGTAGTATTTTATCTAATTGTGATTTTTTAGCTTAGGACATGATGAAATTAAGCCGAAATATTTTAGGGACAGTTTGTTATGCCAAAAAAAGAGCGTTCAAATATTATTTAATTTTTATTTTACCAGTTTCTCTATTGTTTTCGTCCACAACATTCTGGCCTCTTTTTTAGACATTCCAAGGTAAATCCTTTCCATGAGCCCTCCTGCAAGAATTCCCGATACAGCCGAAATCATTTTTATATCAGTGTCTTTTGGAAGGTAGCCCTTTTTTACCTGCATCTCAAAAAATTTCAGAAATTGGCCTTTGTCTTTTGCTGTCTCTTCGAAAAGCATCTTTTTTATTTCTTCATTCCTTGTGGATATAGACGCAAGCTCATATATAAGAGGCTCGCTGCCGCTGTTCATTCTGAAATAAATATCAAAAAAAAGCCCGGAATTCTCAGTGAAGTTTTTGTTTTCAAATTTTTTGAGGATATTTTCTGTAAACCCCGAACTATACTGGTCTGCCATTGCCCTGAAAAGTTCTTCCTTGCTTTTAAAGTAAAGGTATAGTGTCCCTTTGGTGACACCGACTTCAATGGCGATATCATCCATTGTCGTATTATAAAATCCCTTTTTTGAAAACACTAAATATGCTTTCTCCAGTATTTTAAGACGTGCCTTTTCCCTGTATCCGGGCATAACTCTTGGCATGTATATCCTTTTTGTTTTTATAATAAATATATTCACTTCTATAACTAACTGGTCAGTTAGGTATATAACTGTTCAGAATTCAATGTACACTAACTAACTGTTCAGTATAACTCCTGGAAATTATCTGGTCTAAATATTGAACTATGTAGTTGTGATAGCTATGAAAAGATTAATGATTTACGGAATACTTGTTGTTTTTCTAATTTCTGCTTTAACGGTACCCGTTATGGCGGCAGGGAAACCAACAATTATCGTGTCAGATTACAAGGTAAAACCTTCTGTATTAATGCCTGGAGAAGAAGGTGTTATTGAATTGACACTTAAAAACACTGCCCTTTCTTCAACGGTAACAACAGTGTCGGGAAAAGATTCCGGGGACTCGGAAACATTTACTACTAATTTTAACCCCACCATAGAAAGTCTTCTTCTTCATCCTGACGGGGTGACTGTTATTGGCGGGAACAACCAGTTTATTGGTGACATAGGTCCTGGTCAGGAGGTAAACGTTTCTTTTTACATCCAGGCGCCTTCAAAAAAAGGGATCTATTTTCCTGAAGTGTGGGCCGGTGTGAAAGGAGGAGAAAACCTCAGGTATTCGATTCCTGTAAATGTGGGAATGCAGCTTGAGTTTAACAAAGGTGCTCATCTGAAATTAAGAACTAATGCTGTTGCAGTAAAACCCGGAGAATCTGTGAATACATTAGTAATAATCACCAACGAAGGCCAGAGCGAGGCTGATGATATTATAGTGGACTTTGGATCTGTTGATGGAATTATTGCACCTGCAAGCATTTCATCATATTATATTGATTCGCTGAGTCCGGGAGAATCCTTGGAATTACCGGTAAAACTTATTACTGAGAGAAGGGATCTGTCCAAAATAGTATCACTGCCTGTTGAAATTTCTTATCTTAAAATAGATGGGGACAGGATAAGTATTGATGATTCTATAAACCTTCTTCTAAGAGGAGAACCTGAAATATCGATAGATTCAGTAGATAATTCTGTTGTACCCGAAGGGGAACCATTTGATCTTATAGTAAGAATTGAAAATTCCGGAACTTCCACTGCCCGCTCGTTAAATGCCAAAATTGCAGGCTTAAACGGCGAAACAAAAATTGCATATGTAGGTAAGATCAAGGCTGGAAATGATGCGCCTGCGGTTTTTAATTTTAACGGCATGAACCCTGGTTTATACAAAGGAAGTCTTAAAATTTCATGGATAGACGAATGGGGAGAAAAAAATGTTACAGATAATATAGAAGTGAATGTTAAAGAGTCCGATGACGGCTGGATAGTCTTTTTGATTCTTTTTGTTGCCGGAGCGGGACTTTATGCAGTCTATTATTACAGAATAAAAAAGAGGCAGACCTGAAATGTTTAATGATCTGAAAGTCTCTTTTTTTCTTGCTGTACGCTCACTTCAGAGAAGCAATAGAAAAAGCACTGTCCTGACAGTTTTCATAATCGCGATGGTATTTACGAATATGATTCTTTTGCCCTCAATAATTACCGGAGAGGTCAAAAATTATGAAAATCAGGTTGTCAGGTATTATACTTCAGATGTAGTCGTTGAACCTTTAGGTGACACTGAGGAAAATATGTTCATAAACAATGCATCTGAAGTTGTTGAAAAGGTGGACCGGGTGCCTGGTGTCCTGAGAGCAACGTCGAGATATACACAGGCTGTTGTAATGAAAAACAAGGGAAAGCGGCTTTTAACCTCAATAACGGCAATAGACCCTGAAAACGAGAAATTCGTCACTGAAGTTCGCGAAAAGATGGTTTCCGGAGAATATCTAAGGGATGATGATCTCAACGAGATTATTGTAGGTAAATACCTTGCGGGACACAGGGATGAGTCCGACGACTTTATTTCGTCTCTCGGGGGGATTAAAACAGGGGACTCTATTGTTGTCGAATTTTCGAACGGTGTTGTTCGGGAGTGCAGAGTAAAGGGTATTTTCTCTACAGGCTTAAATGATGTTGATTCCTTGGCATACATTTCGTGGAATGAACTTGAGGACGTATATTCCAAAAAAATTGATAAGGCCTCGGGAATCTTTGTTAAGTCTGAAAAGGGATTTTCGAATGAAGACATCAAAATTTCACTCTTATCATATGGCGTTAAAGAAAAAGTCAAAACATGGAGAGAATTTCTTGGGCGTGCGTACAGCAAAGTTGTCGAAAGCTATGATATAATAAATAACATGACAGTGGCGGTAAGTCTTCTGATAGCGGTTGTTGTTGTATTTATTGTCGTCATGATTAAAACAATCAACAACAGGAGGCAGATTGGAATTATGAAGGCAATTGGTATTAAAAAGGGAATTATTATATCCAATTATGTATTCCAGGTAATAATCCTCTCGGTTTTGGGATCGCTTGTGGGTGTTGGAATAATATCCGGCTTAATTGGTTATTTCTCGGTTTATCCGATAGAATTTCCAGACGGAAATATTGTCCCATATGTAAGATTTGGCACATTATTAGATTATATTGTCTTCCTGATTACAGCGTCTTCTTTCGCGGGATATGTTCCTGCAAGAAATATTGCGAACGAGGACGTTCTGGTGGCAATGAGGGGATAAATAATGATACGGGCCGACAATCTTTTCAAAACATATCAGATGGGTGGTGTCAGTATAAAAGCTTTGAATGGAGTTAGTGTTGAGATAAGAAAGGGTGAATTCATTGGTCTTATGGGACCTTCCGGTTCGGGGAAATCCACACTTCTTCATATGCTTGGACTTCTGGACAGGCCTGGTTCAGGTAAAATCATAATTGGGGGTATAGATACCAGTGTTTTGTCGGATGGAGACAGGACTCTTTTCAGACTGAACAGACTAGGGTTTGTCTTTCAGGATTATGCACTTGTGCCTGAACTGACTGTTCTTGAAAACGTGTTTCTGCCTTCTATGGTTCGTGGTGAAGACCCGGAGATATATGTTAAAAAGAGTAACGAAATTCTTGAACTTATTGGTTTATCAGGGCGTTCGGACAATCTTAAAAAAGAACTTTCCGGAGGACAGCAGCAAAGGGTATCGATTGCAAGAGGACTCGTTAACAAACCTGATATTCTCTTTGCAGACGAACCCTGTGCAAATCTTGACAGTAATAACTCAAGGGTAGTTCTGGATCTGTGCAGAAAAATAAATCGCGAAACCGGGCAGACAATAGTCATGGTCTCACACGAGGGATGGCACAAAGAGTATTTCGACCGCGTAATAAATCTGAAGGACGGAAAAATAGAATCAGTTGAAGATCTGGTAGGAAATCCCTGAAAATCCAAGGATGAGTTGTTTATTATGAATTCACAGGAAAATTCGGGTACTGTTGTCAGGAATCTGGGAAGAAGTGATTTTGATGCCGCAGTCTCTATTCTTGCTGAGTCTTTCTTCAGTAAGTTTTCAACTGCTGTATCCGGAGATAAGGATAGCATAAAATCTTTTTTGAGGGAGGTGGAATTCGATGACGAAGATAAATTTGACGGATATTTCGTATCTGTGACCGGTGACAGTGTATCCGGGATACTTCTTCTTAAGTGGAAAGGCAAAAAAACAGGGAGTTCATTGGGAAAATTTGTTTCTGCGGTTAAAAAGGCAGGTCTTTTAAGGGTTCTCAGGTTCGTCCTGGTGTTCGCACTTTTGAGTCACGAACCCGGTAAGGGGGAGTGCTATATCGACCACATTGCAGTTGCCCCGGTTTTTCGCGGTCGCGGAATCGGAACAAAACTTCTTGCTGCAGCGGAAGACTTTGCAGGAAAAAATGGTTTTGAAAAACTTACTCTTTACGTGGCTTTTTCGAACGATGCCAGAAAACTGTATGAAAAGTATGGTTTTAAGGAAGTTAAAAGCGAGGAAAGTCTTGTTACGGCGCTTATGTTTGGGATTGACAGGTGGGTTTACATGGAAAAAAACCTGAAGGATGCGTGAATAAAACAGTTGAAAAACCCAATTGGCTTTTATAATGCAAAATTGGCCTTATGATACAAAGCCCTAACCGTTTCAAAAAGTCTTTTTAAAACAGTACTTTTTTTATTTTTTTTGATTTTCAGTTTTTTTGGTTTATCCGGAATTTTCAGCCGACCTTTTTACAGTACAGTATTCATCGAAGTCCTGAAGGGTGTGGTTCTTTGAGCCGCGTTCTTTAAGGAAGTTTACGAAGAGGTGAATCTGTTCAATTGTTTTCGGGTGAAGCTCATGCTCCATCATGCAGGCATCGTCGTTTGCGATTTTATCCGGGACCGAGATCAGTTTCAAAAACTCCATCAGCGTGTCATGCCTGTATTTGATGACTTCAGCAATCTCTCTTCCGCTGGGTTTTAAAATAACGCCTTCGTATTTGCGGTACTCTATCATTTTAAGCCTGTCAAGCTTGATGAACATCTCAACGACTGAAGGCGGGCTCACTCCGAGTTCTTTTGCGATATCGCGTGTTTTGGCGTATCCTTTTTCAAGGCTGACGTTAAGTATTGCCTCAAGGTAGTCTTCGGCTTTTCTGCTTAAATTAAAGCTCTTTGTCTCCATGTCATATACTTCTTTTTTGTGAAATATTATTTTACCTAAAAAATTTAGGTGATTAGGATGTTTTATCAGTCACCCTAATAATGTTAGGGTATAATTAAAAAATTGAATGAAATAGTCTGATTAAAAAAAATTTATAAAAAAGCTGCCTCTTAATTCAGGTTGTATGCCAAAAAGGCGGGAAAATAATTGATTTTAATTTATATGCAAGGGTACGTGTGCTGCCTTAACTGTCAGGAAGGGAGTTGTTCTGTCTTTCTGCCGGTGTTTTCTTAAAGACTGAATACAACAGACAGGTTAGTGTGTCAGAGGAATTATCCGAAAAAATTTGTCGGTAGCATTTTTGACAGAGTTAATTCCCTTCTTTCTGCGTTCAGGATTTTTTATTTTCTCTTAAATCTGGTGTCGCTTTTTCCTTTTTTTATTGTTTTAGATTTGTGATGATAGATATAAGCCGTGTGGCAACTCTTTTTGCAGAGTCTTGCTTTTTTTAAAAGCTGTCTTTGTATGCAGGCCTGATTCTTGCTTATTTGTCCTGCATGTCTTCAACAGCGGGGAATACTTTTATTTAAGCTCTTTTTTCCCTGAAATTCACCTCCTTAAGCGTTTCCTGGGAGATTCCCAGTGTTTTCAGGAATTCTTCCTGAATTTTGTCATCATTTCTGACGCCTTTTACGGAAGCCCTGAAACACATTTTCAGTACCTCCTCTTCAGAAATTTTTCAAGAGTTACAACAAAAAGTCCTGGTGTATCACAGGAACCGTTTGTGTCGTCTCTTTCAGAAGATTTTATATTCATGTTTATTTCTTCTGTTTCCGTTAATTTCGACCTCCTTTTGTTACAATAACAGAGTTGCAGGTTAGGTTTTGATAAAGGCACCCCTAAAATGATTAAAGTTTATGCGTTTGATCCTATTTTTTTTAGGAAAATCCGGCGGAACTTTTCGTCAGCATGTCTTTTTTCTGCAAAAGTTTCGCTTTTTTGGCTTTTGGCAGGTAAACAAATCCTAAAAAGTTTCGGCTATGGTATTTCAGGTCCAAAAAATGAAAGCATTAAGCGATAATGATTAGTCTGCTGGTTGTTGACGATGAACCGGAAATTCTTGAAATAACAAGGATATTCCTTGAAAAAACAGGAAATTATAAAGTAACGTGCGAAACCTGCCCAAAGTTCGCACTTGATATGATACAGACCGGAGTTTTTGACGCTGTAGTATCTGACTACGAAATGCCTCTTTTAAACGGTCTTGACCTGCTGAAAAGCGTCAGGAACAGTGGCAACAATATCCCTTTTATAATTTTTACAGGTAAAGGACGCGAAGATGTGGTGATTGAGGCTTTAAACTGCGGTGCGGACTCGTATGTACAGAAAGGAGGCGACCCAAAGGCGCAGTTTGCAGAACTCTCCTGGAGGGTATATGTGTCTGTTGAGAAAAAAAGAGCTGAAAAAAGGCTTTATGAAGCAAATGAATACAATAAGTGCCTTATCGAGTTGCATGTGGACCCCCTTGTGACTATAGACTGCGGAAAAATCATCTGTGATGTCAATACGTCAATGGAGAAAATAACCCTCTGCAGTCGTGAAAAACTTGTCGGATCACATTTTTGCAGTCTTTTTACTGAGACTGAAAAAATTTCGGATGCCCTTGAAAAAGTAATGGGTGGTGAAAAAACTGACGGACTTAATCTTGTTTTAAGGCAGGGAAACGGGCAGACTGTTCCTGTTACCCTTTTTGCCGTTTATTTCAGTTACGGAAATAAGGGGAGCTGGATAAAACCGGCCGGAGAGGGAATATTTGCAGAGCTTCACTACGCCTGATTTTTTATCTTTCTTTCTATCTCACCTTTTTCAGGTCGAATACCCACCTGGATACGGCAGGGGCGACATTTCCGCAGGGCCTTACAAATATTGTTTCAAGGCCTTTTTTTTCGAGTCCGGTTTTAAGGTTTTTTGCCTCACCCTTGTTTTTGAATGTGTAAAAATGAATGAAGCCACCTGTTTTGACAAGTTCTGCGGTTTTAAAAAGAGCTGCGTCCATCCCGTATGCGGTCGGTATTATTGCACGGCTGAAGTAATCCTTTTCTGGGAAGAGGCATGAAATGTCCATTGCGTCCCCGCAGATAACGTCCGCTTTTTCCCTTACCCCGTTAAGTCTGGTATTCTTCATGAAATACCGGCAGGCCGCAGGGTTTATGTCGATTCCTGTCACTTCCGCGCCTTTCTCTGCCGCCGGCACCGCAAATGGTCCCCCGCCTGAGAAAGGGACTATAACCTTTTCTCCAGGGTTCACCATTGATGAAATCCTCATTCTCTCGTAATAAAGGGCGGGGCTGAAGAATACGGATGAAAGGTCGGTTTCGTAGAGGTAGCCGCCTTCTTTATGCAGTGTGACGGTTTTATTCTTTCCTGCAAGGTACTCAAATGACCCTACTCTTTTCTCTCCGTTTAGAGGTGCAGTCTTCTGCAGGACAGTCGATACGTCTTTTCTGAATTCAAGCAGGGTGTATCCTATCTCCTTTTTGTAAGGTTTCAGAAAATCCGGTATCCGGAGAACTGCGATGTCTCCAATTACTTCAAAGTGCCCGTTAAAGGTTTTCAGCAGGTTTTTTGGAATTTTTCCATTAAGGGACTGCCTGAAATTCATCAGGATAAAAATATGATTTCGTGCTATAAAGATGATTCTTCAGGCAAAAAAATGTCATTTGGTTTTACTTATATACTGGATATTTGCATGCCAGAATTTTTATGTATATATACATTGTTAATGTTTTCTGCATTAGGTATAGAATTAACTATCAGTAGCTGTCTTTTGGGAGGGTATTATACCCTGAATTTTATAAAGAAAATATTTGTTGTCCTGTATTTTACGGTTCATTTATGCCTTTTTACTATAAACTCCATGTCTGTCCCGTGTCACGATCTTTGTGAGTTAATATAACAGATCCTTATGCATTGCATATGAGATATGCAAAGTTTTATTATTCTACTGTCTAATACTACTATGGTGGTTGTGCTAAAAAGGCATTCAGGCAGAAGCGGGTAGTTAGGATCCTCTATTTCCCGCCTGTAAAAATGCCGCCGTGCCATGCTGAGAGGGATTCTCAGCAAAAAAAGTTGCCCAGCCATCGTGGGGGGTAAAATTAAGTTGCATCTGATGAGGTTTTCTAAGGGGGGGTATCATAAGTTCATGATACTCTATATCTGTTTTAAAAAGAAGATGCAGGTTAATTTTCCGTCATTAGGCATTACAAATTCCTTATGTGAATCTTTTCCCGGTATCCAAAGGCTGTGCGGGATGCCGGGAATTTTTTTTGATGCGATATTCAGATTGCCTTAAATCCGAGGGCTTCGTTTGTCATCCTTATTGAAACTTCAGGGTCTTTGACTTCTCCCGCCATGGCACGTATTGCGTCCACGTTTTCAACAACGACGTCAGCCTCCTGGTGGATTGCCTGGAAGAGGTAGAGTTCGTTTTCATCTGAAACGGATACAGAGTCCTCGAATATGCATGACTCCCACACATCTGAGCGTGGTCTTAGGAGATCTGATGCAAACTCCTTAATTTCGGCTGTGCTTGTTATTCCGAGGCCTTTTCTTATGAGTCCTATTCTCGGGTGTGCCTCTATTATTTCAATGATTTTTTCCTTTGTGGCAGGTTTTTCAAGGTCCATCTGGACTACATGCACGTGCATGAAAGTCGTAGGGACTATGATTGCAGTTGTGACAATGTTAATTCCGGGAAGAACGGTCTGCACATCAGGGCCGTGGTGTGAGGGTATTGTGACAGGATTTAAGACGATTGCATCTATAGGGCCGCGTTTGGGGTCACCGGGGTCGGCACCTCTTCTTATCATCGTCGCCCTTACTTTTTTGACGCCGTATTTCTGGTCTACTGCATTTATTATCCTGCAAAGGCCGGTCGTGTTGCATGAAACGACTCTAGTAAACTGTCTTCCGACGGCCTCTTTGTAGTTGCAAGAGGAATTGAACGAAAATCCGGCGACTTCATGGTCCTCTCCGCCCTGCCAGATTGCTTTTTTTCCGTATTTTTCGTAAAGTTCACGGTTTTTTTTGCCTATGCCGCCCGGCGTTGCATCAACTACGACATCGCATTTCTGTATCATCTCCTCAACAGAACCTGCCACTTTTATTCCTGCGGTTTCGAAGTCAGGCTTTTTTGAGAGATCTGCGATATAAAGCGGGTATCCGCGTTTGTTTGCAACAAGGGCCTCACTGCTGGGCCTTGTTTTTGAAACACCGGTTATTTCCATATCCTTCTGTACAGATACAGCATCCGCAACCCTCTTTCCGATGGTGCCGTAACCGTTTACTGCAACCTTAATCATTGCCTTACTGTATAGGGCTGAAATATCATTAATTGTATGTAGGAGGAAAAAATGTCCGGTCTCAGGTTTAAGTTATAAACCCGTTCTGCAGCAGGAATGTTAAATGGAGTTTATGTCCGATAAAACCTGACCGGGAATAGCTTTTTCCTTTGTTCTTTCTAAACCATAATTCATATATAAGGTAAAAAATTATGACCCCGTTTTTTTCCCTGCCTGAACGCCGTGTAATGTATTACATCTCTTTACTCGGTTTTTTCGCGATATTCTCGACGACAATATCCAAAAACCCGGTCCTGCCTCTCTTTTCGCAGGCTATGGGTGCAGGTGAAGCCGTTATCGGACTTATTGCGGCTGTATCGCCGTTTGCAGGAATACTGTTTTCGTTTCCGGTCGGAGTCCTCTCTGACCATCTCGGAAGAAGGAGGCTTCTTATTGCATCGGGCATCGTGTTTCTCTGTGCACCTCTTCTCTACCTTATCATTTTCAATCCTTTATGGCTGATTCCAATCAGGTTTTTTCACGGTACGGCAACGGCAATTCTCGGCCCTGTCGTATCTGCGGTGATAGCTGAGCGGTTTCCTGCGAACAAGGGGGAGATGCTCGGGCAGTACTCTTCTGCGACCCTCATAGGGAGGACTCTGGCCCCGGTCGTAGGGGGTTTTGTCATCTCCTTTTTCGTCATGTACCCGGGCCTTATACAATACAGGATGGTTTACGTAGTCGCCGCACTTGCGGCCCTGCCTGTTTTTGTACTGATTCTCATGTACAGGGATGACAGCCATACTTCCCTTTCTTTCGTCCCGTTCTCGTCATTTCGCCGCAGCTTCACCCTTTTTTTCTCGGAGAGAAAACTTCGTGCGACGGCATTTGCGGACATGGCGACGTATTTTGCCTTCGGCTCGTTTGAGACGTTTTTTCCTTTCGTTCTTCTCTCTCAGGGAATAGGTGCATATCTCATAGGTGTTCTCTTTGCAGTCCAGACCCTGGTAATAGCCGCGACAAAACCGCTTTTTGGCAGGATTGCCGACAGGATAGACAAAAGAATCCAGATTGCCCTTGGCCTTCTCATCCTCGGCGGCTCAACCGCTGCAATTCCGTTTGCATCATCCTTTATCGTATTTCTTCTGGTGACCTCCTCAATCGGTCTGGGGATATCGCTTTCAACAGTCGCGACCAGTGCTTATATCGCGGATGTTGCGGAAAAGGGCCAGATGGGAGCCTCGATGGGTGCACTCTCCTCAGTTATGGATATCGGGCATTCGGCCGGTCCGGTTGTAACAGGTCTAGTTATAGCTGCAGGCGGCTTTGTTCTGGGATTTTTTGCGAGCTTTTTGATAACTCTTGCAGTCTGCGTGGTTTTCATTATCTCGGTTCGTGACCGAAAACCCGTGCCAAAATGAACGCATGCCGGTATAAATTTAAAAGAATGAATGCCGGAATTAAGAAATGAATCTCACTTATTTTTTTCCTTACTAAAAGAAAAAACAGAACATTTTTCCTGTTACAGCAATTTGTTTTTTTGTTTTGGGGCCGTCAGAACCTGCTGTTTATTTTATATTTACAAATTGTTCCAAACGGGAGTGTTCAGGAGTGTAAAAGGTTTTTTCTGATCCACCGCCTGAAATAAGACAACTGTATTTCGGTATGAAAATAGTGCTCCCCTTCTTTCATCACATCAAGTCCGGCGTTGTTTTGCCTGGAGAATTCAAGAATTTTGTCGTAGCCGGTAAGGCCGTCTTTTGAGCCGTAAAGTATTGAAGTATTCTTATCCCATCTGCCGACAGGGTGCGATTTTACGTAGCAGTAATAGTCCCACTCAAGCGTTTCACCTGTTTTTGTCTGTATTGTCTTTTCAGCTTTTAGTCTCTCTTCGGTTATGCCGGATTTTGCCATCATGCCGTTTATTAAATTCTCCATATCAAGTACAGGAGAGAGAAACAGGCATTGTTCGGTCTCCCTGTCGTGAAAGACGATTAAACTGAAATACGCTCCTATGCTGCATGCAAAAACGCTTGTCCTGCCGCAGATGCCTCTGGCATATTCTGCAATGGTTGAGAGGTCGCGGACACTGTTTTCGGCTGAAAACGGATAGTTCTCATCCTTTCTGTCTCCATGTTCCGGGAGGTCAAAACTCAGGACCTGATATCCGCGTATTACCGCCTCCTCTGCAAGGATTCTGATTATTTCATCCTCTTTTAATGACATCATCCCGTGGACGGCAATGATTAACCTTTCCGATGTTTCCCCCCATAAAACGGAAGGAATGTTTCCAATTCTCAGTTTTTGTCTTATAATCATTTTCTCACAATATGTGCTTTGAATTTACGTATTTTACTGCTATAAGATGTTGCAGCCGTAAATTTGTTAGTTCTGTAAATCTATATTAACAAAAAAATACTAATCTTAACTATTATCCTGTCGTTTTATCCGGCATGAATAGCATGAATAATAATTAGGTAACGGTGTTGATTTTTCGATGTTCATCAGTCTAAAAAATTTAGGAAAGAGAGCTTTTGTGGTTCTGGTTTTATTTGTCTTATGTGCGGTGCTTCCTGCGGCGGTTTCGGCTTCTGCGGATTCGGGCAATTCATCAGGAGAGTGGATGAAGGAATTTTCGCTGGAAGACGGTTCCGTTGCAGCCGTATGGCAGATGTCTGATGGCGACATCGTTGCTGCCGGAAGCGGTGAAAACGGAAGTGAAATCTTTGGTCTTGGTCCAGACGGAAACATTTCGTGGAAAAAAGATATCGGCGGCGGTGAAAACAGCTCCGCGGTTTTTGTGCAGGAATCGCCCCTCGGAGGACTATACCTTTTTACCAGTGACGAGGAACTCGTAAAAACCGATGATTCCGGCAACGTTGAATGGACTTATCGCCAGCCTTACGGTGTCATAAGTTCTATCGAAGTGGCAGACAACGGTAATGTCCTCATGGCAGGGGATTATCTCCAGTCTTTTCTTATCATGATAAGCCCTGAAGGAAACGAGACCTGGAACAAGACCCTGGACACTCCTGACGGCGGAGGGCAGTACAGGTTGTCTTCAGTCCAGCAGATGTCTGACGGGGAATTTGTGGTTGCAGGCTACATAAACCCCATAATGTACACAGAAAACTACCGCGGCTTTATGATGAAGATAAACGAAGAAGGCAACGTCAGCTGGGCAAAACAGTACAAATACAAAGATTCTGCGATGATAACGACGGTTGCGCCACTTGAAGACGGCGGACTTGCAGCAGGCCTTAACAAGATAACAGAGGGTGCATCTGATAACAACACGGAAATCGTGCCTTATATCCTTATAACCGACTCCGGTGGATACCAGAAGACAATGTTTAATGTTCCGGGTGTAGAAGTCGTATATTACGTTACGGAGGCACCTGACAAAGGGTTCTATATGCTTGGAACAGAAGAGAATACCCTGGCAGGTTCTGATGAGTATGAGTATAAGCTTTTGAAAACGGACAATGCAGGTTCTCTGGAGGTGAGTAAATCCTTCGGTGAAACGAGAATAAATTCACTGCAGCAGACTTTAAACGGAGAGATTCTTATGGCAGGATCAGACACTGGGTCCGGAAATGGTGTCATCATAAAAATCATGCCCGGCGATTTGGAAAAAGAAACCAATAGCAGCAAATCTCCAGGGTTCGGGTACGTTATTGCCGTTCTTGGTGCAGTCTGTGCTGCGGCAATAAGACTTAAAAAATAATCCTGCAAAATTTCATTTTTTTTGGATTTTGATATATTTTTATCCGGAATGCAGAGTTATTTTTTAGTCATCCGG
The DNA here is from genome assembly GCF_017875315.1 of Methanomicrobium sp. W14. NCBI lineage: Archaea > Methanobacteriati > Methanobacteriota > Methanomicrobia > Methanomicrobiales > Methanomicrobiaceae > Methanomicrobium > Methanomicrobium sp. W14. The sequence continues at coordinate 77,854 of NZ_JAGGMM010000002.1, forward strand.
TTTCGTTCATCCGAGGATGAGAACAATAAATGCTATTACTCCTGCTGCAAGCGTAAAAAAGCCTGCAATCCGCATTAAAACAAGGATATTCTGCGGGCTCAGTGCCATCGCCCCCCTCCTTTGAGGATTGCCTTGGAACGTTTGCGCCTGAAGAGGTCTTCTCTTTCCAGCTCTTCAAGGTAGTTTTCTATGTATTCGGAAGTTGCATTAAGGGACGGGATAAGCATGTTTTCAAGTGCGTTGACCCTACGGCGGGTTTTTTTGATCTCGTTTTCAAGTGATAATACTACCCCCTCGGCTTCGGCCAGTCTTAAAAGGGCGATGACAAGCTTTTCAAATTCACGGGAGGCCCGGTCGGTGTATGTCGTCGTCTCGGTTATGCTGTAGCCGAAGACTCCCTGACTTCGCAGTTTTTCCGGAATTGTAATCTCAGGCACGACTCTTCCCATAATGCTTCTTGTAAGCATGTCGATGTCATGCATTTCGTCCGCGGTCTTTGAAACCGCCTCAAGATTTCTCCACCCTGTGCTCATAACGGCCCGGGCAAGGCTTTTGTGAGCCGTTTGCGCCTGCTTCGAGCACTTTTCCCTGAGAACGTCACGCTCTGTTTTCATGCGTGAAATCTGGTTTGTCATCGCGTCGAGTTTGTCCTGCAAAAGCTCAAGTCCCCTCTGTGAAAGAAGGATTCTTTTGCGCACCTTCTGAAGTCCAATCCTTGTCGGTTTTGTTCCGGGGATAATTTTTGCCTTCATTCAAACTTTTCCCCGTTTACGTAGTATTTTTCGATGTATTTTTCATCAATTCTTTTGAGTCCCTCTTTCGGAAATTTAGAGAGCAGTCTCCACGAAAGGCTGAGCGTCTCTTCGATGCTTCTTCCCTCGTTCTTGTTCTGGCTTACAAATTCCTTTTCAAAAGTGTCGGCAAAAGACAGGTACAGCCTGTCGGAAGGGCTAAGGCTTTCGTCCCCTATGACCGCGACAAGACTCTGGAGCTTTCTTCCCCTGGCATATGCGGCGTAAAGCTGGTTTGTGACGTCTGCATGGTCACCGCGGGTTTTGCCTTCTCCGATTCCGCCCTTCATCAGGCGTGAAAGACATGGGAGTACATCTATCGGCGGATATATGCCTTTTCTGTGGAGGTCACGGGACAGGACAATCTGTCCTTCGGTGATGTAGCCCGTAAGGTCGGGGACCGGGTGCGTTATGTCGTCGTCAGGCATAGTAAGAATGGGCAACTGCGTAATCGAGCCTTTTTTCCCTTTAATCCTTCCTGCACGCTCGTAAATTGAGGCAAGGTCGGTGTACATGTACCCGGGGTACCCCCTTCTTGCAGGGACCTCCTCCCTGGCTGCCGAGACCTCCCTTAAGGCCTCGCAGTAGCTTGTGATGTCCTGTAAAATTACAAGGACGTGCATACCATCGTGAAAGGCGAGGTATTCTGCGGCCGTCAGGGCAATCCTTGGCGTAATGATTCTTTCTATCGCAGGGTCATCGGCATGGTTTATAAACAAAACCGCATGTTCAAGTGCTCCGGTGCGTGAAAACTCCTCCCTGAAATAGTGGTCTTCGTCGTAAGTTATTCCCATTGCGCCGAAGACTATTGCGAAGTCCTCTTTTTCCCCCAGGACCCGGGCCTGCCTTGCTATCTGCGCTGCAAGCCTTGAGTGGGGCATACCGGAACCGGAAAATATCGGGAGCTTCTGGCCACGTACAAGCGTGTTCATGCCGTCTATCGCGGATATCCCTGTTTCTATAAAATCCTCCGGGTATTCGCGTGAGTACGGGTTTATCGAGTAGCCGTTGATATCTAAGACTTTTTCAGGAATTACGTCCCCTCCGCCGTCAGAGGGCTCTCCGTCACCGCTGAACACTCTCCCGAGCATATCACGCGAAACTCCGGTCTTCATAGGTGACCCCGTAAACCTTACCGACGTCACGTCAGTGTCGAGGTCGCTTGTCCCTCCATACACCTGTACAATGGCAAAACCCTTTGCAGTCTCGAGCACCTCTCCTTTCTGTATCGTATTGTCGGGGAATTTTACGAAGACAAGCTCCCCGTAGGAAGCGTCCTCTATGCCTTCGACTGCCAGAAGAGGCCCGGAAACCCTTACGACAGATACAAATTCCCTGCCTTTTTCAGTCATCGCCGCCTCCTGCGAGAACCGAGTCTATGCCTGATTTCAGTGATTTAATAACACCTGTACAGAATTCGGCAATTTCGTCCTCCGGTCTTGCACCGAGATGGGTGAAACCCTGCATTGCCGGAAGTGCCGAGATTTCAGACGTTAAGGCTCCCTTTTTGACCGCCTCGCCTGCAGTCCTGAAGAAGTCAGTAATAAGTTTCATCATCATCTCCTGCTTGAAGGGAGAGCAGTAGCGGTCCTGCGGGTCGGTCGCATACTGGACAAGAAAAGACTCTTTTATGATGTCAGCAGAAAGGAGCACAAGTTTGTCCTCCTCGGGGAGTACGTCAGGGCCTACAAGCTGCACAATCTCCTCAAGCTCGCTTTCCTTCTGGAGGATGCTCATCATTGTCTGCCGCATCTCCTTCCAGTTCTCCTTTGTTTTCTCCTCCCACCATGACGCAGTAAGCTCGGTATAAAGTGAGTATGACAAAAGCCAGTTTATAGCTGGAAAATGCCTTTCATGTGCAAGGTCTGCATCAAGGGCCCAGAATGCACCCGTTATCCGGAGGGTATTCTGGGTTACGGGTTCAGAGAAGTCTCCTCCGGGAGGCGAGACAGCTCCGATGACGGATATCGACCCGTTCCTCTCTTCGCTCCCGAGGACTTTTGCACGTCCTGCTCTCTCGTAGAACCCGGCAAGCCTTGATGCAAGATATGCAGGGTATCCCTGCTCTCCCGGCATCTCTTCTAGCCTTCCGGATATTTCACGCATAGCCTCGGCCCAGCGGGAAGTAGAGTCCGCCATTAGGGCTACGTCGTAACCCATGTCGCGGTAGTACTCAGCTATTGTTATTCCTGTGTATACGCTCGCCTCTCTTGCCGCAACCGGCATATTGCTTGTGTTCGCGATAAGGACCGTTCTCCTCATAAGCGGTTTGTGTGTTTTCGGGTCTTCGAGAACCGGAAATTCACGCAGGACATCGGCCATCTCGTTTCCCCTCTCGCCGCATCCTACGTATACAATAATGTCGGCATCTGACCACTTTGCAAGCTGGTGCTGAACGACGGTCTTTCCCGCACCGAAAGGCCCCGGGACTGCCGAAGTGCCGCCCTTTGCTATTGGAAAAAGTGTATCTATAACCCTCTGGCCGGTTATAAGCGGCTCTTTGGGGTCAAGTTTTTTCCTGACAGGCCTCTCTTTTCTTACAGGCCAGTGCCTGAGGATTTTTACGGGGAATTCTCTGCCTTTTTCAGTCCTGATTTTTGCAATGATGTCTTCTATGGTATATTCCCCTTTTGGCGCCGTCCATACAAGCTCACCTGAAATACCCGGGGGGACGAGAATTTTGTGTGTAATGCTTTCCTCCGGGACTGTCCCGAGTATATCCCCTTCTGATACCGGGCTGTTTACTGTTATCCGGGGGGAGTATTCCCATAGGCGTTCTCTGTCAAGTGACGGGATGTCGGTCCCCCTTATTATAAAATCGCCGACAGATTCGCTCATTTTTTCAAGTGGTCTCTGGATGCCGTCGTATATCATGCCGAGAAGGCCGGGCCCGAGTTCTGCCGAAAGGGGCATTTTTGTCCCCTCTACAGGTTGTCCCGGAAAGAGCCCTCTTGTATCCTCATAGACCTGGACTGTTGCGGTGTCCCTTTCAAGCGATATCACTTCCCCTACAAGCTTCTCGTCACCTGCCCTGACGAGTTCATACATCTGCGTTCCCCTCATGTTTTCGGCGGTTATTACCGGGCCTGCTATTTTTACGATTGTTCCTGCGGGATTGTCCTTCAATTCTTCTGCCTCCTGTAACCGGGAAGTGATATTATGACAGGGTAGGGGTACCTTGTCTGGCTCAGGCCTTTTATGTCGGCTTTCATCTCTTCTGCATATTCTTCATCTATTACGATTACTCCGACATCCTCCTGCATTGCATATTCCCTGAGTGCTGCTGTCGCCTCTTTTTTGTCTTTGCACGCTTTTGAACAGACTGTTCCGGCGAGTGCAAATCCTGCCGCAGTCTCCTTTGGACCGATATATGAAATTTTCATGTCTCCTCTGAAAAGACCATCATACCCATGATATCTTCGGGTGCCATTCTTTCCGTGACACCTGTATATGTGGCTGTCAGGTTTTCGTACTCTATTCTTCTTGCATATGCGTACCTGATGAGAGGGCCGCTTCCGAGGTGATATCTTGATGAAAGGTTGTCTGAGACTTCAAGAAGCATTTTTTCCAGTTCTTTTTCAGGACTTGCGCCTTCCCTGAAGGCATTTTCCATTGCATCCCGGTAAACCGTACTGCGGCAGGCTTCTTTTAGCTCCTCCTTTGTCCTGCTCATGGAAAGACTTTTGAGACTGTCGCCGTGAAATTCAAATCCCCCTTCTGTCATAAGCATGGCCTTATGTCCGCTGTCAAGCCCCAAAGAGACCGCACGACAGAGATTTTTCAGGTTTTGGACATCTATAAGATGTCCTGTGAAGAGAGCCAGGGGCTCTGCAAGGCTTACGTCCACCTGGGCCGATGCGAAGGCGAGCGAGTCGCACAGGTGACGGTCAATTACAAGCTCCGCCGACTGAAGCGTTTCGTCCTCCATATCGTATTCTTCAGGGATAAGGTCCAGGGAATAAAGGATGCTTCTGATGTCACTTTCTGTCTTCGTAGATGATATCCTCCTGTTTATCCTGTCTGTAAACATACCGACGGGGACGGTTTTCGGGCTTATTCCTCCTCTGAGGGCCCTGAGCATATACTTTATTTCACCTGCTTCGGCAAATTTCATGTAGGCCTCAAAAAAGGGCCTGACGGATTTAGGGACAGTGTCAAGCAGTTTTTCAAGCGATAAATAGTATTCCCTCCTGAAGTACATCCCGCTCTCCTCTTCATTCATGACCCTGTGGGAAGATAGCCCGTACCCGAATTTTCTTAAGTTTTCCGTTATCTCTTCTGCGGACAGGGACCCTGCAAGGGTTTCAAGTGTGTCTTTTTCAACGAGAGGGTTTCCTATCGCTCTGACCCTTGCGACCGGGTGAGCGAAGTCCGCGATGTTTAATATCAGCCTTATATACCCGGAAAAGACCGCAGCGCCGATGATTATCGCAATGAGTACTCCGAATACGAAGAGTATTACTGCATAATCACCATTCTGACCTGTAAAAGACCCTGAAATAAGGTCTGATACAGCCTGCGAGGGGTCAAATTCTGCCATATAACATCATTGCGGTATCGTGGATAAGCTGTTTTTTCTGCCGTTTCAGCCTTTCCCGAAATGTCTGGTCAATTCGTATCTCCGGGTTTTTTGAATATATTATGACTCCGGTGCTGGTAATTGTCTCATCTGACAGCCTGATATTTTCATAGACGCTGATGATTTCAGAGACTATTCTTTGGTCCTCTCTTCTTGCGATAACGTATACCTCACCGTCCCCGGTTTCGTTTGCACCTTCCTCTATCAGCTTCCGGAGAATTTCCGGGTATTTTTCGTCTGAATAGATGTTGTCAAGCCTTTTTTCAGCTTCCAGGATGCATTTCTCTATGCCTTCCTCCTTTGCCTCGCGTACAAGCCTGTTCGCTTCGAGGCGTGTGAGGGACAGAAGTCTTCTCTCCTCCTCAGAGAATTCCCTCTTTTTTTCACTGATGAGAGCTGCAGATCCCAATTCAGCCTCCTCCAGGGCCATATTAAGAATCTCATCACGTCTTTTTTCCGCGTCTTCCCTGACAGACCTGATCTTTTTTTCTGCGTCCTCTCTAATCTGTCTTATAATCACTTCAGAGCTCAATGTTTTATCCCCCGTTGAAAAGGCCAAGGCCGAACATTATGAGAATTGCTATAAGAAGGCCGAATATTGCAAAGGTTTCAGCCATCACGGTGAAAATAAGGCTTCTTCCCATAGCGTCCTTTCCTGAGGCCGTTGCGGCTATTCCTGATGCTGCTGTCATTCCCTGTCCTATTGCCGAAAGTCCGGCAAGTCCTGTTGCAATGCCTGAACCGATGGAAGCAAACCCGACTGCCGCTGTTATCGTCACGTTTTTCGTGATGATTCCCGTAAACGCCATAAGAAGAATTGCAACCAAAAGCCCGTAAATCGCCTGAGTTTCAGGTATCACGGTAAATACAAGAGATTTTCCAAACATCTTCTCCTTTTCCGATGTCGTGGCAATTCCTGACGCCGCGGTAATCCCCTGTCCGATTCCTGAAAACCCTGCAAGTCCTACAGCAATTCCTGACGCAACAGACGCCATCCCTGCTGCAGCCGTTGCAACGAAATCTCTTGTAATCATCCCTGTAAACGCCATAAGAAGAATTGCGATTAAAAGTCCGTAAATCGCCTGTGTTTCCGGAATAACCGAGAAAACGAGTGACTTTCCAAACATCTTCTCCTTTTCGGTCGTTGCCGCGATTCCGGCTGATGAAGCAATCCCCTGACCGATTGCCGAGACCGCGGCAAGGCCTGCCGCAAGACCGCAGCCGACTGCTGCAATTCCGTAGGAAATGTCGGATACAGGATTTTCGGTTACGATACCGGTGAATGTCATGATAAGGATTGCGACTAAAAGTCCGTAAATCGCCTGCGTCTCGGGAATTACCGAGAAAACAAGCGCTTTTCCAAAGATATCCTTCTTTTCGGAAGATGCCGCAATGCCACCTGATGCGGCTATCCCCTGTCCGATTGCCGAAAGACCTGCAATTCCCACCGCAAGTCCGCAGCCTATGGCCGCAAGTCCGGTCGCGGTTGTTGCGGAAGGGTTTCCTGAAAGAAGTCCTGAGAATGCAAGGATAAGGATTGCGACCAAAAGCCCGTAAATCGCCTGTGTCTCGGGGATTACCGAGAACACGAGTGATCTCCCCATGTTTTCGTCCTTTTCGGCCGTTGCCGCAATCCCTGATGACGCCGCAATCCCCTGTCCGATTGCGGATAAACCGGACACTCCTGCTGCGATTCCTGCACCGAGAGCCATAAGTCCGGATGCAATGGAGATGTCTTCTCCACTGCCGCCTATTATTCCGGTGGAAAGAAGAATCAGGATTGCGGCAAGAAGCCCGTAAATTCCCTGAGTCTGCGGAACCGCCTGGAATACCAGCGCTTTCCCGAATTTTTCCGGGCGGACCGAGGTTACGCCTGCAGCAGTCGCACCAGCAATTCCCACACCAATTCCTGATCCTACGGCGGCCATTCCCACGGCCGTTCCGGCCCCTATGACTGCAAGTGCAAGCCCGGGGGTTATTGTCATTTCGAATCACTCTCCTTTACTGTGTACCTGCGCCTGTACGTGAACGGTCTGAAGGTCTCTCCGCCTCCTTCATAAAATTTGCCGAAAAATTCAACATACTGGAGTCTTAAGGAATGGATGAACCCGCCCAGCACCTGGAGCAGAAAGTTTGCCGCATGCCCGCCGATACAGATTACAGCCGCAATTATGACGAATACCGGGCCTGCGTCCGCTACCATTCCTGAAATTATGTTGATTGTCATGGCAATACCGACAGTAGCAAGGGCAAGAGCCAGTATACGCGAATAGGACAGCCAGTCCCCGAGAAATCCGGTGAGGCTGAAGAAGCCCAGGGGCCCTTTTGACACCATGATGACCGATACTGCAAAAAGTGCCCCGAGAGATGCCGTCATTATAATTTCCCCGGAGAAGTCTGCCCACCCGAAGAACGAGAAGAGGAGTATTGCCGCACACGGCTCAAGCAGAAACCATATCCCCTGCTCTTTAAGCATTTTTGGGATGTTTTTTTCGATGATGTTTTTTCTGGCACCAAGTATCAGCCCTGCGTTTATATGGATTATTCCGAATACAAGAGAGAATACGAGGAGTCCTATCGGGTCTTCGAGAGGGTTTAATATCCCCGGGAAGGGGTTTTCAGCCGTAAAACGCGACAAAAAGTCCCCGAAAAATCCTCCCTCCACGTAGCCGAAGAAAATGCTTGAAATCCCGCACGCCAGAAATACGACGGACAGGTCGTGCACACTTCCGTCTTCTCTTCCTGCACCGTTTAAAAGAAGAATGCTCAGGACTGTCAGGATAAGGCCGTAGCCGATATCTCCCAGCATTATCCCGAATGTTACGACAAGGACAGGTGCAAGGAAAAATGTCGGGTCAATCTCTTTGTATTTTGGTGCTGCAAAGAGGTTTGTCAGCATTAGGAACGGGTGCAGGAGAGGACCGTGGGGGCAGAGTACCGGAATTTCCTCCTCACAGTCTTCATCAGGCTCTTCAAATAAGCACAGAGACCTGCCGGATGAAGATTTTTCGCAGAGTTCTTCAAGTTTTTTTCTGTCCTTTTCAGGCACCCATCCCCTGATATATGTCAGGTTTTCATCAGAGCCTGCCATCATAAGGCCCTCTTCGCGGCTTTTTAGAACGGCGGTCTCTTCGTGAATTGCACAGAGGGGCAGGTAAATCTCCTTTTTTATCTCCTCCTTCTCTTTCTGCATTTCTTTTTTTTGCGTCCTGAGGGATTCGGTCTCCTTCTCAATTGCTGAGACCGCTTCCTTTGCTCTGCCGAGAGGTCTGTCCGGCACAAACTCCCTGAATGAATATTTTTTCAGGGCGTTTTCCACTTCGTCCAGGCAGCTTAAATGGCAGGCTACGACAGCGGCATGACCACATTTAATCTCCGTTTTTTCAATGACAAATCCTTTTACTCCCCTGTTTTCAAGAAAATTTTCAAAAAGCTCCAGGTGTCCGTCGTCAAAAAATCCGGCTTTTACCGACAGGAATTCTGTTTTTCCCAGGTATTCAAAATTAAGGTTGAGCGGGACGAAAAAACCGGCGAGTCTTTTTTCTTCCTCAAGAAGCCTGATGTTTTCGTCTGTCTCCTCAAGGGAGGCTTCAAGTTCCCCGGCGCGGACTATTTTGGGACGCATCAGTTCCGATTTTGCCTGCAGGTCTTTCAAATCTGATGTTTTAATTGTAATCTTTTCGTATTTTTCAGGGGCAAAATAGGATATTATTTCCGAAAATCCGCTTTTTTTCTTACCTTTTAGGGTCTCTGTTCCGCGTTCAAGAAATGAGTTCAGTTCTGAGATTTCCCTGGCAGGAGATGATTTTGGTGCGATGATGTATTTACTGAGTTTTGGGGGAGCCTTGCTGATTCCGGTAATTTCAATCAGGCCGGACTCGTGAAGCCTTTCCGTAAGCTTTTTTTCGTATTTTTTATGGACTATTAAAGTCAGCCTGCACATTTTCGCGGGGGTCAGCATTTTCTGCACCTGTTGCGAGATTTATGATATATTCAACTGCACTTTCGTATTTTTGTGTCCCTGATTCCCTGAGTTCTTTTGCTGTCTTTTCTGCTTTCAGCATTATTTCTGATCTTTTTCTGCCGGCTTTTTCAAGTGTATACAAGGCAAGGTTTTCTGCCTCCTCCTCTGCACTTTTTCTTTTTTCTTCGATAATTTCAAGGCCCCTGGCCTTTGCCTTCTTTAAAATCTCCTCAGCTTCTTTTTCGGCGTATCTGATATCTTCAAGGGCTTCCTCTTCATTTTTTTTGATAAGCTCTATCTCATGGTATGACATGTGATTGCTCTTTTTTATGTGGTTTAATTGAGTATTACTGCAGTTTTACGTTAAATATGTTGTGCCAAAAAAGTTACGGCTTTTTAGGCTTTATGCGTTTATAATGTGCAACTTAGAAATAAGGAATATGAAGATAATCAAAAGTCCCCGGAGCCTGAATATTTCATGCTCTCTAAAAAAATCCGGAAATCTCCGGGAATATTCTCTGTGATTTTATGCAATAAATCTGTATAAGGAGTTTTAACAGTCTGTTTCTTTCTTTGAATATTTCTTAAAATTCTTAAAAAAATGGTTTTCAGCACGTATCATCCGGGGGAGAGTGAGTGCTGAAAAACCGGATAAACTGGCTTTATCCGGAAAAAGGACAGGTTTTGTGGTTGAGACCTGCCACTTTTTAGGTGAAATGAGATTCTTTGTTTGTACGTGTGTTTTCTGGTTTTTGCAATTGGGGTGATTTTTGTCGGGGTTATATTGCCTTTAAGGGAAAGCATCCATTGAGGACAATAGAGAGGTATAGCTTTATTGCCCGTTTATAAAACCCGTTAATTGCTGCTTTTTAAGGGTTTTTGGAGGAAATTATGGATGTTTTTTTAGATTCATTCTTGAGTTGCGGAAAATGTGCCTTAAATCATGACGCTTTCCTTTAAAGTTGTGCAATCAACTTCTGCATTGACCTGATTTACGGTGCCAGGATGCAAATCTGACCCGTCCTGAAGACTCCTGTCTTCTCCAGGCTGTCCATCAGTCTGAACATTGCAGACGCGAACAGATTGTAGAGGTTTTTTCCCAGGTCTGATCACTTTCAGTCTGGTATTGCAAATAATAATGTATTCTGTATGATATATAAATATTTCTCTCAACGCAAAGCATTAAACCATGCGTTGTAAGAATCATCATGTTCTGCAACAACGAAAGCAATAAGTAATCCTGGTTAGTAACCTAACCTGTGAAGTATGGACAATTATGCAGATGAGCTGTCTGAAATTCTCAGTACTTTAAAGGAAAACCCGCGTGGGCTTTCTGTCAGTGATATTGCACTTAGGATAGGTGTCAACAGGAATACCGTTTCAAGGTACCTTGACATGCTCAGAATATCCGGTCAGGTTGACATGAAAATCTACGGGAAGGCGAAAGTTTTCTTCATCTCACAGCGTGCACCAGTATCCGCAATGCTCAATTTTTCTTCAGACATGGTCGCGGTAATAGACAGTGACATGCAGATTGTCCAGGTCAACGACGCCCTTTGCAGCCTTTTAAATATTGACCAAAGTGAAATTATTGGCAAAAAATTACGTGATTCTCCACTTGTCGGCTTTGATCACCCGCTTATAAACGAGAGGATGAAGGCTGCCCTTGAGGGCAGCGAGACTGAAGACGAAATAAAAATCGTCCGGATTGATGAAGAGAGATATTACAGGATAAGAATAATTCCTACAGTCCTGAACGATTCTTCTCCAGGAATCACTGTAATGCTTGAGGATACGACCGGACAGCGCCGGGCAAGGGATGCGCTTGAAAAGAGCGAGCATAATTTCAGGTCCCTTGTGGAAGAGATAAACGACGCCATCTGGAATATTGACGAGGACGGGGTGTTTCTCTACGCAAGTCCCCGTACTGAGGCGGTTACAGGTGTCAGTGCGGATGAAATTATCGGCAAATCACTTTTTGACTACATGGACACTGATTCCTCTGCTTTTTTCAGGGAATCTATGCAGAATGCAAAGAAAAGAAAAAAGGCTGAGCTCCTGGAGTGCACAATAAAGCGCGTTTCTGGAAAAAATGTCAGAATTGAGGCAAGTATATCCCCCAAATTTGATGGAACCGGTTATCTTACCGAGTTCAGGGTTGTAAGCCGTGACATATCCGCCAGGTTTGATGCTGTAAAAGGCCTTTTCAAGTGGAAGTCTTTTCTAAGCTCGATTGTCCAGAACATTCCCCTGATGGTCCTTGTAAAGGAGGTCAGAAAGGGCACCTATATCTTCTTCAACAGGTCTGCCGAGGATTTCTTCGGTCTCAACGGTGAAAGCTCGGTAGGAAGGATGGGATGTGAGCTTTTTGCCGATAAAATAACCGAGTGTTTTGTATCCGGTGACAGAGAGGTCGTCTCCACCAAAAAACCAGTGTTTCTCCATGAGTTTCAGGCAAAATCTAATTCTGGCACTCTGAGGGTTCTTAAGGTCAGGAAAGTCCCCATACTCGGTCCTGATGAAAATCTTGAGTACATTATGACCATTGCGGAGGACATAACCGAGCAGAAACGTGCCGAAGAAGAGATAATCGCCCAGCGTGACCAGGCCCAGAGCTACCTGGATGTGGCGGGAGTCATGATAGCTGTCGTAAACAGAAATGGCATGATAGAGAGCCTGAACAAAAAAGGATGTTCTCTTTTAGGCTACGAGGAGAGTGAGATTGTTGGCTCAGACTGGTTTATGACCGTCGTCCCCCAAGACCTCCGTGACGGACTCAGGAGAGGTTTTGACCTGGCGATAAACGGAGGATGCATCCCTAAACCCGGTGAACACGGAAGGCTTCTAAGAAAGGACGGGACAGAAATTGCAGTAGACTGGTATAATACTTTCCTTAAAAACTCAAAGGGCAAAATAATCGCGATGGTCTCATCTGCATCCGAAAACTAGACCCTGTGCTGTTTTTCAGTATTTTGTCCACTTTGTCCTCCGGTTACCTGTTATCTCCTGTGCATTTTTTCTGCCTGCTGCGTAATTTTTGGCCTGATAGGTGTTTTAACACTGTTCTTCTTTTGGCATACTTTTTTAAGCTATCAATTCCTTAAAAGACGAATAAAACAGCTGGATAATATCCGGTGTAAAAATCCTTCTTTAAAGGATTTTTTCCAGATATCCGGAATATATCCGCCAGGTGCCGGAAATTAAATGAAAAAACCATTATTAATTGTTTTAGCCCTTCTGGCTGCAGTTCTTGTCCTCTCCGGAGAAGTGTCTGCAGGAGGGGATACTTATGCGAAAGGGGATACGGTCGACATTTCGGGAAGCGTTACCGGAAGCCCGTCCCAGGGACTTGCGGTATGGGTTTTCGGCCCGAACTACTGGACACGTGAAATCCAGAGTGTTTCGGGGGACACTTATACTTATGAAATCCCCGGAAGTATTACTGAAAACATGGCTTCCGGGCAGTACTTCTGTATAGTGCAGCACCCGATGATGAACGGCGTATTTGACGTATACGTATCCGGTGATGATGTCGTCTCGTCTTCAGGCCAGTCTTTTGCAATAAGCGGTTCGGGAAAACTGCAGGGAAGCTCCGCCGCATATGCACTCATGAATATGATTGACTCTCCCGATATCGACGATATGTATGTAGTCACAGAGTTTTACATAACCGACCCGTGGATTAGGTTCACTCCTGAGGAGACGTATTATACAGGTGACAATATACTGATCTCCGGAAGCACGAATGTAGCCGCAGGTGAAAAGCTGATATACGAGCTGTATTCATCGTCATTCAACCCCGAGTCCAAGAGCAATCTCTCAGGTTTCTCCGGAAAATCAGGAACTGTAACTGTTGAACCTGCAGGCGATGAAAACGTCTGGGAGGTTTTGATTGACACTGACGGGATGAAACCCGACACTTACATATTCAGAGTATCAAAGGACGACGGTTCCGCAGCATATTCCGAAGAGTTTACCCTTGAAAAAAACCCTTCCTTAACGGTTTCAAACGAAGTCTCTTCCTCTGAGTCTTCTCAAGGAGAGGCCGTTGCAATAAGTACGGCAGTTTCAACATCCGCATCCTCAGGTTATACTGAAAACAAAAATGCTTCCGAAACCGCTGCACAGCCCTCTCCGGGGGCCGGCTGGATTTTGAGCATGTCTGCATTCTTTGTGTCTGCGGTTGCTCTGGCAAAAAGACGTCTCTGATGACTTTTAAAGTCATCGTTTATTTTGTGCCTTTAAAATTCATTTTTGAAATTGTTTTAAGACTGTTTTATTACTATGAAGGACTAATTTTCACACATGGTTGCAAGGCTGAAGCGCTACGGTCAGATCGCCGACGTAATGGTAAAATACGGTTTCGGCATATTTCTTGATGAAATAGATCCCGATGCGTCCAAACGCAGAAAATTTTTCAAGAGGTCTGTACCGGACAGCAGATCCGTCTACGAAAGGGTGAGGCTTGTGCTTGAGGAGCTCGGCCCGACAGCAGTGAAGTTCGGACAGATGGCGGCATCGAGAAGTGAGTCCATACCCCCCGAGCTTGTGGAGGAGCTGAAAAAACTGCATGACCACGTAACACCCGTCCCTTTTGAGGCCCTTGTTCCGACAATAGAGGAGTTCTGCGGTCCGATAAACGAGACGTTTGAATATTTTGAAAAAACTCCCATAGCAGCGGCCTCGATAGGACAGGTCCACAGGGCGGTATTAAAGGACGGGACAATAGTAGCGATAAAAATTCAGCGTCCGAATATAGCCGAAAAAATAGAGACCGATACAGTAATTATAGAGGGCATGGCACGCCGCTTCGAGAAGGTAAATCCTGCATTAAAGGCGTACAACCTCAGCGGAATGGTCGACGATTTTACAAAAATGATGAAAAGGGAGCTTGATTATGTCGCCGAAGGAAAAAACGCCGACATATTCTCCCGCAACTTTAAAAAAAGGCCTGAAATAAAATTCCCAAAAATATACTGGGAGTATTCCGGTTCGAGGCTTCTGATGATGGAGTACATCGAGGGCATCAGGGTCGATGACGTGGAGGGCATAAAAATATACGGCTATGACCCTAAGGTATACGCCGACTGGGGATTTGAGACGTATCTCAAGATGATATTTGAGGACGGCTTTTTTCATATAGACCCTCATCCGGGCAATATTTTCGTGACGATAGACGGCAAACTGGCTTTTATTGATCTTGGCGCTATTGCCATAATAAGACCTGAAAGAAGGCACACATTCATAAAACTACTCTTATCAATAGTCGACACCGACGTCGACATGATAATTGACTGCTTCAAAAAGCTCGGGGTACGTATAGACGACGATGATCTTGACGAGATAAAAGACCAGCTTTATTATGCCCTTTTTGACTCCGAAGGCTTTGAGATATCCTCGGTAGATACGATAAGCTCTCTGAACACAATTCCGAAGATCCTGAACCGCTACCATATACAGATACCGGGAACCCTTATGTCCCTTTTAAAGGTGCTGATTATGGTCATCGGTGTCGGCCAGACTTTAAACCCGCAGTTCAGTTTCTACGACAAGGCAAGGCCTTATCTTACCGAGATTGTAAAAATGCAGTATTTCTCGCCGCAAAGCTTTAAGAAGACTTCGCACACTCTGATGGAAAGCGTCGACAGCATAATGAAGCTTCCGAAGATCTTCAGCAGGACGATGAACAAATGGGCCGCCGGGAAGTTTCAGATAGATATCGTGGCAAAAGATGTGGAAAAACTGTCGAATACCATAGAAAAGGCGACCGACAAGATTTTGATGGGGATGGTTGCATCAGCACTTGTGATAGGTGCCTCAATCGTTATGTACTCTGCCGACTTTGAGTACAGCAACTGGCTTATGTACTTCACCGTGGCTGTATACTGTGCGGCGTTTGTAATAGCTATCGTGACTATTGTGCGTGTATTATTCTTTGAACCTTCAGCAAGAAAAAAATGAAGAAGAACTTAAATAATGCATTTTCATTCCATTTTTTAAGAAATATTTTTTATTTTTTTTATTCTGAAAGCCTTTTGAAAAGGCCTTTAACCGTCTTTTTCTTTTCAAACTTAAACTCGGGTGCAAATATTTTGAGGTCCAGAAAAAGGCTACCCTTAACGGATATCGTGATATCCGCCGCCAGAAAATCCGCGGCTGCGTATAAAAGGGACCTGTTTTTAAGGGTAACGGGAATATCTATTCTATTTTCAGTGCCTGCTTCTAATTTTATGCCGGATTTTTCCCCGTGTCCTATATACTCTTCATGTCCGTCCTCTTCGACTCTGTAGATGTCAAAACATACCTTTTTTATGGATGCACCGGTTAAAAGAGGACTTTTTACACTGATTCTTACGGTAAGGTCCATATTCTGCGGGTTTATTCCGTTAAAAAAAAAGTCCGTGACCTCAATTTCCGGAGCTGCATTTGCTTTCATGTACTCTTTTGAACAGTAAGTTGTTTACTCCGGTTATATTTATGGGTGTGTATGAGTCTTGTTTTGCATGAAATCATATTATTTTTAAGGAGATCTGGTATGATCGTTTAATATAATAAACTTTAAATAGAATCAGCAGTTAAAGAACAGAACATAGCAGAAGCTTATTTAGTTTCACGTCATCTGAAAAAAAGACAGAGTAGAGGTAATTAAATCCATGGCATTGTCTTCTTGCGGGATATGCATGAGAAATCATATTTGAAATCCTCTCCTTAAATTATTTGAAGTATCAGAAAAGGCGGTGAAATGTAAAAAAGGGGGGTGAGTAGCTAATGGCCGATGCAAAAGTTTTGATTGTTGAAGATGAGATTATCGTTGCTATGGGGATTGAAAGGTCTCTTTCCTCTTTCGGTTATAATGTCGTTGGTCTTGCCGTTAGGGGAAACGATGCAGTAAGGATGACAGGGGAGCTTATCCCGGATATTGCACTGATTGACATAGATTTAAAGGACAAAAAAATGGACGGAGTCGATGTCGCCAAAACGATTGGGGAGAGATGGGACATTCCTGTTGTATATCTGACTTCATACGCGGATGAAGATGTGCTTTCACGGGCAATCCGGGCAAACCCTTACGGCTATCTCATAAAACCGGCACGCCCAAGAGAGGTCTACACGACAATTGAGACCGTTCTCCAGAAACACAGGACGGTAAAGGCTGAAAGGGCTATGAAATCCGGGGAGAAAAAGTTTCATATGGTAATGGATTCGATTCCTTTTCCGATATGCCTAATCTCTTCTTCAAATAATTCCCCCCGTCATGAGATTGTATTTGCAAACAAAAGTTTTCTTGACATTGTTTCAGTGGAAATTTCCGAAATTATCCATACTGACCCCTGTGATCTGTTCGGGCAGAACTTCCTGGATAACCTGCACGAATCGAAGGAAAAAAATTCTCCTGAATATGACGCAGTATTGTACTCCGGTGACGGAGGCATTGTTCAGGGCAGGGTTTTCGCAAAGGATGTTGAATATGACAGCGAGAGACTTACGCTTGTAATATTCAGGGAAAAAAACGGGGGTCTGGTATTTTCATCAAAACGGACTGCTGAAAAATATGTCTGAAATAAAAAATTATCCTTTTTTGTTCTCTGTCCGGAAAGTCTCATTCCTTATTTTTTGGAAATAGATTTTAATCATAAAGAGCTTATTTTTAGAAGTTAACTTCAAGGGTAAAGGGAAGTGGCTTTAAGTGGGAATAGATGAGGCGAAAAAAGATCTTGATGCATATATTTCGGCACTGCCCGAAAAAATTCCGCCGGTTTCCGGGAGTATTGGTCACCTTATTGCGTCGATGCTCATAGGGTACAGGACAGGTCTTTACGACAGGGCCATAGGAAGGGCGGACAGGATAATAAAAAAACTTGGAAACGATGAAAAAAAGTCAGTTCTGAAGTGTGCGGTTAAAATAATAAGAAACCGGTCTATAGAGCTTTTGCCGTCGCAAAAGTCAATACGTTCGGAATTCAACTGGGAAGGAGGCGACCCGACGAAGACTTACGGCTACAGTGTCCCCGAGGAGCAGGCGTGCAGGTTCTCCGAAGGTGACGAAAAGTACTACGCAGTCATTTTAAATAAGGAAGATATCAGGGTCCCTCCTGGTGAATATGAGTATGACAACGCTCTTATTCTTGCGTATTCCTGTGCATACATATCCTCTCCTGAGGACAGGCTTGCACTGGAGGAACAGGTTTTGGGATATGTTCTGCAAAGAATTGAATACTATAAAAGCCCTGACCTGTGAACAGTATATACAATGGCAATTGATGCCCGTTATGGCATAATTTCAAATCTGCTTTTTCGGCTAATCCTCTGTTTTTCCGTCCATGTTGATAAATTTGTCAGCAAATGCAGTGAGCTGGGAGAGAATCGCCGGGTCAAGTGTGCTTTCAGCTGCAAGGTATATGCCGGACAGGTCCATAATCCTCAGCTTGCTTGTTATAAAATGTATAAATTTGGTTATATTGGACGAAGGAATGTAAATCAGCATTGCATTTATCGAATCAAGGAGAAGTGCCGGGTTCTGGTCCTTTTTTTTCTTCAGTTCTTCGGACACTGCAATTGAAATGGCTGTAAGGTCGCCGGGGTTTGTAAGATAAGTGCACTTGGGTACTTTTTCGTTCACTTTTCCCATTGCAAATTTTGATATTGTATCGATGAACGTGATCTTTTCAAGGTCAAGGTTTCTTACGGTGTACACCTCGTAGAGATACTGTGCCGGCTGACTTGCCGAGATGATTATTACCTCCTGTCCGGATTTTGTGATCTCTTTTATAAGTCCTATGTTGTTTTCCTTCAGCATCTCAGGTGGAGAAAGGACGAGCCAGATATGCGGTTTTTTATCTTTATTAAGATATTCTTCAGTTTCAGAGTTACCCATTCTTAAAATCCTCCCCCCTCTCTTTTAGTGTGATATGAACCTTCTGTATGCGTCCGGAATTTCACTTCTGTTTTCGACGATAGCCCTGCTGATATCCTTAAGGTTTTTGTTTATCTGGTCAATGTTTTTTATCTGGATGTCTATTTTTGCACCTATGCTCTCCTCTGATATTTTATTTTCCAGTATGTCCTTTTTAATCTGCACTATGTTGTCCCGGACAAGATTCACAGGCTCTTTTATTCTAAGCGTGGATTCTGTTATATAGGCTATAAGGGCCTCTCTTACCTCCTGCCTGAACATTGCGCTTCCGATTATTCCTGCTGCAGCGCCCAGGGCATCTATTTCAGCTTCTGTCCATTTTCTGTCTTCCCTTGTTTCGTCAAAGCCGATGAAGCCCCACCATTTGTCATTAATAAATATGGGTGTTATCACAGATGTTTTCGTCCCTAAATGTTCCATATTCCTTTTTTCGTCGGGTTCCACCGAGCCTATGTCGGCAATTATGATATTCCCCTTTTCCATCTCGTCTTTCCAGCGGAGGATGCCTGCTTTTTCGTATGAAAGTCCCTGCATCCTTGGATTTGTAATCTGGGAAGCGGATTTGTCGTAAGCCCATTCAAATCTCTCGTTCATGAGAAGGGTGTTAGTATTTTCGTCGGTAGTGTTTTCGAAACAGTATGTCCTTGCAACACCTGTGGCCTTTCCAAGTGCCTCCAGGACCCCGGGCATCACCTTTTCCCAGGAATTTGACTTTAAAAACTGTCTTGATGCGAAGTTTATCGCTTCAAGTATTTTGTCCCTGAGCAGAATGTCATTGACTATTTTTTTTCTTTCAGAAATGTCATGGATATGTATAATAAAATAGCCGCTTTCTTTGTCAAAGAAGAACGTTGCTACAATGGTGACTATTTCAGAGTCCCTTCTGACCAGTCTGAATTCGTAGATTTTGTCGTTGAATGTTTTGCTCTCCAGGAAATTCCTGAATACGCTTTTTATTAGATCTCTGTCCTCCTCATAAATTATAGACTCAAATGTAATTCTGCTGTTTACAATATCCCTGCATTTATATTTCGTAAAGCGGCAAAAGGCAACGTTTGCGGCAATAATCCTTCCCTTTTTGTCAGCCAGGGCGAGTCCTGTGATGGCATGCTCAAATATGTTTTTGTAGATGTCCCCCGTAATATTCATAAGCCATTAATATGAATTTTAAATATAAAAATGTGTTTTAGCCCGCTTGAAAAAAAATCCGTTTATAATGATATGTCAGGTCATCTTTTTATTTGATCTGCGAGGACTTTTTTTTAAATAATTATGAGATTTTTCAGTACAGTAAAAATAAAAAAAGGATTTTTACTTGTGTACATAGTGTTCGACATTTCCGTATGTTTTGAGCTTTTTGTCTTCGTCAAGCACCGATACCGTCCCGTGGCCTCCGCATATGAGGCATTTCTTTCCTGTCCTCTCTTCGTATCCCAAAGCCATCACAAGGACCTTTTTTCTCTCTTCCCGGGCAAGTTCGCTGTCCACATTGACTGATGTCACCAGAAAGTCTGCTATAGAGTTGTATCTCCTGCGGTCATCTGAAAAGCTTGAAAAGTTCATCAGGGTGTCTGCCGTAAACAAAAGGCCTGCTTTCGGGCAGAATATAATAAGCTGGCCTGCCTGGTGGCCTCCCCTGCTTAACAAAACCTCGAATTCAAGACCGCCTATAGGTATTTTTGCAAGTACAGGAAATCCGGTTTCATTCTCCTGCGAGTTTTCGGGAAGAAGTCTTGTGTTCTCTTCGGATGGAGGATTCCAGCGGGAGAAAAGTGCAATCATTTTGGTGTATACCTTTTCAAGTATTGAATTTTCGTTTCTTGACCCCCATGCCCGGTTTCCGCATTTTATAATCTCTAGTGTTGTTGGGTGCATGTATGCCGGCACATTGTATGCTCCCCCGGCACCGCAGTGGTCCGCGTCACCGTGAGTCACTATCATGAACTTCAGTTTTTTGTCTATGTCAAGCCCGTAGTATGAGAACATTTTTCTGGCGTCATCTGAGTATATTCCGTATCCGGTATCAATCATCACAGTTTCACCGGGGTAGTCAAATACGAATATGCTTCCGCCTCCGGGGAGCTGAAAGCAGAACAGTGTCATATCGGGAGTTATCTCAATCTCCTGGACGTCTGCGTAAAAACCCGCTCCGGTTGTTTTGTTCAGAAAATCCCCGCAGAGTATGTAATTTTCAAAGACCTCGTCAGGGTTGTCGCCGCGTTTCGTCAGCTCCTGGACCGTGTGGTTGATGTCCTTTAAAAAGTTTATCAGGAAGTCATCGTCGTCGTTTCCGATGTACCTGCGGAGCTTTTTTGCAAACATTACGTAAAAGACGGTCTTGTCAAGTGATGTCCCCGTCGTGTCGTATTCGATTATATCTATTTTATAGTGGTTTTTCAGTGAGTCCAGGAGCTCGTCTGCCCTGTGCTTCTCCTCAAGGTTCATGCTGACAAAAACGGTCTCCGGAAAGCTTCCCGTATCATCGAAGTCTATCGACCCTATATATGCACCTGCATCAGATGCGATGTCAAGGAATTCGGCAAGGGCTCCTGCCCTGTTGGGAAGGTTGACGCTGAATTTCAGGAAAGGGAGGCTTTTTAAAGAGTTTCTGAGGAACCCTATGGATGAAAGTCTCTCCTTAATCTTTTCGTATGCCTCTTCGCTGCATGTGACCTCGAAGAATGCAGTCTGCGAGTCTATCTGTCTGTCATAGTGAATTCTGTTTATATTTCCGTTGAGCTCGGTTATTATTCCTGAAGCAAGGTTCAGTGCGCCCGGTCTGTTTGGAATGTATGCTACAAATGAATATCTGTTCAAAAAAAATCACCTGTCCGGCTTATTTATTTAGGGGTTTAATCAGGTACATCGCCCACCCGATGTACTCCCTCCCGTATGCAAGGTACTCCTCCTGAACCCTTCTGAAGTAGCTGAGTATCTCTTCATAGTCAGGAGAGGATTTATCTTTACAGCCCATGAGCCAATCGATGCAGTTTCTCCATATTCCGGATTCGTAGACGTCCCAGTCGTTGTCGTCTGCCCTGACAACCGATTTAAGGTCGAAGCCTTTTCCCCTTATTATCTGGAGTATTTCGTATTCCGTCATAATTTCCTGCCACTGGCGGCAGAACTCCGGTGCAACTGTATCTTTTTTCCAGTAGCGGTCTCCGATGATTATTGACCCCGTATCTTTTATGAAACCTGAAAGTACCGTTAAAGTCTCCTCAATGCCTCCCCAGATCTGGGAGGCCCCGAGGGCGACGGCAAAATCATAAAGTTCGCCCTCTTCTTTTTCGTAATCTGAGGCGTCAGCAAAGAATATGGAGATTTTGTCGGAAAGTCCAAGCTCTTCGATTGCATTGCATGCGTTGCGGCAGGCGTCCTCCCTTATGTCAATGCCTGTGCCGGAGATGCCGAAGGTCTCTCCCCACATCCCGAGAAGAGTCCCGTTTCCGCACCCGAAATCGATTACCGACATACCTTCCGACATGCCGGCTATTTCACCTATGTAAACCGCTTTTTCGGGGCTTAAAGGGTTCATTATGCTCAGTGGGCCCTGCGATACAGAGACAATATCACGAAATTCCATTATATTATACCGCCGTAAAATCCAAAACCGGATGAAACGAATCCTAAATCAGATTCTGCATTATTTATTGTCGCTTAAACGGCATCAATTTATTGCAGGCCCAAGGTTCTGTCCGAAAGTGGTTTTAACGGTTTTTAATTGCATACTTTTTGCACATATCCCTCCTCCTATTCAGAGTGGAAACGGACTCCAGTTTCCTTACGGTTCAAAAAAATACTGGTTTAAATTGACTAAATCCAAAAAAGAAACATAGTTATATGAATATAACAAGTTTATAAAATATGAAGAAAACACTCGGTCGTTATATCGGGGTGATAGCATTTATTCTTGTTCTTCTCATCCCGACAGACCCTTCAGTGTTTCCGACAGACGCTAAATACGTCGCCAGTGTGACTCTTCTCATGGTAATCTGGTGGGTTACCGAGGCGATACCGATACAGGCGACTGCACTTCTGCCCGTTATTCTCTTTCCTGCTCTTGGGGTACTGACTCCTGCCGAGGCCTGTGCACCCTATGCCGACAAGACGATATTTCTGTTTATGGGCGGATTTATCATAGCTATGTCAATGCAGAGGTGGGGTCTTCATGAAAGGATAGCCCTGAATATTATAAACAGGGTCGGAACCTCGCCGAGAATGCTTATCCTGGGATTCATGGTGGCAACCGCCTTTTTGTCCATGTGGATCTCAAACACAGCAACGGCGATGATGATGGTTCCTATAGCAATAGCAATCATTGCGACAATTCTCCCCAAGTCCGACACCGGTCTTGGCGAGATGACGGAGCAGCAGAGGGACTTTTCGGAGTGTATAGTGATATCGATTGCATATGCGGCGACAATCGGGGGTATAGCAACAATCATCGGGACACCGCCCAACGGGATATTCGTAGCCCAGATGGAGACTATCTTTCCGTCTGCACCTGCAATTGACTTTTTTACATGGATGGAGTTTGCCCTGCCGCTTGCATGCGTAATGCTCCCGCTTGCATGGCTCTGGCTGACATACGGCCCGTACAGGCACATGCCGGGAAAAATTTCTTCAGGAAAGGAAATAATAGCGGAAAGGCTCAGGTCCCTCGGTGAGATGGGCAGGGGAGAAAAATGGACGCTTCTGGTCTTTGCAATGACGGCTGCAGCCTGGATAATGAGGTCCGAGAAACATATAGGGAATGTTGTAATTCCCGGAATAACCACATATCTTCCTTTTGTCGGAGACTCTACGATTGCAATTGCAGGGGCAGTCCTTTTATTCCTGCTTCCTGTAGACACCAAAGAAGGAGTGTTTACGATGAACTGGGAATGGGCAAAAAAAATTCCCTGGGGGATTCTCATTCTTTTCGGCGGAGGTATCTGTCTTTCGACTGCGTTTATAAAAAGCGGCCTTGCAGGCGTTATAATGCAGCACATGACCTTTATGCATGTCCTGCCTGTGGTTGTAGCTGTCCTTGTCGTGGCTCTTTTGGTCTCACTTTTGACAGAGGTCACTTCCAATACGGCAATAGCTTCGGTTATGATGCCTGTTATGGCTGTAACGGCCGTCAGCATGGGGATTCATCCTTATCTGCTTATGTTAACGGCAGCGTTTGCATGCTCTATGGCTTTCATGCTCCCTGTTGCAACACCCCCGAATGCCGTTGCCTACAGCTCGGGTTATGTTGAGATGAAGGATATGATACGGACAGGCTGGATTCTGAATATTGTCGGAATTTTCATTCTCACACTGTTCATGTTTACCATAATATCCTGGATTCTGGGATTTTCAACTGCAATGCCGGACTGGGCTTTTGAGCCGGCGGTTTCCGTGTGAAGTATCTGTTAAAGTTAATATAATCAAAATAGATCAATCCATAATTTGTTTTTTAAATGCCGGTTAAACCTTTAAAACAGCAGATTTTCAGCCTTATACCCGTTTCATACTCAAGATTAATATGATCCTAAAGCTATACTTCTACATCATGCCCAAGGAAAATATAATATCGGGAGGCCTTGAAGGCGACGGTATTGAGGGACATAGAAAAAAAGTAAAAAAAACATCTTCCCGTGACAATGTTGAAGACTTGGATAGTAATATGAACTTTCAGTCTGGTGAAAGAAGTTCCGGGGAATCCGTCTTTGGCAAAGAGACTTCCGGGAAGAGTGAAGGGAAAACAAAGAGAGAGGAGCGTTCTTCTGAAGAAGGTGATATATTTGATACAGGATTCGGCTCCTTTAAGTCGGTGAAAAAGTACAGGGAGAATTCTCATATAGGAAGCGATTCGGATATCTTTTCGAACGGGTTCGGTTCGAAGGATGCCGGGTGGATGTCAGGTCGCAGGAGAAAATCCACGGCAAAACCCTCCGAGCCGTATGAAGGGGAAAAAACTCATGAAATTCGTTCAAAGACAGAGGAGGGGGATATCTTCGCGACAGATATTGCTTCACATCCTCTTGAGACGTCCGAGGAAAGGGAAGAGCGTAAAGTCAGTGAAAGCAGAAGACCACCCAGACCGCCTGAAAATGGTGACCCTTTCTACACGGGGTTCGGGTATACTGATCAGAGGAGTGAAAGAGAGTCTGAGGCAAAAAAAACAGCACATTCCGGTCTGAAAACAGGGGGTCCTGTGAAGAAAAAGAAGCCTCAAAAAGAACTGTCCGACGAAGACGACGATGATCTGTTCAGCTAGACTAAAAAAAGGTTACAGGAATTCTTTTATTCCTGATCTTCTTTTGTTATGAGGATCTGTATATTCTCTGTTTTTTCAACCGAAATCTCCTTTTTTCCTTTATAAACTGAGACTGTGCCTGTGACATTTACAAACTCTGCCTTTTTGAAACTGTCAAGGTATTCTTCACCGCCCTTAAAGAAAATGTCAGGCCCGTCGGTATTTATTATGAGGTTGTTCCCGGTTTTTGTTGCATATACTCCGGTAACATTTCCTGAAAAGAACACGGGGTTTCCCTCTGTCGAATTTTCGGAATACTCCGTGGAGAATGATTTCATGCCTGCCGATGATATGAGGATATGGGATGCCGCTACAGTTGCAAGAACTGCCAGAAGAAGCATTAATGCAAACTTTTCCTCTTTCCCTGAAATCATTAAGCTGAAAGACTCCTTTTTTTGATTATAGCAAATAAAGCGTCACTATCCTTTTGACTGTAATGTCAGCCGGAACTATTGGACTTACAACAAGGGGATTTTCGGATTTCGGCGTCACCAGAACAGAGAACTGTCCGGATGCAGGCACGTCGGACGACGGGTATACGAGTATTGTGAATATTTCGTTCTGTTCAAGGATATTGTCTTCATCGGCGTCACCGAATGGAATAACACTGGATTTCTGTGCAATCGTCCAGGATGGTTTTGAAAGCGGACTTTCATTAGAGTAGGAGAGATTTTCCGTTTTTCCACCGTAGCTGAACTGAATAACAGCCTTGTTCATCTTGACTGAAACAGGGCTTCCTATCAGGAGTTTCAGAGGTATCGTGCAGCTCCCCATGGCTTTGGGGTTTTTACCTTCTGTTTTAAGCTCAACTCCCTGGAATACCCCGCCTGTGTCCTCTGCACCGTAGCATGCCCCGTCTACGACAAGAATTTCACTGGATTCACCTGTGGCGAAACTGATTATGCCTGTATGGGGCTCGTAGCTCCTGTTGTGGTCAGGCATGACTGCACCGTAAACGGCACTTCCGAATAGATATATGAAGATGCACAGGATTCCGATGGCAATTACCGCCTCAAGTCCTGTCATTGCCTCATCCCCTGATTGGGTACGCATAATAAACACTAATGAACTGTCTAGAATATAATTCTGGCTTTTTTATTTTTGGGATTCAAAAATGCCCGGTATGCCATTTATTTCTGGTATTCTATAATGACAATTTAATTTGGGAATCTTGATATGTATTAGGGTACAAAATTTTTATGGGCCGGGTCTGATGAGGATAAAGTCGCTGTTTTACCTTTTTGCCATTATTGCTGTCGTCGGATGCGGGGCCTTTATAATTATATCGTCCAATACTGAACTTAAGACCAGTGCCGGATTATCGGTTGCGGACTACGGCCTGAACAACAACAGGTACGAATGGGGGCTTTCTGCCTGCAACTGGGTCCTGGAGGACTCTCCCTACAATACTGATGCACTTAAACTTAAAATAAATCTTTTAAAGGCGCTTGAGAGATATGGTGAAGCGTATTCGGTCCAGAAGACTCTTCTTAGTTTTGTCGGTTCCGGCTCTCTGACTCCGGATGAATGGGAGGATGCAGCGTGGCTTTACATAAAAAACGGAGATTATCCCGGTGCAATATCAGCATACGAAAAAATTCTCTCGCAATACGCTGATGTTCTGAAAGAAAATCCGTCTGATGCGGACACACTCGCGGAGGCAGGCTCTGTTCTTATAAATCTTCAGCGTTATTCCGAGGCGGCCGGGGTCTACAATTCGGTTCTTGAAGATGACCCGGAAAATGCGGAAGCCTGGATTGGTCTCGGGGATGCCTACCTTTACAACTCGCTTTTAAAAAGCGGTAAAATTGAGAATATATACAGCGTCAACGGCCTGAAAAAGCCAAGGTCGCAGGAGATAAGTACAGGTGCCGCAGCTTCGCAGCTGAAGGCAGTTGCGGCATACAAAAAGGCTGTTGAGATAAAACCCCTGTTATTCCCTCGTGTTGCTGCAAAAATGGCGGGGAGTTTCCAGAGTTCCATCAGCAGCTATTCGGATATCGTTGAAAACAGCCCTTTGAGTGATCTCGGAGCCGGGAATGTCTCAGACATAGAAAATATGACCGGTATGGACAGTCTTACAGGTGATGAGGGATTACTTGGAGGACTGTTCTGAAAAATATATTTTTTCATGCCGGTTTCATCCGAAAAAATCTGCCTGGTGAAAAAAATAAGTTTTCAGGCTGAAACGGCTGAATCAACAGATTCTTTGTAAGGTGGATCGGTTATCGTGATATATATTAGGTCTTCTTCCCCGGAATTTTCCAGGCTCTGGTATCCGCCGGGAGGTATATATGCCGTATCGCCGGTCTTTATCTCTTTTGTATGCTGGTTTACGTGAAGTATGCCTTCTCCTGATATTACATACATGACTTCGGTTGTCCCTTCAAGTATGTGGGGCGGTGTAAGACCTGATTCAGGGAGGATTGTTTTTGCAATTCCTATATTATATTTACAGCCTTCAATGTTTTGTTTAAGGATTTCAGGGTCTAAAATTTTATGGATTTCACAGTTTTCAAAAAATATCCTCGGGGCTGTGCTGTTGTTTTTTATAAGGGCAGCATCACCGGAATAAAGTTTTGTATAGTCTGAACCCTCTTCCAGAATTATTTCATTTTTGTTGTTGTACGGGGGATATGTAAGTGAGAGGTATGAAAGATCAGTGCTGTTGATGTTCCGGACTTTCTGGACGGCGTTTTCCGGGATATACAGGGTGTCTCCCGGTGAGAGAGTGTAATTTCTGCCGTTTACACTGGCTTCTGCCCCGCCTGATATCACGTATATTGTCTCCGAGGTGTTTTTCAGTGTGTGAAGCGGGTTCTCTTTTCCCCTGGGGACTGTTACGTACGACATTTCGTAGTGTATGACCGGGTATTCGTTTATGTCAGTAAATATTTTTGGAGACAGTATGTTTTCTATGATTGTGCCGTCGAAGATATGCAGTTTTATTATGTTCTCCTCTGCCGTTACAAAAAATCCCGGGTTTTCCGGGGACTTTTGCGAATCGCTGCCGGGATTTTCGTTTGAGCCGACGCACCCCGAAAAAACTATTGCAAATACAAGAAAAAGTGCTACTGCGCAGTACCCGGTTTTCATCAGCGAATTTATTGCCTGTTTTTGATATATATTTGCCGGGTTGTCCTCTTCCCGGAATGGTAAGTATTATTAGTTATAATTATGTTGTCGACAGGAAATGAAGGGCGCAATGTATTGCATATCAAAAAGGTCCGCTGCAAACCGAAAATGAAAATATTTACTGCCTTAAAAGACAGAGAAAACGAAAAATATGAATGGATATTCCTCCTGCAAAAATTTCTGGAAATGCCTTCTTTTTTGATTTTACGGGTATACCTTAATGTTTTTGCAGGAAATTTCTATTTCTACTTAAAGCATTCCGAATGACTTGAGTGTAACATCGGGGTTTATCGAACCTGTGCGGTAAACCTTTCCTTCCGAGAGTTCGTTTATGATGACTTCGGCCGGGGAGAAGAGCGATGTGTCAATCTTGTAGAAGTCAAAGCCTGCTTTCTTGAATGTGTCGTAGAAAGGCTCTCCGTATGAGCTTGACTTGCAGGACGGGATCTTGTCAAGGTAGTCGACAATCTCAGGCGCCCTCATCGTGAGGTATATCTGGCCGTTGTAGATCGTCGCGTCGTTTGTGCATCCCATTGCTCTTGTGGAATCCTTCTTTACAGGTGGAATCGGGGCTGTACCCATTGCGGACTCTATTTTTTTGGTGTCGAACCCGAGCTCGTTTAACTTGTATACTGCCGTTTCAACGCAGCGTCCTGCGACCTGAACGGAGCCTACAATCGATGCTGTCGGTGCGACGAGTGCACAGACGTTTGCGACGTCGACTTTGCACTTGTCTGCAATCATTTCCATTACTTCGCCGTTGGGGAGTTTGTCGGACTCAAGGCATATTACTGCATAGTCGCACTCGTCCTCGTAGTCTATGACCTCGAACGTGTGCTTGGGCATAAGTGACAGTGCACGTGCAGGTCCGCTTCCCATTGCAAAGAACCCGCCTTCCTTTACGGTCCAGCCAGCCTTCTGCGATCCCAGACATGATATCGCCGGGAAGTCTGTGTTTATGTCGATGAAAGGCATTGTGACGTCTTTTACCTGTCCGTTCCTGAACGAGACTTCGGCAAGGCCTCCCATGCAGATTTCCGTGAAGCGTTTTCCTGCAAGGTACCCGCCTTTCGTGCTCACGCCGCAGTCTACAAAGCGTGCACCGTTGTCGAGCTGGTGGAATTCCACGTTGTAGTCTTCCGGATATTCCGCGAGCTCTTCGAAGATATCCAGAGCAAGTTCATTAACACTAATCATGTAAGAGTTTTCCTCCTGAATCATAAATGAACGAACAAAATAGATAAGTATTGCCAAATGTAGCACAGGGAAATCTATTGCAGGATATCGGTTATTCTGTCCGGGTCGTAGCGCAGAGTGATTACTCTTGTCCTTCCCTTACCCTCCCTGTAGTTGAGGTTTAAAAGCCTCATGGAGTCGAACTTTTTTATCATCTCGTAATAGCGGGTGTACCCGATTTTCATTGACTTTTTTGTCTCTTCGAAGACAGAACCTGCGGTCATATCGGATTTGTCCTTTGTCAGACCACAGAGGATCTTTAAAAGCGATTTTTCATCGGCTGAAAGCGTTTTTACAGTCTGGGAGAGGTGTATGTATTTCGAGATGAGATATGCGCGGCAGATGTCGTCTTTTTTTACCTCCTTTCTTGCATCCATCTCGGCGTTGAGGGCCGAACGCTTCAAAAGGTCTATTCCGACCCTTAAGTCTCCGCTCTTCATGGTCTGTTCGACCACGAGGTCTAACATTGCGCTGCTTATGACGCCGGGGTACATCCCCTGCATGACACGCTCGCTTAGAATTTCCTTTATTTCATCCGTACCGTAGGGGGGAAAGTATATTTCGGAAGGCCTGAAGACAGACGACACCCTCTGGTCGACCTCCTGCATAAGGTCTACAGTCATGTCGGATATTACCGTTATAATTCCGATTCTTACGCCTTCGTTCGCCTCGTGCGACCGCAGGAGGGTGTAGAGGACTTTGTTAATCTCTTTTTCGTAGAGGAGATAGTTTGCATCGTCAAGGCATACTAAAAGGACCAGATTTTCGTCTTTTATGATTTTGCAGACCATATCAAAGAGGTTTTTAAAGGAAGTACCTGACGCGGGCGGCGGTCTTTTAGTCAGCCTTTTGTAAATTTGTGAAAATATCGCGAATTTTGTATTGTCTATCTGGCAGTTTATGTATACAGGTATGAGTTTTTTTGTCTGCTCTTCTATCTGGGCGAAGAGTTTTTTTATCGTCGTTGTCTTTCCCGTCCCGGGAAGGCCCCTGCATATGGAATTGAGGGGTCTTGCACCCATAATGCCGGGACGGGCGTTTATTGCAAGCTCTCTTACCTGTGAGTCCCTGAAATTGAACTGCTCGGGGATGTAGTCTGTCTCGAAGACCTCGATATCGCGAAACAGCGTTTCATCCCACATAAGCAGATCTTTTTTCATCTATGAGTTTTATTGCTCTGAATTATATTAATTTATGTCCCTTTTGGTTCTGTGGGAGAGAAGGTTACGTAATATGAGACCCTTGTTGAAGGAAGATTTTTTTGGTACAGGCAAAATTTGAATTGTTTTCTGTCCTATTTTTCAATTTGGTGGGATCTATCTTGGAAATCTAATTCCATTAAAAAGAGACCGGATATAATTTTTATATAATCATTTAAAAATAGAAATATAAGAATTATATTTGACTTAGTTCCTTTTTGGAAAGAATTAGTTTTTAATAAAATGTCAGAAGATAAAAATTATGGGAAATTCTAAGATAGATATTTCTTGAAATAAGGGGGGGAAAATTATGTCTCAAAACCAAATAAGGGGGACATTAGTAGTAATAATTTTTGCGTTATTATTTATTGGTCTTGGTCTTGTATTGGGGTACATATTTGAACTTTTTACACTTAATTTATCTAATTTAGGATATTTTGCAGGTATCCTGGCTGTTTTGGGGTCTATATTTGGAATATATCTTGAGAATAAATATAAGAAAATTCAGGCACTTGAAGAAAATTTGAGAACTGAAAGAAGAAAGATCTATATGGAATTATTTCGGCCATACATCCTGATTTTTTCCGCAATGAATTCTCAGGAAAAAGATCCAATTAAAAAGAAACAAAAATTAGATGGAATAGGTTTAAAAGTTCAAGAGATTATTAACACAGAAGATTACACAAAAAATTGTTTTGAATATGTCATATTTGGTTCAGATGAGGCAGTTAAGGCAAATAATCAGTTTATGCAATACCTATACAATAGCAAAGAAAATACAGATTCTAGAATAGTATTTAAATTAATGGCTGATGTTTTCTTGGCTGCAAGAAAGGATGTAGGTGTCAAAGATACAAAATTATCTGAAACGGATCTATTTAAGTGGAAAATCACAGATTTAGATAGATATTTCCCAAGTCAGAATGATGAGAAAAAAACAAAATAACCTTTTCATTTGGTTTAATTTTAACTTAGTAGTGTATTTTAATAGTAAAAACTGAAAATATTCCTATTTTTAATCAAGGGCATCAGTACCCTGCTTCATCATAAAATTTCTTTTCAGTGGGGGTAACTCTCATCATCTGCCCGAAACTAAGAGTAATTATTATCTATTTTTTCAATTGTTAAATATTTTTATAGCATTCTAAATATTTGGGGGTTTAAATTACCTCTTCTTTTGTTCTTAAGTAAACGAGTCTTAGTTCTTCAGTTTTTCCCGAAGAAGATGTTGAGAAGGTCCTTTGCGCCGACAGTCCCAAAACCCCCTTTTTCGTTTACTTCCTTTTCGGAGTATGAAGTGCATTCGTCATGACCTCTCCCGAGTATCGCAAAGGGGACAGGCTCACGAGTGTGTGTCTTTAAAGCCACAGGTGTCGGGTGGTCGGGAAGGACTGCAATGCATATATCTTCTTTGGACTTTTCAGCCTTTTCAAGGATTATTCCCGAAGCCTCGTCAAGCCTTTCTATTGCAAGGACCTTTTCCTTTATGCTTCCGAGGTGGCCTGCCTCGTCAGGTGCTTCAACGTGCATGTAAATGAAGTCGAGGTCGTTTAAAGCCTCAACGGCGTACCTTGCCTTTGCCTTGTAGTCGGTGTCAAGGTACCCCGTTGCACCCGGAACTGCAATCGTCTTCATTTTGGCGCATTTTGCAATGCCGTTTAACAGGTCGACGGCCGAGATCATCCCGGCGGAAAGACCGTATTTGTCCCTGAAGTCTTCAAGCACAGGTTTTTTTCCACCGCTCCAAGGCCATATTTGTGTTGCTGGGTTTTTGCCCTCCGAAATCCTCTTTTTGTTTACCGGGTGGTCTTTGAAGACCTCGCGGCTTATTTCGATGCACTTCATAAGAATTTTTGCATCCGGACCCTTAGGGAGGTATTCAATAATGTTTGTTCCCGCAATGTCGTGGGGAGGCTTTGATTCTGCACCCATGCCTTTTTTTACGACAAGGAGGTTTCTGTAGCTTATTCCGGGATATCCCTTAACGGACTTAGGAAGTTTTTCGTTGAGGGATGAAAAGAGCTGTGCACCTTCTTCGGATGTTATGTGACCTGCCGCAAAATCGGTCATGATGTCGTCTTTTACCGTTACAAGGTTGCAGCGGTAGGCAATGTCATCTTTGTCCATGTCGATTCCCATGCTCACCGCTTCAAGCGGTCCGCGTCCGGTATAGCATTTTGATACGTCGTATCCAAGGACACCAAGGTTTGCGACGTCGCTTCCGGGCTCAAAGCCTTCGGGAACAGTTCCGACCATTCCGCATTTCCCTTCGCGTGCGATTTTATCGAAATTCGGTGTTTTTGCGTATTCCAGTGGCGTCTTCCCGCCCAGTTCATCGCAGGGCCAGTCAGCCATTCCGTCTCCGAGAATAAGGATATATTTCATTTTAAGCCGTCTTTGATTGATTAGCAGTTTTTTTCTGTATTCATTCTCTTTTTTCTTCTTCGAGCTCTCTGATAAGAGTCGATACAGCCTTTCTTACCGAGTCTTCGGAGTTAGTCGAAGGCTTCCATCCGAGCTTTTTTAATTTGTCAACCGAAAGCTGCATCTTCGGGACGTCGCCCACCCAGCCGCGGTCACCTCCGGTGTACTTAAACTTCACTTTTTCAAGTTTCATCTCCGAAACGACTATTTCTGCAAGTTCTGTCACGGATATCCAGTCTTCAGAGCCGATGTTGAAGAAGTTGAAGGTGTCATGCGAGTTTTCGATAGTAAATAGCACTGCCTCAACACATGCCTCGACCGAGAAATATGATTTCGACTGCTTTCCGTCACCGAGTATCTCGAGTTCGTCCGGGTTTTTTCGGAGTTTGTGCACGAAGTCCCAGATTACGCCGTGGTTGCTTCTCTTCCCGATGATGTTTGCGAACCTGAACACCCATGCCTTCATTCCGTATGTATGGACATACGATGAGATCATGGCCTCGGCCGCAAGCTTTGACCCCCCGTATATGGATATGGGTGTCATCGGCGAGTAGTTTTCAGGCGTCGGAATTACCTTCGCTTCCCCGTAGACAGTCGACGTTGACGTAAAGACAATCTCACCGACGTTGTGTTTTCTCATAGCCTCAAGGACGTTTACCGTTGCGGAGACGTTACTTTCGTATACAGGCTTTGGTGCTCCCGCACTTGCCCTTACATCGGGGTCGGCTGCAATGTGGTATACCCTGTCTGCACCTGAAAAGCTCTCTTCCCAGCCTGATTCCAGGAGGTCTGCATTTAAAAATTCAACTTTTCCGGACCTGATATGCTTATTTATATTGTCTTTGTTTCCCGCGGAAAGATTGTCTATAACAAGGACCCTGTCGCCTTTTTTTACAAGGGCGTCAACAAGATTCGAGCCTATGAACCCTGTGCCACCGGTAACGATTGAAAACATAATCAGTATTCTCTTTTGGCGCTTCAACAATTTTGATTTTATGGGGGGATGGGTATTAATAATCGGAATTTTCATCAGAAATATGTTCTACCCCGTCCAATACTGTTACAATGGACGGAAAGACTGCTGCTGAAATGCTGACAAAAATAAGGTCTGAGAAACCGGTTGTTCATCATATAACCAATTATGTGACGGTGAATGACTGTGCAAACATAACTATATGCGCAGGCGCATCCCCGGTTATGGCCGATTCAAAGGATGAGGTCTCTGAAATGGTATCCATTGCAGGCGCACTTGTACTTAATATAGGGACCCTCAATCATGACATTATAGAATCCATGCTTATCGCCGGGAATACTGCAAACGACCTCGGGATACCGGTGATTTTAGACCCGGTCGGTGCCGGTGCGACGAAACTTCGGACAAAAGCCGCACTAAAGCTTACGGATGAACTGATAATCTCCGTAATAAAGGGAAACGCAGGTGAAATCGGGGTCCTTGCCGGTGCAAAGGCAACGGTCAGGGGTGTCGATTCAGGCTCCCTTGAGGACGACCCCGTTCAGACCGCCCTCAAATGTTCGGAGCTTACAGGTGCGGTCGTCGCACTGAGCGGTCCGAAGGACATAGTGACTGACGGGAGCAGCGTTTTATCGGTTGAAAACGGCCATCCCATGATGGTAAACCTATCGGGAACGGGGTGTATGGCGTCCTCTCTCACCGGGGCTTTTTCTGCTGTCTGCTCCGATGACTACCTTGTAGCAGCGGCGTCCGCTCTTGCCACGTTCGGCCTTTGCGGTGAGAAGGCTTCCGTTTACGCAAAGGGGCCGTATTCCTTCAGGACGGGCCTGTGCGACGAACTCTACAGGTTAAGGCCTGTCGAACTCGGCGTGGATGCAAAGATCCGGGAAATAAATGGCGTATGATCTTTACGTCGTAACGGACGAAAAGATATCAGGCGGGGTTTCCCATGCAAGGATAGCCGAGCTCTCATATGCGGGAGGTGCCGACTGCGTCCAGCTCCGTGACAAAAATTTTTCATACGATGAGCTGATGCCGGTCGCAGATGAGATCTGTGCAGTCAGGAAAAAATACGGCGGCCTCTTTTTCGTCGACGACAACATCGACGCGGCAATAGACAGCGGTGCCGATGGTGTACATATAGGGCAGGGGGATATGCCCCTTTCCGAGGCAAGAGAGGTCTCCCCGAAAGGTTTTCTTATCGGCGTCTCGGTCGGAAACCTGAAAGAGGCGCTTTTTGCTGAGCGTGGCGGCGCGGACTATATCGCTCTTAGTCCTACGTTTGACACGTTGTCAAAGCCTGATGCGGGAAGAGGAAACGGCATTTCAGAACTCAGAAAAATTTGTGAAAACGTCTCCGTTCCGGTAATAGGCATAGGAGGAATCTGCATGTCCAACATTGAAAAGGTCATTCTTGCAGGAGCGGACGGATGTGCGGTAATCTCTGCCGTAGTGTCAAAAAAAGATATCACCTGTGCTTCAAAAGAGCTTAAGGCTGAGATTGTGCGTGCAAAAAAGCTGCACAAAAATTTTGTATGATCTGCTTTTAATCTGTTTTTCTCATCACTTTCTTTCCGGTGCCTTTGTCCGGCGTCAAAAGAATAGGTATATTCCGGTGCAGGAAAAAAATTTATGGAAAAGGCTTTCTGCCCTGTTTCAGGAGATGCCTTCTGAAATGATGCCATTTACCGCCTTCAGGCGTTTACGGGAGGTTTAATTGTTATGTGGGTCCTTCCTTTTGGAGTTTTAAGAAATGGAGTCTTTTAATCTGGTAGATTTTTCTAAAAAAGCGGTTTCCGGTCTTCAGATACTCTTTGTAGCGTTTGGAGCACTGGTCCTTGTGCCTCTGATAACCGGGCTTGATCCCAGCGTGGCGCTTTTCACCGCAGGTATAGGAACACTTATTTTTCAGGTGATAACAAGGTGGAAGGTTCCTATATTTCTGGCATCGTCATTTGCGTTCATCCCGGCAATAACATATGGTGTTGCGACATGGGGAATACCCGGCACCATGTGCGGTCTTGCAGCAGCGGGTCTTTTTTATGTTGTTTTAAGTGCGGCAGTAAAGTTTTTCGGCGTCAAAGTCATCCAGAGGATATTCCCGCCGGTCGTCGTGGGCCCTGTAATTGCAGTGATAGGTCTTTCACTTGCCCCTACGGCCGTTGCGGAGGCGCTCGGCCAGTCTGACGGAGTACAGGTGATTCCTGTAGAGATCTCTCTTCTGATTGCTTTCATATCGCTTATTACAACAATCGTGGTCTTTGCGTACGCTAAAGGCTGGCTTAAGTTGGTGCCGATTCTCTGCGGAATCGCTACAGGCTACATCGTCTCGGTAATTCTCGGGGTGGTCGATTATTCCGGCCTTTCCGAAAGCGCCTGGCTTGCAATGCCTGAATTTGTCCTCCCGGAATGGAACCTTGCAGCGATAATATTCATCGTCCCGTTTGCAATCGCCCCTGCAATAGAGCATTTCGGTGACATCCTGACAATCGGTTCGGTTACAGGAAAGGACTACCTGAAAGACCCCGGTATTCACAGGACAATGCTCGGAGACGGTATCGCAACATTTATCGCGTCCTTTATAGGAGGTCCTCCTAACACCACGTACTCGGAGGTTACGGGGGCTGTCGCACTCACGAAATCGTTCAACCCGTATATAATGACGTCTGCTGCGGTATTTGCAATCGTATTCGCATTTATTGGAAAAATAGGCACTTTCCTTAGGACTATACCACTTCCCGTTATGGGCGGAGTCATGATTCTTCTGTTCGGCCTGATTGCAAGTCTCGGTGTCGACCAGCTCGTCAGGAACAGGGTTGATCTTAAATGCAGCAAAAATCTTATTATTCTTTCAATTGTCCTTGTGACTGGAGTAGGAGGTCTTTTTGTGCCTATAGGCGACGCAAAAATCGCCGGAGTCGGTCTTGCGGCGATTCTTGGTGTAATTTTAAACCTTGTGCTTCCTGAAACAAAGGAGGAGACAAACGAAGACAAACTGGGAGTTGACTTTTAAATATGTCCGTAATTTCCGTATCGCACCCGCTTGTGAAGCACAAGCTGGGGATGCTAAGAAACATAGAGACGAATTCAAAGGATTTCAGGGAGCTTATAACCGAGCTCACCACTTTTCTTACTTACGAAGCGACAAAGGACTGGGAGCTTGAGGATGCAACAGTTCCTGGCTGGGAGGGAAAACCGGTGTATGTACAGAGAATGGCCGGAATCGACCCGTCCATAGTTCCGATATTCCGTGCAGGAATCGGGATGCAGGAAGGGTTCATGCAGGTGATACCTACTGCAAAGATAAGTTACATCGGCTATTACCGTGACGCCGAGACCCTTCAGCCGAAGCTGTATTATGCAAAGCTTGCGGCAGACATCAGCAGAAGAAAAATATATGTGCTTGACCCGATGCTTGCGACAGGCGGGACTACTTCGGCCGTGTGCAGGCTTTTGAAGAAAGAGGGCTGCAAAAATATACGGGTTTTGTGCATCCTTGCAGCACCCGAAGGCCTGGAAAAGATGGCAGCAGATCACCCTGACGTAGACATAATGCCTGCTGTTGTCGACTCTCACTTAAACGACAAGGGTTACATCGTCCCCGGTCTCGGTGATGCTGGAGACAGGCTTTTCGGGACAAAGTAATAAAAAAATAATATTTTTGAAATTTTTAAAAGAACAGGATTCTTAATTGTTTACAGGCCGTTTTTTCATATTTTCATAAATGCAAAAGAATTTTTTGGTCTTGGTGTAGGTCATGCTTTTTTGTGATTTTCGTGTTTCTTAAAAACCATAAATAGACACCAGATCAATATTTAATACAGGATGGCTGAAATACCACTAAAAGAATATATTTTTGTCTTTTTAAAGGGCCTTTTTATGGGTGCCTGCGATATAATACCCGGCGTCTCCGGGGGGACTATAGCTCTTATCACAGGAATTTACGAGCGCCTGATAACCGCTATCGGAAATATCCGGCCCGAACTTGTGATATCTCTTGTAAGACTCGACTTCCGCTCGTTTAAAAGCGAACTGGAAAGAATAGATGTTTTTTTTCTTATTGCACTTGTTGCAGGAATAGGCCTTGCGGTAGTAAGCCTCGCCCACGTGATACTTATATTCCTCGACAAATACACAGCGTTTACATTTGCGTTCTTCTTCGGGCTTATCATGGCTTCTGCAGTGCAGATACTTCTTGAAATTGAGAAATGCTCAAGAAACAGGATTGCATTTGTTTTTCTGTTTTTGGGTTTTGTTGCCGGCTACGTTGTAGCGGGCTTAAACCCGGCAGTCCTCGGGCATTCTCTTCCTGTTATTTTTGTAACAGGACTGATTGCAATCTGTGCGATGATCCTTCCGGGAATCTCGGGCGCCTACATAACTCTTCTTATGAACCAGTATGAATTCCTTCTGTCAGCTCTTAAGTCGCTGTCGTTTCCTGAAATTATATCCTATGTTGTGGGTGGATTAATCGGGCTTCTCCTGTTCTCAAGGGTTTTGAAATATCTTTTAAAGCATTATCATGCGGTTATGCTTGCGTTTCTCACAGGCCTTATGGTAGGCTCGGCGAGAATGCTTGTCGTAAAGGTTGAGGCTGCAGGCGGATTTTCCTCCGGTGCACTGGCGGCGTTTGCGGCAGGACTTGTTCTTGTCCTTATAATGGAGGTTTTAAAACGCAGGTACAAAAAGAAAACCGAATGCACTGCCTGAGATCAGTTCTCAAATAGGGTTTTAGTGGAAAAATTTTCTGAAATTATTTTTTACCTGTTTTTTTTGAAGGCATAATCCTGTGTAAAAGTGGTTTATGGAGTATAACCTTTTGGTTATACTGTTTTTCCGTTGTGATTTAATTCATTTATATGCTCATGAGAAGACTGTATAGTATCAAAGGACACCACCAGGAGGTGGTAAAATAAAAAAGACAAAAACTACAACTACAACTCCAAAAAAAGGTTTTTCACCTTAAGTCACTTAAACCTTCCAACCTTCAAAAAACCTCCAAAAATGGATAAGCAGCGTTTTCAAAGTGGAAAAATCTTCATTAAAACCTTCAAACTAGATACGATATAAGGCTTTTAAGCCCCTTTTTTTATTGAAATTTTAAAAAACCTGTTAATAATAAAATATAGTATTTCTCCAGGGGTAAAAATCCGTGGATTTCATTAACCCCTGACCATGCTGCCGGAATAATACTCGTAAAAAAAGAGGATTTTAGGATGTTTTAATTTTTATCATGCTTTTTGTCTTCGTTTTCGGCAAGACTTTTTATCGCGTTTATGTCAGGGTTTATCAGGCATACCGGGAAATACCCGAAAAGTGACCTGTAATCCGTTCTCATGACCTCATTTCTTATAATTTCGGCATTAATTTTTTCAAGCATCTCAGTTTTCTTTGGTGTAGAATCGCCGGTATTTTCAGATTCAAGTTTTGATATTGCCGGCAGGATTTCGGTTTTTATTATCTCCAGCTTTGACGTAAGGAGGTTGTACACAAGAACCCTGCTGTATTTCCCCTGGAGGTACCTTACAAAAATCGTCTGGAGTACAAAGATTACGATAAATGCCCCTATATCGATGTCAAAGTCGGCCTCTGCCGATATGAAACTGTGATATGTAAATCCCGGGAGAAGAATCACCGCGATGAAAATAAGGCCCATCCCAATGATGATGACTGCTGCGTAAAGAGCGTATTTAAGGCCCAGGGTCCATTTATCATGATATCTTTTCCTGAATCTGGAGTGCATCCCGAGCATCCCCAAAAAAAATCCGCGTGAGTAAGGCTGGACGTATTCTATTGCGATATAGAAGAAGATAATCGCAAGAGACTGCACGATTACAATAACAGACGAGTATGACTCAAAAGTGCCGATTCTCCATCCGACAAACGCGAATACGGACGAAAAAGAGAACAGCACCAGAAAACCCGGAGCAAGCGGCTGGCAGTTTATGAAGAAAAGATTCCAGAAAAGTTCGTAGAAATATTTTCTCTGCTTCGAAAGGTTCTTTATCATCTCCTTTTTGTCGGCAGTCCCGGCGCTTATTAAAGACTTTTTATCGGGTTTTGCAGTTTCTTCTGTGTTTTTCTTCTCCCTGTTTTTCAGTTCCCTGAAATAGTGTATATAGGACTTGATCTCACCTACGTCTGTCGGAAGCATCAGAAGGAAAGGGTTAATCATCAGGAATATGAACGAGGCCATAATCCAGTAGAGGAAAAACTTCCAGGTGTCGAAGTACAAAAGCACCGCATTTATTATAATCGCCGCGATAAGAATCAGAGTTGTATATCTAAGCTTCCACCTCATCTCGTTGAGGGTTTTGAGCTCTTCTTCAGTGTTTTTGACGACTTTTTCAGAGTTTTTGCGCAGTTTTTCAAGCCTTTCTTCAAACTCATCTGAAGAAATTTCCGGATTCTTTGGAATATTGTTGTTTGCAGCCTCAGTATCGCGGATATGCAACATTATTATTCTGTTCGCAACTATAGTAGATAAAAAGAGTGCAGAAATAATGCGGGTGCTTAAAAAAGATTTTATTTTGCTTTTAAATCCCCAGTCCGAGAATCAGTGCACAGAAAAGTATCAGGTCATAGACGGTGTGCGTTATCGCAGATACCGTGGTGCAGTAGTATCTTCTTATGAGCGCGAATACGATTCCTGCAATGAAGACAGCGAGAACCGAGTCCCAGTTGTACTGAAATGCATGGAGGGATGCAAAAAGAACTGACGGTATCAGTATCCCGAACCTTGGCTGCAGAAGCCCTCTTACAGCAATCTCTTCGCTGAACCCTGCCGATATCGCGCCGATAAATGCTGCGGCCGGGGTCAGGTAAGCTGCGAAGAGCAGGTTGACCGAATCGGAATCCGTGACAGTCCACCCGAAAAACTCCCAGATTGCCGTTATTCCGTTGTCTATGACAAGAAATACACCCACCATGACGGCACCTAACCCGACTGCGTACAAAAACTCTTTTTTGGAAATTCTGTTAAGACCCAGTCTTTCCAGAACCTCAGGAAGACTTCTGTTAATCCAAAGACCAGCCGCAATAAAAGAGGCCGCTATTACCCATAAAAGCGAAAAGATATCCTGTGAGATTATTCCTTCAGACAGTATAGAGCTTACAGAACTGTCGAGAAATGCAGGTGACAGAAATGGTGCAATGCCCGTCACTAAAAGAGGCACGAACGAAAGAAGCGTTATTGCAAGTATAAGAGTGAGTGCGGTCTTATGAACAAAAGAGTCAGGGTCTATCGGGATGTACCGTGATAAAAATACCCGGAAAGCTCTAATCTGCCCTGCAAGCGAGAGGAGAACGGCTGCAAAAGCTGAAAGCAGCAGAAAGGCTATTCCCGGAACAATCTGTGCCATTTCTGTTGAATCCATAACATTTGTGTTTACTGAAAGTTCACCGCCTCCTGATTCAAGACTCTCAAAAAACCCTGAAGGAAGAAGTGGTAATATCCCTGAGCTTAACGAGACTACCGCCATAAGAAGAATTATCACCAGGAGAAGCAGGGTTGCAAATATCTTTAGTCCCGGGTACCTTTCAGACATATAAGAAAGCAGTGCAAGAAATATGAACGGGGCCACCTGCATCAGAGCGTATGCGAAGTTGGTGACATACGCCGGTAAAGCCCATGTAAAAGGGGTTATAATGCAGACAGCCGTTAGTGCGAAGATTAATGCAAAAATTTTCAGGTTAAGGTTTTCAAATCCTTCTGTCAAATTTCATCATCCTTTTAATTTTTTAAGTGTATTTTGGGCAGATTTTTATCAAAAATATTCTGTCCTTGTGTTTTCTGGTAAAAATTGCAGGAGACTGATATATAAATACGTAAGATGTCACCGATACCCCTGAAGAATGCTTCTTTTTCAGGTATAAAAAAGAGAAAAAACGCTGGTCTTCGCAGATTATTTGTGGTTTTAAGCGCAAAAGTTACAGGAGTTGAAATGTATATAGGAATTGATCATGGAACGACTGCAATACGTTTCGCAACGGGGGAGAAGCATTTTAAAATATCAAGAACGGATGCCGTGTCCTTTGAATACCGTGATTTAGGCTGTTTATGCGACATAGATAAAATTGAAGGCATTGCCGTCTGCTATTCGATGGGTGACAGTATCTCTGATATAACGGGAATAGATAAAGTTGAAAACCGCGGTGTCGTTACAAGAGATGGTGCAGGAGAGCACATCGGAGGCGGGACGAAGGTCTATGATGAGGTGAAACGAAGCGGAATACCTGCAATAGTTATTCCCGGAATACACAGAACTTCCCCGACAGACCCGCGTTTCAAGGTGTATTCTCACCAGACAAGTCCTGAAAAGCTTGGAATAGCGTATGAGGTCTCAAAGAAGCTCGGGGACGATATTATCGTCTGTGATGCAAGTTCAAATACCGTCACCCTTCTGATATCCGGAGGAAAGATTACAGGAGCATTTGATGCCTGCATATTTGCTCCGGGAAACGTGCACGGTGCGATTGACGTTGACGGAATAAGAAAGATAGATGAAGGAGTCTGGAGCGCCAACGAGGCATTCATGCATGCAGGGGTCAGGGAAAACGTCCCTTCTGAGATGCAGAACAAAACCGTTGCGATGTTTGCGGCAATGGAGTGCGCTTCAATGAGGCTTCTTAATAAAAACGCAAAAATAGCCGTTGCCGGGTCGCTTGCACCAGCAATTTCGGACGAGATTTCATCACTTCTCGGAACAAAGGTTTACGTTTATGACGAATGGTGCGCCGCAAAGGGACTTTCGTCCATTGCAGAGGATGTATTTGAAAAGGGTAAACGAAATATACTCGGGCTGAAAGTGTCGGTATGATCCGGTTTCCCGGGATTTATTGCGTCCCGGCATTACCCTGAACTCCTCCCGCCACCTGCTTTGCAGGGGTATTATTAAAATGGGAAAAAGAATAAACAGAATAATTCAGGACTATAAAGAGGTAATAATAACGCCGAGAAGTAAAAAACAAATGGAACAGCTTAACAAAGCGAAGAAAGTCAAAGCAGAAGAACTCTCAAAGCAGGCGGCCGGGGGGAGCAAGTCCGCCCAGAAAAAGCTGAAAAAGCTTGAAAAAAAGATCAAGTGATCTGCCTTAAGATTTTCAATTATCTTATTCTTCTTTTAAAGCCCGGCGGGTATTGTGTCTGTTGTTTTTTTAATCGTCCACTAAATCTGTCAGCGTCTGTGCTTTTTTCAGCATAACGCATATTCTGAGGCCGTGTTCGGGGTGGTCTTCTATTATGTCGTCTGCAAAAACTTTGCCTTCGTATCTTTTTTCCACGAGATTTTTAACGATGTAAAGTCCCAGACCGCTGCCGTTTTTGAATGCTTTACCTTTTTCCTGGAAAAGCCTGTCGAATATGTTTTTCTTTACCTCGTCCGTTATTCCGGGTCCGTTGTCGTCAACGCACACTATTATATTGTCGTTTTTCTCTTCAGCTGTTATAACAATTTTACAGTCAATACCTGCATATTTTTTTGAATTTCCTATGATGTTTGAGAAGACCTCACCTAACAGCTCATCTGCAAGAACAGAATATCCTGAGTCTTCATGTTTTATATCCATATCAGGATAGTGCAGAATTACGTTTCTGATGTTCGCATCCAGTGAAACCGGCTTGAGGTGCT
This sequence comes from Methanomicrobium sp. W14, assembly GCF_017875315.1. Classification (NCBI taxonomy): domain Archaea; kingdom Methanobacteriati; phylum Methanobacteriota; class Methanomicrobia; order Methanomicrobiales; family Methanomicrobiaceae; genus Methanomicrobium; species Methanomicrobium sp. W14. The sequence continues at coordinate 120,987 of NZ_JAGGMM010000002.1, forward strand.
TTTCACTGCTGTTAATCGTTCTTATAAGGGAAACGTTTGATATAATCTCCGTTACATGTCCGATTGAAGAGATGAGTCTTTTTATGTTGCCGCAAGACTCTTCACCGGCAGACTCTTCAATCATCTGTGCATAGCCAAGCGCCGCAGTGTTTGCATTGTTTATGTCGTGCGTCATCAGGTCTATGTAAAAGTTTGCCTCCGAGTTTGCCTCTTTCAGATCGCTTGTTCTTATCTCAACTCTCTTTTCGAGCTCTTCGTTGTACTTTTTTATAGTTCTCCTGGACTCTTTGAGTTCCTCAATCGTCGTTTTGAGGTTTCCCACCATGTTCTCTATGCTGTTTCTAAGTGACACGAATTCCCTGCCGCCTGAAATCCTGATCCTGTGGTCCAGGTTTCCTTTTGCTATCTCGTCCACGTCCCCGACAATGTTTTTGATTGGCCTTGCCATAAGATCGGTTGCAAGGTAAAACACTATTACGAGAAGTGAGAGTATAAGAAGAAATGAGACTATATTTGAAAAAAGAATCCTGTTAAGCTCTTTTTGCATAGATTCCGGGGAATAGGTAAACGCCAGTACAACGCTCATGTCGGACCCGAAATTTTCGTCTGAGAGGTTTATGTATCTGTACCTTGTCACAGTACCTCCGGTTTGGTTTTTAAAAACGAAGTCAGACCTTTTTCTGATTACGTTCTGGAGAATAAGGTTTTTTGTAAAATTGTCGGGTTCATCGGGCTCTCCTATTGTCATCGCGTAGATGTCGTATATTTTTACCGAGTAGAGGTACGGGTTCATCTCCTTTATGCTGTCAGTTGTCGCGTGGTATTTCAGGCGTTCTCTTGTCTTACTGTAGTCTTTTGTGTCGTATGAGAGCTCGAGGACGTATTCCCTGTCGGGCGATGGATAATAGGCGTATTTGCTTATGTTTAAAGTGTCCCTTGTTCCCCTGACTATTCTGTCGCCATGATATTCTCCAAGGACAAGGGCTTTATCCAGAAATTCACAGAAATTTGTATCATAGCTGAAGTTGAGGCCGTTGTCATATTTTTTTGTGGAACTTATGACCCTGTGGTTTTTGTCTATTATATACAGGTCATAATTTTCACCGAGTTCTTTTTTGATAGCATAAAGGTCGATATTTCCGGGGTCTCCGCCTGAATCGTTGTAAGCTTTTATAAACGGTACAAATGCCTTTTGCATCATTTTGTCGAATGTTTCATCGTAGATTTCAAGGCCTGTATTGACGATTTTTATGCTTTCTATAATGCTTTCTTCGGTATTCTCACTAAGCTGATTGTAGTTTTCGTAGAAGTTGTCCCGAAGAGAGTTGTAGTCGGTATAGGATACATAAAAAAAAGCAGGGACTACAATAACCAGGCAGACTATCAGAATTCTGGAGGAAAACGAGAGTTTGTCCTTCAGTCCGCCTTTTTTTTTAGTTATATCATTTCCCCCCCGGAAATTTTCGTTTAACTAGTCAGAACTGTTGTTATTTTAATCATATATATATTTTGATTGACGATCTATGATCATTAATGAATATTTTTGACTTTTATGGAAAATTTTAGAAAAAAATTTCACAAATAACTATTTTATAGAAAAATTATTTCCAAAACTCGCTTATGAAATCGTAATGATTACAGGGTCATCATCTTTAGCTTCATGGCATATCTTAAATGAAAAGTATCTAAAAAAAAGTATTTTTGGTTATTTTTTTACGGAATTTACATCATGGGGGGCATTCCGCCCATTCCGCCGCCCATGCCTCCCATTCCACCCATTTCTTCGGGTGAGGGGCCTTCTCCGCCGCCCATCTTGGAGGCTGCAATTACATCGTCAATTCTCAGGATCATGACTGCTGCTTCTGCAGCGGACGCTATTGCCTGGGTCTTTACACGCATAGGTTCGACTACGCCTGCTTCAAGCATGTCTGCAGCCTTTCCGTCGAAGACGTTGAGACCGAATGTCTTTCTGCCGTTTTCGTGCTCTGAACGGAGTTCCACGAGCATGTCAATCGGGTCAAGACCTGCGTTTTCTGCGAGTGTACGCGGGATAATCTCAAGAGCGGATGCGAAAGCCTCAATTGCAAGCTGTGCACGTCCTTCCTGTGTTGCAGCAAACTCACGAAGTCTTAATGAAAGTTCAACTTCAGGTGCTCCTCCGCCTGCGACAAACTTTTTGTCCTCGACTGCAACCGAGACCACGCGGAGTGCGTCTTCAAGTGCCCGGTCAAGCTCGTCTACAACGTGCTCTGTTCCGCCGCGGATCATAAGTGTACATGCCTTGGGGTTGTGGCACTTTGTTACAAAGACCATCTCTTCTCCGCCGACCTTTTTCTCCTCGACAAGTCCGGCGTTTCCGAGCTCGGCAGAGTCAATTGCATCGATTGATGAGATAACCGATGCACCAGTTGCACGTGAGAGCTTTTCAAGGTCTGATTTTTTGACACGGCGCACTCCGAGAACTTTTTCCTTTGCAAGGTAGTGCTGTGCGATGTCGTCGATACCTTTCTGGCAGATAAGGACGTTTGCACCCGAGCTGACGATCTTCTCGACCATTGATTTTATCATGTTCTCTTCTTCGTCCAAAAACATCTGGAGCTGGTCAGGTGAAGTGATTGAGATCTCTGCGTCGACTTCGGTCTTCTTGAACTCGACAGGTGCGTTTAAAAGGAGGATCTTTGCGTTTTCGACTTTCTTTGGCATCGAGGGGTGTACACGCTCTTTGTCGATTACGACACCTTCGATAAGTTCTGAGTCCTCAATTGTGCCACCGACCTTCTTCTCGACCTTTACAAAGTCTGTGTCAACGGTTCCGTCTTCGTCTGCGACCATTGAGATTGCCTTTACGACGAGTTCGTTGAGCTTGTCCTTTGCAGCTTCGGCACCCTTGCCTGTCATTGCTGTGTCTGCAATCTTTTTGAGCATTGCCATGTCGGTCGGCTTTACGTCGATTGCAATGTCTTTTACTATTTCCTGGGCCTTGTCGGCTGCAAGCCTGTACCCGTGTGCAATTACCGTTGGGTGAACGTCCTGTTCAAGGAGTTCCTCTGCACGCTTTAAAAGTTCGCCTGCAATAACTACAGCCGATGTTGTACCGTCTCCGACCTCATCGTCCTGTGTCTTTGCAACCTCAACCATCATCTTTGCCGCAGGGTGTTCGATGTCCATCTCTTTGAGTATTGTGACACCGTCGTTTGTGATTACAACGTCGCCGATTGTGTCAACGAGCATCTTGTCCATTCCCTTTGGACCGAGTGTTGTACGAACTGCACCTGCAACAGCTTTTGCTGCCGCAATATTACCGCTCTGCGCATCGCGTCCGCGTGTGCGCTGGCTTCCTTCTTTCAGAATGAAAATTGGCTGTCCGCCAAGATTTGCTGCCATTAATATTTCTCTCCTTTAATGTCTTAAAAAAGTGGTTAGTAGTTCTATATATATTTAATTACTCATCAATAAGCTCAAGAAGGTCTGAACCTTCTTCCAGTGTCGAAAGCTCATTTTCGCTTATTATCAGGGTTTTACCTATCTTCTTCCGTTTCTTGTAGTCCGTAACCACGCATACGGCCTTTGAGTCTGTGATGTCGGAGAGGTTTCCTATAAGTGCAGCGCGCTTCAGTGTCTTCTGGGCTGTCCCGTAGCCTGCGAGAATGTTCTTCTCATCGTATACACACAGTGCCTCGAAGGGAGCCCTCTGCATCGGGTGCATCTTCATGCCCATCCGTTCGAAATCGCGCGGAATGTTCCCTGTATTTCTGTATGTCTCAGGGTTTTCCTCAATGTCAATGCCATGCCCGTGCGAGAGAAGGTTTATCGCCTCAACAATTGCAGTGTCGAATATCTCCTCAAGTTTTATTGCTATGTCAAGGGTGGTGCTCATCCCACTCTCGTACTTTGAGATTGTCCTTCTTGAAACGCCTAAAGACCCTGCAAGGTCTCCGAGAGACATATTGCGGCTTTCACGGAGGTCTCTAAGTTTGTTTCCGTTTATGTTCACGTAAAGGCCGCCTGGCTGTGCATATACAAGAGGCGGGACATCATCGACGAAGAAGTCGTAGAATGTCGTGATGCTTGTTGCGATTATGCCGTATCTTAAGTATACGGCGCCTCTTTCAAGCTCGAAATCACGTGCCTTCTCTCCGATTATGATGGGCTTTGCATTGAGGTGCTTTGCTATTACGGCAAGGTCTCTTGCACTTTCCTCCCCTGCGCTGTCGATATGCGGGACTATCTTTATTATAATTATGTTGTCGCCTTTGCGCGCAATCAGATCAAAACTGCGCGGGCGCATTCCGCAGCGCTCTGACACATTGTATCCTGCCATTATAAGCACGCTTACAACTGTCTGGAGAAGTCTTTCGTGTGACATTGGTAAGTTAGTTTTTCTTTAGAGTATGCAACTATATAATTTGTACTGCATTATCATAAAAGGAGACTTTTGTTGGGAACTATAAGGATTGGAGTGGACGACACCGACTCTCCTAACGGCATGTGTACAACGTATCTCGGTGCGCTTCTCTGCGAAAAACTGGAGAAGAAAGGGTTTGAGATAAAAGAAAGGCTCCTTATACGCCTTAACCCGAATGCCCCTCACAAGACCCGCGGCAACGCCGCAATATGTGTTGTTGCTGAAAATGCTGAAAAAAAAGAATCTGATGCGGGTGATGCCAAGAATGAGGCGTTTTTTACTGCATGCTCTCTTGTAGAGGAGTTTGCCGAGTTTGACTGCGAAAATACAAATCCGGGTGTTGTGGTAAGCGAAGGACCCGTATCACCTGATTTTTACAAAAAGGCCCTGCGTGATTTCTGCACGATTGAGGAGGCGGAAAACCTCCTTGAAAAGTCCGGTGCACTTTACAGGGGGTGGAAGATAAAGCGTGGCCTTATAGGCGCCACTGCAGCAGTATCAGCGGACCTTTCGGATTATACGTATGAGGTTCTGGCATACAGAAGTCCGTTTTCAAAGGAAAAAAGGAGTGTTGACAGAAAATCCGTATTTCTTTCAGAGAAGATGACGTATCCCCGCACATGGGACTCGGTGGACATGAAAAGCGGTGTTGTTGTCTGCGTCCCGCACACTCCCGACCCGGTTCTTTACGGAATACGTGGGGAATCCCCGGAGTGGGTCATGAAGTCGCGTTCGTATATCGTATCCGAGGAGCCTGAAAGGGAATGCCTGTACAGGACGAACCAGGGGACTGACGTCCATCTTGTCGACTCCGTGATATCTGATATCCTTGACGGCCGCTCGTACAGGCTGAAAGGAAAGGTCTCAAAAAAGCCGTTTACAGGCACAGGGGGCCATGTTGAAACTGAGATATCGGACGGAAAGTCCTCTGTCCGCTGTATGGCCTATGAGCCCACAAAAGAGTTCCGGGACATTGTCCGCGGGCTTATTGTCGGGGATGAGATCATTGTCTGCGGAAGCTACAAAAACGGAAGCATAAATCTTGAGAAATTCTTTATTGAATCCCTTGCGGAAGATATGACCAAAAAACCTCCTGTGTGCCAAAAATGCGGCAAAAGAATGACAAGCGCCGGAAAAGACAAAGGGTATAAGTGCCGGACATGCGGTGAAAAATCAAAGTCTCCAGAGATAATCCGCTCAGAGAGGTCTGTTGGTAAAGGCTGGTATGAAGTGCCTCCTGTTGCAAGAAGGCATTTGTCCATGCCGCTTGTAAGAAATAGGAGAAAAAATTCTTAAAATATGATCTAATTTTTTAAATATCAGTGGAAAGAATTCTGGCAGAACGAATTGATAAATAAAATCTATGTGATTCAATGACCGACTATCTTTTTCCCGGTGTGGCTGTAGTTTTTACAGCCCTTTGTATGCTTTTTGCGGCTGCATTTCCTTACCTGTATTATCTTTTGGGAATAAGGTTCGGAAAAAAATCAGGAAAAATTCCGGCCCTTTCTTCTTTTCCCGGGATAAGCATTGTAATCTCGGCTTACAACGAATCTGCGGTAATAAGAAGGAGAATAGAAAACCTTGCCGAATCAGACTATCCAAGAGACAGGTATGAGGTCTTGTTCATTGACGACTGCTCTTCAGACGGTACCGGGGAAATTGCCCGTAAGGCATTTGTAAAATGCGGCATTGAATACACTTTTTTCAGAAACAGTGAGCGCAAAGGGACAAACCGGTCGTATAATCTTGCAATACAAAAGTCGAAATACGATATAATCGTGACTACTGATGCAAACAAGTTTTTCAGGAAAGATACCCTGAAAATTCTCATATCAAGACTATTAAGCGATGAGTCCATAGCCGCGGTCTGTGCCGAGGTCCTGCCTGCAAAAGATATGTCTTCAGGCAATCTTGTTGGAATGGAAGGCATATACAGAAATTTTTACGGGCGCATGTGCGACTGGGAGAGTTCCGTTGACTCGACGTATAACTTCAACGGAGCTCTTGTCGCCTTTAAAAAGAATATTATCAGCTCTATAAACGAAAGAAAGGGTGCTGATGATGCTAACACCGCTTTTGAGGCCATAAGAAAGGGTTACAGATCGGTTTACGAGATAAATGCGCTGGTTTTTGAGAAAGTCCCCGGGGTTGCAAAAAAACAGTATAAGCAAAAGATAAGGCGTGCAAAAAGGCTTATTGAGGCGACTCTGGCGAACACTGACCTTCTGCACGAAAAAAGGCCGTTTTCAAGGAGATTTTACCCCGTAAGGATCATGATGTACGTACTGTGCCCGTCACTCTTCTTTGCGGGTGGAATTCTTTTTACAGCCGGTCTTTTGCTTGTAAACGTCTTTCTGGGGCTGGTCTTTACAGCGGCTGTTCTCCTGTCTGTGATTCTTTTCAGGAACAACCTGATATCTGCCTTTGTCCTGAACCAGTTTTATCTTTTATCAGGTCTTTTGCACCTTGGGAAAGACATGAGGGTATGGGAGAGCACATCCGTCTGACCTTTTGTCGAAGAATATCCTCAGCCACAGTTCGGTGCAGACGATTCTCCAGATTTCAGAGGAGTAACCGGATTTTCCATCAAGAAATCTGTCGTATTCTTCCCTGACTTCGTTAAAATTCCAGTAATTCCTCTTTTTGAACGATTCCGAGTTTATAATGCCTGAGATGTTTCCCTTCAGGTCTTCTTTCATCCAGACCTCTTCGGGTGTTGAAAAGCCTTTTTTGTCCATTCTGCACCTGATTTTTTCAGGTACAACTCCTTTAATCGCTTTTCGAAGGATGTATTTCGTGACACCTTTTCTTATCTTCTGGTCAGCAGGAAGGGAAGAAAGGAATTCGACTACCCGAAAGTCCAGGAAAGGCACTCTCGCTTCGACTGAAAAAGCCATCGAAGTCCTGTCCTCCCAGTGGAGAAGATATGGAAGATTTGTGCTTTTAAGGTCGGTGTCAAGAGCCTCGTTCAGGCTGCCCTGATACCTTTTAAGCGGAATATCCCCCCCTTTTATCAGGTTGCGCCTCTTTTTCCTGACGAAGAACTGGGGAACAGCATAAGAAAGAAAACTTCTGTGGTTTCTTAAGACTCCAAAAGTTTCAAGTGCGGCTTTTACAGGGTGCCCTTTTTTGAAGAGGTCTTTTATGTAGCAGAAAAAGTATGCGATGTATCCTCCAAGCATCTCGTCGGCACCCTGTCCGTCAAGGACAACTTTCACATTTCTTCCGATGTCTCTCATGACACAGTACTGGGAGTAAAGTGTAAGCTGAAGGAACGGCTCGTCGTTTGAGTATATGAGGTGGTCAATATCTTCCCAGAGTTCTTTCGGGTCAGGACTTACATAATGCGGTGTAACGTCAGATGAGTCCGCAACAACTTTGATGTATTCGCTTTCGTCAAATCTTTTGTCAGAAAATACGGCGGAAAACGTATTCTGTGCACCTTCAGTGCCGCCGGACTGATTCTCTTTTTTAAGTCCGTTTATGATCATTGTTATTGTGGATGAATCAAGCCCTCCCGAAAGACAGGTTCCGACATCGACGTCGCTTCTGAGGTGAATCTTCACCGAGTCTGACAGGAGGTTTAAAAATTTTTCAGACAGCCCTTTGTCTGCTCCTTTCTTTGAAACGACCTCTTTTGAGGGGTTTGTATCCCAGTATTTCGTTATATCCGCGGAATCTTTGTGGACTGTCATGTAGTGGCCGGGCAGAAGCTGGTATACCCCTTCAAACATAGTCTCGTCGTCATAGTCCGAAATTCCCCATTTCAAAAAAGCTGTAAGTTTTTCTTCGTTTACTCTCCTTCCGGTGCCGGCGTCTCTGCACAGGGCTTTTATTTCAGATGCAAATATAATCCCTTTTTCTGAAATGGAATAGTAGAATGGCTTTATACCGAGCCTGTCCCGTGCACAGAAGAGTGTCTGTGTGTTTTTGTCCCATACGGCAAACGCCCACATACCGTTGAATTTCAGAAGGCACTCCTCGCCCCATTCCTCGTAGGAGTGGATTATAACCTCGCTGTCGGTTTTTGTTTGGAAAACATGCCCTTTTTCCAGAAGTTCCATCCTTAATTCCGGGTAGTTGTAGATTTCCCCGTTGAATACAAGCCATACTGAGCCGTCCTCGTTTGTCATCGGCTGTTTCCCCTCAGCCGTAAGGTCTATTATGGAAAGTCTCCTGTGAACGAGGCCGGTTTTGTCATCACAATATATCCCGGAATCGTCAGGACCCCTGTGAACAAGGGTCTCTGACATTTTTTCAAGAAGGTCTTTGTCTACGTCATGCCCCAAAAAGGCGTAGTGTCCGGCAATACCACACATTTTATTCTGCTCTTAATTTCTTTTTTATCTGGTCTTCAGGTACCGCTTTTGTCTTTTATACGGTTACCATGCGTTTTTTCCGTCAGGCCCTTTTAAGGCAAAGCTGTTTAATGATAATAATTCTGATAATAATCTATAATAGATTAAAATAAAGATATTACCTTAAGGAAATGTTTATGAATATATCTGATGTTGCTAAATTCAGGAATTGCATAATTCTTGTTTTACTGATTATATTTTCGGCATTGGCGCTTTGGATAAGGCTGATACCATCAGAGGGGCTCGTTACGGGTGCAGGTGTTGACCTGCTGGGTAATGATCCCTGGTACAATCTCAGGCTCATAGAGGTTATGGCTTCAAACTCACTGCAGTACCCGTGGTTTGATCCGATGACCTACTACCCGTTCGGGACTCATAACTTCTGGGGCCCGCTGTACCCGATGATGGGGGCTATAATGTGCATAATCTCGGGTGCTTCAACGCAGACCGACATAATGTATGTTTCCTCGTGGCTTCCGGCGCTTCTGGGCATGCTGATGGTTCCCCTTATGTACCTTGTCGGTGAAAAGGTTTCCGACTGGAAGACAGGCATTATAGCAGCCCTGTTCACGTCTGTCGTCGCAGGGCAGTACGTGTACAGGTCCCTCTTCGGTTTTGTTGACCACCACATAGCGGAGGTTTTTTTCGGGGCTCTTTTCAGCTTATTCTACCTGTATTACCTGGTTTATACAAGGAAAAATCCCGTGGATTTCAAATCCCCTGAAACATTGAAAAAACCTGCACTTATAGCCGTCTTCTGTGGTATCGCGTATGTTCTCGGCCTTGCCAACATGCCGACAATGGTCCTTTTTGCACTTATTGCAGCCCTTTATACAGGAATTCAGTTCATATGGGACAGGCTTAAGAAAAATTCATCTGAATATCTTGTACTTCTCAATGTCGTCGCGTTTGCAGTCGCGATAATCGGTTTTCTGGTAATCGGAATACACCACACCGGAATGAGTATGGCAAGGTATTCGGTGGGCCATGTATTTGCGTACCTTGCGCTTATCGTTGCGACGCTTGTCCTCTACGGACTGGAAAGAGGTCTTCGGGAAAAACCTTTGTCTTATTACCTCGGTGCACTTGGAGGACTGATTATTGCCGGAATAGTCTTTATGGTGCTTTTTATACCGGAGTTCTTTTCGTTTTTCATATCCGGTCTCAGCTCATTCTTCGGTTACTCTGCAATTTTTCTTACTATACAGGAGGCCAACCACTGGACGCTTGAAGGCGCATGGACTTCCTTTAACTACGGAATGCTCCTGCTTTTCCTTGGATTTATAGTGTCAATATATAAATTCCTGAAGGAGTCCCGCCAGACTTATCTTTATATTTTCGTGTGGTCTGCGGTAATACTCTACTCAACTACGATACAGGTGAGATATGAGTATTACCTTGCCGCAAACATTGCGCTTATGGGAGCTGTTTTTGTATCCTGGGCTGTTGACAACGGTTTTAAAGATATCCTTGGATTTTTCAGTTCTGATGTGAGTTCAAAAGAACCTGTAATACAGCAGTCCGATGGAAAGAAAGGCAAAAAATCCGCAAAAAAACCCGAAGTGGAGAAAAAACAGAAAATCAACAAGAAAAAGTCTCCCAGTGGCCTTAATGCACTTGTGGCGGTTTTTGCGGTGCTTCTTGCCGTAGCTTTCGTGTATTTTTCGGCAGAAACGAGCATTTTAACAGCTACAGGGGAAAAATATGACGGTATGACACCTGACTGGCAGGAGTCGCTTGAGTGGATGGGTGAAAACACCCCGGACACGGGAATAAATTATACTGAAATCTACAACTCCGCTGCCTATGAAAACCCTGAGGAGTCATATGGCGTAATGTCATGGTGGGACTACGGCCACTGGATAACTTTTGTTGCGCACAGGCCGCCCAACGCCAACCCGTTCCAGGAGGGTGTATCAGGTCCTGACGGTGCAGCGGCCTTTTTCATACAGCAGAATGAGACACAGTCCAACGCTATCCTGGATGACCTGAATACTAAATATGTAATTACCGATGTAGAGATGGATACGTCCAAATTCTGGGCAATGTCGGTATGGTACAATGCGACTCTTAAGCAGACACCTTATATGACCACTCTCGGGCAGGTCTCGCAGGACAACTCGATAAGTTCTGCAAATCCTTACAATGAAAACTACTACGATACGATGATTTCAAGGCTCCATAACTTTGACGGCTCAATGAAGGAGCCCGGAAACGTACTTTATATCGAATACGTTGACGGCTCAGTATACGGAGTATCAATACCTCTCATAACAAACTATGATGAGCTGTCTTATTCCGATGCCGTTTCAAAAGCTGAAGCGTACAATGCAAATGAGTCCGGAGGAAAACATGCCGGTTTATTTGGGGTAAGCCCGCTGTCGCCGGTATCAGTGGTCCCTGCCCTTCAGCATTACCGCCTTATCCATGAGTCTCCGACAAATGTCGCCGGAAAAGGGTCAGGTTCTGACCTGAAATATGTAAAGACCTTCGAGTACGTAGAAGGGGCACATATAAAAGGCGAAGGCATAATCGAAATACCGCTGATGACAGACCAGGGACGGAAGTTTACTTACAGGCAGAAAAGTGTTGACGGAGAGTTTGTTGTCCCGTACTCTACTACCGGGGACAACTATGGCACGAAAGTCCTCGGGGAGTATTCAATTGAAGGGACAGACAAGACTTTCGCGGTAAGTGAGGATGCTGTGTTAAACGGTCTTTATGTAAACTGAAAAAAATAAAAAATTATAACATTTTTTTGCGGGTCGGGTCAATACATGACACTTCAAACCCGGGTATCACGACTCTTGCGACGGGAATTTCCGTTTTTGAAAGGAAATATATGAAAACGTGCTCGGAAAGTCCGGAAATTCTGTCCAGTATGATTTTTATGTCTTCATCTATGTAGTCGGTGCTGCTGTCAGGTATTTCGGATATTTTTATTTCTTCTTTTGTGTCGGTTTCGGGGAACCATATCCTGTTTATGCGTTTGAGCCTGTCATAACCTGCCTTTTCCACTATGGATTTTCTGGTCCTGTTTTCCCTGTACCCCTTTATGTCGTCTGCCCTTCTCTGTGCAATCTCCGTTAAGGCGTGTATTGCCGCAATTTCAGGGTTCAGGTTTGATCCCATGCCTGTTACAAGAAGGCCGGGCTCTTTTGTTACGGTATCGTCAGACGATGCGGCTATTGTCGGGACTTTCGTTTTTCCCTCAATATACCACATGTTAATCCTGATGCCGTTCTCCTCGTACCTTTTGCAGAGGTTTTTGAGAGGGCCCTGTGTGTCTATTATAAGCTTTTTTCCGAGAAAGCGTCCATTCTGGGCGCAGCTTAAGGCATCGTTTTCGATGACCTCGTAAATCCCGTAAAGAACTGCTTCTTCAGGTGTGTTTCCCGCCGCAAGACCGTTCGTATTACTCCTGAAAAGCTGCTGGGCCATCCCGAGGGGATCATAGGGATGAAAAACAGCGTTTGCCGGTATGTACATGTCGTCGTCTCCGAGAATGTCCCATGCAAAGACCCAGTGCATCTCTTCTCCTGTCTGCACATCACGGGGAAGAATGAGGTCTTTCGGGTCAAGAGCCTTTGTAAGTCCAATCTGCTCGTAACTCGCGAATTTCATCTCTTCTCCGCGGTACTCGGCACTGAACCGTTCAACAGCCTCCATCATCGCAGAAGCCTTCGCTTCGTTTGTGCTGACTCCTTTTCCTGTACAAAACCTTGTCCCGCCCCAGACTGCCCTTGGTCTTACTGCCGAGTATACAGGAATGTTTATGCCATCTGCTTCGGTTAGGCACAGCAGGTCTTTTACTCCTGCCTTTTGTACAGAGGGTTTAATCAAATCCAGTGTTTTTTCAGGTGCAACCGCCCTGTGTGCATCATTTTTGTATTCCTTTTTTACCCTGTTAATCTGGATGCGGTTCATTGCAGAATTTTTTTGATGCCCAATGTTTATATTTTAGACGCACACAAAAATATCCGGTATGGAGGAAAAGATAGTCTCAGTCGGTGATATCGTAAGGTACCCGCGTACCGGAACCACCGGAAGGGTTACGGAGATTGAGATGAAAGACGGATTTGCGTTCGCAAAGGTCGATGAGACCGGGCTTTTTTACAGGACTGATCAGCTTATTTTCGCGAAGTCCGTTAAGGTACACAGGGAAAAGTCCGATAAAGGCGATCTTGATATGCTTAACAGAGCAGAAGACTTAAGCTCCGGGGACATAGAAGCAGCATTTGATGAGGTCACAGGCGTGGGAGCCGGATAACCTCCTTTTGATAAAAATGCGAAATACGGGAAAAGAAAAAAGACTGCTTTCTTTTTCCTGATATTGTATTTTCATTGCCGGTTGCATCCGTCCCTGATTATATTGTGGATTTTTCCTAAAAAAACAAAAAGAGAGATTTTTTGAATTATTTGTAGCCCGTTTTTTTCAGTGCTGGTGCTCTTCAATCGGTATTGTGGTAAGTTTTACCGAATCCACGCCTTTCTGTGCCATTAAAGCTTCTGCTATCTGTTTTATTTCTCCTGCATCGCCTCTTACGAGGATTATTTCAAGGCATTTGTCATGACTTACATGTGAATGGAGAGAAGACTGAACTATTTCAAGGTGGTTGTGCTGTATTTCCGTCAGGGTCTGGAGAAGACCGCGGTGTTCGTGGTCGTACACCATAGTAATTACACCCTGTCTTAGCCCCTTCACATCAGACATCCACTGGTAATACGTTATGTAGCTTCGTATTGCATCCCTGATACCTTCAGAACGTGAGGAATAACCGCGGTAATTAAGGATTTCATCAAATTTGTCCAGAAGGTTTTTCGGAAGAGATATTCCGATTCTTGAAAGATCCGATTCGTGTACCATTTTATTTATCACCCAACATTTTCAGAAACAAGGCGGAACAAATTTCTGCATCTGCTCTGTATTGTTTTACTTTTTGTGTATATTATTATAATTGTTTCTTACATATTGTGCTTGCCGGTGTGAACGGCGTTCCGGATGCCGGAAAACCTGAAGAAACAGTTTCTGGTTCCTGCTATTAAGTATATGATGCCAAGGTTTATTGATTTCACGGTTAAAAACTACTAATAGCTTTCAGGCATTTGAATTTAAAGGTACTATTTTCTCTCTGTTTTTCCAGGGTGCAGAGTAGGTATAAGTAGTGTTGACATATATTTATAAGGAGGTTTGAAAAGTAGTGAGCAGCGAATTAATCCCCGATGTTAATATAGGCCTTGTAGGTCACGTGGATCATGGAAAAACCACACTTGTTTCAGGAATTACCGGACAGTGGACAGACAGGCATAGTGAAGAGATAAAACGCGGCATCTCCATCCGTCTTGGATATGCTGATGCAACAATATACAAATGCCCTTCATGTGAGGGTCCTGATTCATACTCGACGTCTGAGGTCTGCCCGGACTGCGGGGGCAAATGCGAGCCTTACAGGACATTTTCATTTGTTGATGCACCCGGTCATGAGACACTTATGGCGACTATGCTTTCAGGCTCGGCACTTATGGACGGAGCAATGCTTGTCATTGCAGCCAATGAGAAATGTCCCCAGCCGCAGACGAAAGAGCATTTAATGGCCCTTGAGCTTGTGGGTATCAAAAATATAGTAATCGTTCAGAACAAGATAGATGTCGTTTCGCAGGAACAGGCGCTTGCTCACTATAAACAGATAAAAAAGTTTGTTAAAGGAACTATTGCGGAAAATGCACCTGTGGTTCCGGTTTCTGCACAGAAAGGCATCAATATTGGGGCTCTGCTCCAGGCAATCGATGAAAACATTCCTTCACCCAGACGTGATCCTGATGACGAGCCGCTGATGCTTATCGCAAGGTCGTTTGATATAAACAAACCGGGGTGCAGCTGGCGCGAAGTAAAGGGAGGAGTTATCGGAGGCTCTCTTACTCAGGGTGTAATGCATGAAGGTGACGAGATAGAAATACGCCCCGGAAGGAAGGTGGAGGCGGAAAACCAGGTACACTGGGAACCAATAATTACAAAGGTCACTTCCATCAATGCGGGAAGCCACAAGATTTCAGAGGCTGATCCCGGGGGTCTTCTGGGTATAGGCACGAAGTTAGACCCGGCCATCACAAAGAGCGACGCACTTGCAGGGCAGGTTGCAGGACACGTGGGAAAGCTTCCGCTGGTCTGGAACCGCCTTTCGTTTAAGGTGTCCTTAATGGAGAGGGTTGTAGGTTCTGACGACGAGTTTAAAATAGAGCCTCTGAGGCACAGGGAACCCCTGATGCTTTCTGTCGGGACTGCTGTTACGGTCGGTGTCGTCGTGAACACCAAGAAGGACGCCGTGGAAGTAGTGCTGAAAAGACCTGTCTGCGCCGCAGCCGGTGCACGCATCGCCATCAGCAGGCAGGTAGGCGGCCGCTGGCGCCTTATCGGGATGGGAACACTGGTAGAGTGAAATTGAGTGAAAGTCCTCTTTGATGCCAATGCGCTTATGATGCCGGGCCAGTTTGGTGTAGACGTCTTTTCTGGGACTGAGGCACTTGTCGGTTCATACGAGCCTGTAACGCTAAAAGGCGTTGTATCCGAACTTCAGGGACTTTCACGCGGCAGGGGAAGGGATGCTTCCGCTGCACGTGTAGGCATCTCGCTTCTGAAAAGGTGCGGGATAGAAGAAAATCCGGTCAACTCCGTCCCTGTCGACGATATGATTGTGGCATATGCCGCTGCGACGGGGTGCATGGTTGTCACAAACGACAGAGGGCTTAAAAATAAGCTTCTGGACAGTAATATTGATGTGATAGTACTTAGAAACCAGAAGACTCTCGAAATTATAAGAAGTTGAATTCAGGCAGAGTGGTGAATTAGAATATGTATTACAGGATGAAGCTTCAGGACAAGGTCCGCGTTCCGCCGGGACGCCTTGGCGAGGATTTGAAGACTGTTGTTCTGGATGAACTCCAGAAACAGCTTGAGGGCAGTATAGACAAGGAAATAGGCATATTTATAGCTGTTACCGGAATCGAAGACATAGGCGAAGGCGACATTATCCCCGGCGACGGTGCTGTGTACTACTACGTTGAGTTTGACGCAGTTGTCCTCAGGCTTTCGATGCAGGAGATAGTGGAAGGCGAGGTTGTTGAAACTACAAGCTTCGGTGCGTTCGTATCTCTCGGTCCGATTGATGCAATGCTTCATGTGAGCCAGATCTCGGATGATTTCATCAACTACGATGAGAAGAACGGCAGACTTATCTGCCAGGAGACCAAGCGCCAGATAGCTGTCGGTGACGGTGTGCGTGCACGTGTCGTTTCCCTGAGCCTTTCCGAGCGTGACCCGCGTGAAAGCAAGATAGGCCTTACCATGAGACAGGCCGGTCTTGGCACCGAGAACTGGATAGAAGAAGACATGGAGGCGGCAAAGGCAGATGGCGCCAAAGAGTAAGAAGGTCCTTAAAGTCTGCCGCAACTGTCACCACGTAGTTGACGGCGAGTCATGCGTTTCGTGCGGCAGTTCAAATTTAAGCGAGGACTGGGCAGGGTATCTTTACATAGTCGACCCGAAAAATTCGATGATTGCAAAGAAGATGAATATCGATATGCCCGGAAGATATGCCCTGAAAGTACGTTAAAATATGTGGTTTCTGCCTGAATCCGAGAGGGTTAAGTTTAAAGAACCTTTCGGTGTTCTTTTTTCAGATATATCTGCAGCGCTAAAATACCTCGGGGACTCCCCGGTATATGCCGTAGGCGACGTTGTTACAGGCAATCTCTGGAGAGCCGGGATTGTCCCGAAACTTTCTGTAATCGACGGGAACACCATGCGTGAGCCGTGCATGTCAACGCCTCTTCTACCGGTAAGAAGATTTGAGGTCAAGAATCCCGCAGGCTTTATAACCGAAGAGCTTGTTTATGCCCTCAGAAATGCTCTTGAGAACCCTCCGGCGCTTGTTCATGTAATCGGTGAGGAGGACCTGGCTGTAATTCCTCTTGTGAGGATGCTTCCCGAAGGGAGCGCGGTGCTCTATGGCCAGCCGTGCAAAGGCGTTGTTGTAAGGATAGTGGATTCGGAAGCAAAAAAACGTGCTGACGAGCTTTTTTCACTTTTTGTAAAAGTATAGTCATTTTTTTATCTGCCCCTGCATGTAGAATTCAGGCTGTTGGTTTTAAATAAATCAGTGAAGAATATTTGAGGGATATCGATGGACTTCGAATTTACAAGAGACGAGGAAAACAAGCTTCTTAACCGCACAGAGCTTGATTTTGTCCTTAAATACGAAGGCGCAACACCTTCAAGAAAAGAAATTCTGGGCAAACTCTGCGCACTTCGCAATGCAGACCCAAAGAAATGTGTAGTAGACTCACTCGAAGGAGAATTTGGAAAGCAGGAGATTGTTGCATCTGCACGTATCTACGAGAACGAGGAAGACCTTAAGGCAACCGAACTTGACTATGTAGTCAAACGCTGCCAGGCTGAAGAAAAACCGCAGGATGAAGCGGAGGCCTGAGTGGGATGGCTGCAACAAAAAAACCGGTAAAATCATCTGCTGTCAAGCGTTCCTCGATGTACAAGGTTGAGGGAGACAAGGCCGTAGCCCAGCGCAGAAACTGCCCGAGATGTGGTCCGGGTGTATTTATGGCACAGCACGGCGATCGTGTTGCATGTGGCAAGTGCGGATATACTGAATTCAATAAATAAAATGATAATGCCTGAGGATAGGCTGGTACTTGGTATCGAGGGAACGGCCTGGAACCTCAGTGCCGCTGTTTTCGGAGACTCGCTTGTCTCCCTGTATTCAAATCCCTACAGGCCGTCCACAGGAGGTATTCACCCTCGTGAAGCGGCGCAGCATCACGCCTCTGTTTTAAAGGACGTTGTTTCGAAGGCGCTTTCGGGCGTTGACCCGGAAAGGATTTCAGGTGTCGCCTTTTCGATGGGCCCGGGTCTTGGCCCGTGCCTGAGGACTGTTGGGACTGCGGCAAGGTCGCTTTCGCAGGCTCTCGGTGTTCCTCTTATAGGAGTGAACCACTGTGTCGCCCATGTCGAGATAGGAAGGTTTGCATGCGGTTGCACTGACCCTGTTGTTTTGTACGCGAGCGGTGCTAATACACAGGTTTTAGGATACCTGAAGTCCAGATACAGAATATTCGGAGAGACCCTTGACATAGGTCTTGGGAATGCTCTTGACAAGTTTGCACGGAGCAGGGGTCTTCCTCACCCCGGAGGTCCCCTTATTGAGGATTATGCAAAAAAAGGCACTCCTGTTGAGTTTCCGTATACAGTCAAGGGCATGGACCTTGCGTTTTCAGGGCTTATGTCGGCTGCAAAAGATTCCAAAGCTCCTATAGAGGACGTCTGCGCAGGTTTTCAGGAGACCGCCTTTGCGATGTGCGTCGAGGTTACCGAACGTGCGCTTGCACATGCCGGAAAGGACGAGGTTCTGCTTGTCGGAGGAGTCGGTGCAAACTCACGTCTGCAGGAGATGCTTTCTGTCATGTGCGAAGAGAGAGGTGCCTCATTCTACGTTCCTGACAGGAAGTTTATCGGCGACAACGGGGCGATGATAGCGTACACCGGAAAAATCATGCTTGAAGCGGGGCAGACTGTTTCGATACCAGGTTCGGCCGTGAATCCTTCATACCGCTCCGATGACGTGGAAGTCCTCTGGAGAAAGGATACCGGGAGCACCATGTACGAGAAGGCTAACCTCATTGAGAACGGCTCTGCAAGGGGGGCTGAGGCTGTTGTCTTTGAGTCCGGTGACAACATTGTAAAGCACAGGCTTTCGAAAAATTACAGGAACCACCTTCTTGACAAAAGGCTGATTTCTGAAAGGACACGTGCCGAAGCCCGCCTGCTCTCTCTTGCAAGAAGAGGCGGAGTCCCGACCCCTGTTGTACGCGACATCACCCATGACTCGGTTGTTATGGAGAAGATAAAGGGAAATATGCTCAAACTTGTCCTCAATGACGAAAATGCCTACAAGGCCGGTGTTGTCGTGGGACATCTTCATGAAAGCGGCATAATCCATGGCGACCTTACGACCTCAAATATTATTGTGGGGAGTGAAAGCCCGGGGGTGTGTTATCTCATTGATTTCGGGCTTTCCTACATCTCTTCCGAGACTGAGTCGCGCGGGGTCGATCTGCATGTATTTTTCCAGACTCTTGAGAGTACGGCTCCGGGACAGGAAAAGCTTTCAGATGCGTTTTCAAAAGGCTATAAATCGGTTTTCAGTGGTGCAGATGAGGTTTTGGAGCGTGTTTCGGAGATAAAACAGAGGGGCCGGTATCTCCACTGAATAAAAATGTTTTTTTTACTAAAATACGCTTATACCTGGCTTTTAACAATTATCAAAGGATATTGTATTTTAATTTTGATATTTTAATACCCAAAAGCTGTATATACTTAATCTGAGTATGATATCATATGGCAAAAAACCAGAAATCAGTAGGAAAGAACGTTAAAAACGAAGCAAAATCAAACGATGCATCTGCCCAGAACGGTCAGGCCCAGAAAGGCAGAAAGTAAATTTTTTACAAGCTTGTAAACGGGGTGCCGTCGGAAGAAAATTTTTTCCCGGCAGCCTTTTTCCCGTTTATTTAATGCAGGGTTTGCCTGAAATTCTTTTCAGGTGCGACGTTTAATCAGACGTTCATCCAAAAATTCAGAAAAAATAAAGTCTAAAATAATAAAAATTTAAAATAAGCGTTTTTTTAAAATGTGTTTCTCATTTGTTTTGTAATTTTTGGAAATCTTTCTTTTTGCAGAATCAAGAAAACTCCCGTGTTTTGATTTTTTGTGTTTTTTAGGCCTTTGTCATTTTATGTGAAAAATAGATGAATTGATATCCCTGTTCTTCTGTTTTAACGTAATATACATTTTTTCAACAATATTCTGCCTGATTGTTTAAATCGTACCAGTTAAATGTTATAACTTATATAATTATGTTGAGCGCAGGGTTATTTTTATGAAAACGGAATTTTACGGACAAAATCTTTTATTTTCGTATATGTCTGAGGAGGACTTATTTTCCGTTTGCATGATGCTTGAAAAGAGAAATGTCTGTGAATGGCTGTTTTTTGGTCCTAATTCGTTTGACGAGACAAATAAATATTTCAAACCTCTGATATCCTCGATGAAGCAGGATCTGTTAAATAACAGGCCGGTGAATATTCCCGTTTTTACGATAAAAGATAGAAGATCAGGTTTTTTTGTAGGACAGTGCGGTTTAATCCCCGACGGGTTCTGTGGTGATGTTTATACGATAGGGTACCAGCTGGACGACATCTGCTGGAGACGCGGTTTCGGTACCGAGGCATGCCGTTTTCTCATCTATTACGCTTTTTTTGTGGCCAAAGGCCGCAGGCTGAACGGTGACTGCATGGCGGGAAACAAGGGTTCACAGAGAATAATGGAGAAATGCGGGTTCAAAAAAGAAGGATTACAGAGAGATTACTGTTTTAAAAACGGGAAATATCATGACAGAATTTTTTACGGCCTTCTTAAAGACTGCCTGGATGAAGACTGGCAGAATATCCTGATATCAGAATTCTGGTAAAATGCCAAAAAGGCCAGGTATTTTCTTCCGGCCTTTTTATTTTTAAGACCTTTCATGGTTTTATGCCGGTTATATCCCCGGTTGTCTTAAAATGGATCTTTGCGTATCTTTTCAGGGCTTCTTTTCCTTCTTTATCCACGATTTTTCTTCCGGCAGTGATGACTTTTTTTGACGCCCCTTTGGGAAGCCTGAAGCCGGCTGATTCCGAGAGTTCATCGAGTTTTCCCAGAAACCTGTCCCTTGCAAGAACGGATGCAGCGGCAACGGCTATGTTTCTCTCGGCTTTTGTCACCTGTATGAGACTGATTTTTCTCCCTTTTTCCTGTAGTTTCGAAAGAATATATTTTTCATCGCCGAATTTGTCAGATATCGCCGTCTGGCATTCTTTTTTTGATAAAATCTCTTCTATTGCCTTTGCATGTGCCCATGCGAGGAGGTGGTTTAAGTTTTTGTTCTCCTTTCTGAACTCACTGTAAAGTTTGTTGTATTTCATGGGCGATATTTCAATTATTGAATAGCAACCCGGAAAATTATCCCTTATAATTTCAGCTGTTTTTTTGATCTCTTCGTCGGTCATAAGTTTGCTGTCACGGACTTTGGCCTGCCTTAAGACCACGGCAATCTTTTTGTCGGTATACATTCCAGCTGCAACAAGCGGCCCGAAATAGTCCCCTTTTCCTGATTCGTCTGTCCCTATCAGGGGAAACGGGATTTTTTCAGGGTTTATCTGTTTCTCTCTTCCTGTGTTAACCCGAAAATCCCTTCTTTCCGGGTTTTGTTCATTCACGGGAGTAATGCCGCAGTTATTTTTTATGCTGTCTGCGTAAGGCAGAATCTCTTTTAAGTGTTTGAGATTTTTTTCGTCTTTGACAAGCGAAAAATCATATTTTATCCCGCCTTTTTTGTTCGTGTACACCCTGATAGTCTCTGTATTTTCTGCTGTCCTTACTTTGAACTGTATGCCCCAGGCTATTTTTTGGAGAGATTGTACTCCGGATTTGTGCTTTTTTAATTCATCCGCTATTCTCTCGTAAATCTTTAAAAGTTTCGTGTATTCCCTTTCAGAATCTATACTGGCACACCCGCCGTCCTTTTCTGTAAATTATGTATTTAGTTTTTCCGTATATGCTGTTTTGTCTGAAATCTTTATTGCAGAGAATATTCAAATATACAGGGGTATACGGGACGGGAATTCCAGGGCACCCGGTGGTCTTTAGTTATTTTTGCAGTATAAAGCCATATCACCTCCAAAAAAGATATGCCTGAGACAAACAGTGCAAATGGCTTTCGGATGCTTTTTTTAAGGGGCTGTTTTTTTATTCCGCAGCATCTTAAACCATGGGTTTGTTCTGATAAAAGTTCCCGTGAAATATATCAAAATAAAAGTATAATTGCAGGAATTTATATGACAGACAGCAATTCAGGCATCAATAATACAGAAACAGATAGCAATAGTTTAAATGACAATGTGCGGGGCGCTACGAAAAGAGTTTCAATTCTTACCGGGGACCCTAAAAAAGCTATAATCAAACTTTCCGGACCTATGATTGTTGCAATGCTTCTTTTCTCGGTTTATAATCTTGTGGATGCAATATGGGTCGCCGGAATAAGTCCTGATGCACTTGCGGCTGTTGGCTTTATCATGCCTGTTTTTATGATACTGACAGGTCTGGGGAACGGTATCGGAGCCGGTGTAACTTCGGCCATTTCAAGATTTATCGGGGCTGAAAGCAAGTCTGAGGCTGACAACGGAGCTGTTCATTCGTTTATTCTGGCGATAATTTTATCGATAGTTCTTACGATACCTTTCGTTTTTTTCATTGAGCCAATAGTTGCAGCCATGCAGGCAGGAACTGCAACCGGGCTTGCTGCTATATACGGCCAGATTGTCTTTTCAGGGACGATTCTTTTCTTTTTTTCAAGCATTGGTTATGCAGTCCTGAGAGCGGAGGGCGACACAAAGCGTACAATGTATGCCATGACGATTTCAGCGGTTCTCAATATGGTTCTTGACCCGGTTATGATATACTGGATGAATATGGGTATTGCTGGTGCAGCATGGGCCACTCTTATATCCATAGCAATGGTAAATTTGATTCTTCTATACTGGTTTTTTGTCAAAAAAGACACTTATGTGTCGGTCAAATGGAAGGCTTTCAATTACAAATGGTCAATTCTTAAGGATATACTTGGCGTTGGCATCCCTGCAAGCCTTGAGTTTATGCTGATGGCGATTGTTCTCCTTTTAGTGAATTTCATTCTAGTCGACGTGTCAGGAACGGATGCAGTTGCAGTATATACAGGAGGGTGGCGTGTTGTTATGTTTGCAGTAATTCCTGTAATTTCAATAGGAATGGCCGTTGTGTCCGTTGTAGGCGCCAATTACGGGGCAGGCAATTATGAAAACATAAAGCTTGCTCTCAATTATTCCCTGAAAATAGGAGTTATCATCGGTATATGCACATCAGCTTTTACATGGTATTTTGCACCGCAGATAACTGCTGTTTTTACCTATTCATCCGAAAGTGCGTATCTTGTCCCTTCATTTATTGCGTTTTTGCAGACCATGTTCATATTCTATCCGTTCGTAGCTCCAGGTATAATGTCTTCATCGGTCTTTCAGGGAACAGGTCACGGTGTAACATCGTTTGTTATAAATCTGTTCAGAAATCTGGTGTTTATAGCTCTGTTTGCTTATATTCTCGGAGAGGTTGTGGGGCTTGGTGAGCATGGGGTATGGTACGGAATTGTCCTGGGTGACATCTGCGGAGGAATACTTGCCTACACCTGGGCGTCTTTGTACCTGAGAGTTCTCCTGAAGCATGAAAAAGAGACCCGGGCGGTAAGTACCTGAATGTATGCTCTTAATGCATACTGTTTTTTTGAGACAGGTAGAAGGTTTTCTTGATGGATATTACAGTTGTAACGGGAAATCCCAACAAGGTACTTGAGGTCGCATCTTTTTTTGAGGGTGTCGCGGACGTTGTTCACGTAAAGATGGACCTGGAGGAGATCAAAAGCAGCGATGTCGGTGTTGTCGCGGAAAAAAAGGCAGAAACTGCATATGAAATCATGAAAAAGCCTCTTATTGTCGATGATACCGGCTTTTATATCCAGAAACTCAACGGTTTTCCGGGGGCCCATGCGGCATATGTCCTTGATACAATAGGTGTTGAAGGTATACTGAAGCTTATGGACGGAATAACCGACCGTAGTTCATATTTTGAGACCGCGATAGCGTATGCCGACAATGAAGGTGTGTTTGTCTTTAAAGGCAGGGTGGACGGAAATGTCGCCTTAAAGCCGAGGGGAAGCGAAGGCTTCGGTTATGACCCCGTCTTTGAGACCGGAGGGAAGACTTTTGCGGAGATTTCGGTATCCGAAAAATCAAAGACCTCGCACCGCGGTCGTGCACTTTCGGCGTTCAGGGACTGGTACTTAAAAAACCGGGCCTGAATTACTTTTCAGACCCTTATTTTTTCTTCCTGATTTGTTTTTGTGAATATTCAGTGTTTGTGTGGTTTTTTTAAAAATCTTAAAAAACTTTTTTGGACGAAGAAACTCTTTTTAATGTGTTTTTTTACTCCGGTCTATCACCGGTAATTTTTTTGTCTGCCTGTTGTTTTCCAAAAATGTTAATACCGCAGACAGCATTGTATATAGAACTGAAATTAGATTTATCAGGGGTATACAAATATGGCAAGATTCCCAGAGGCAGAAGCAAGGCTGCTTGATGTAAAAGTCTGCATGAAGTGCAACGCAAGAAACCCGAAACGTGCAACAACCTGCCGCAAGTGCGGTTCGGACAATCTCCGCCCGAAAAACAAGGAAAGAAAAGCATAATATTTTTTTGTTCCCCTGTTCCCGCCAGGGCAGAAAGGGAAAGTTATCCAGTTCAAAAGGCGGTTTTTTATGCTGCTTATAGCTTTTTTTTGATTTTTTGTCATTTGTCTGATATCTTAAAACGTGAAGAGTCTTTTCATACTTTTGGCTGCACGGACAAAAATGGATAAATTGTTGTTTTTTTAGGTTTTATGCACTATAATAGGTTACTTTCTTTCCACCGTCCGAGTATTCCCCGTGGAAAGTCTCGAGATTTCTTTTGTATCCTATGCGCTGTTCAATTCCCATTTCCCTTAGGTTTTCTCTTATTCTCATGACGTCTTCTTTGTCCTCCCAGTCGCGTGTATTTACGTATATGACCGTTTTTTCGTCACCTTCCTTTTTGTCCTGCTTTGCTGTGGAGACTTTGGCTGATATGCCGAGTCTCTTTTCGATGGTCGCATCCCTTATTTTTTCCCAAATCTCGTCAGAATTAGTTTTATCGGCAAAAATCAGCCATTTCCCACCTTTTTCGTCGTCTTCGGGACTCTGGCTGAAATCGGGAGCGTCCTGAACTATCCAGTACATTCTGGTAGTTTTTGAAGGGATTACACCTTCGCCGTTCTGTATATTGCTGTAAATATCACCGGGCCCGCTGAAGTCCTCCAAAAGGGCATCTGCAAGCATTTTGTACTCCCTGGAAAATTCAAGGAAGATGCTTTTGAAGTCTTCAAGGAAATCTTCTCTGTCTTTTACCCGTTCAAAGAGATATCTGCCGCGTCTTTTAAGTTCCCTGTTGAGAATTATCTCAAAGATCCCGTAAGCTACGTCACCTATCCTTTCCGGAGAGTCATCTTCCTCCATGTATGAATAGTCTGAAATGTATCTATAAAATATTTCGATTCTTGATCAAATATTAATCATTTTTTTATGGAACCTGACTGCTGCACTTTTACAGTTTTTCCGGCCGGAAGTGTCCGGACTTTTAAGGTTAAAATGATATAATACCAAAAAGAGTTGTATTGGGGGCTGTATTTTATCAGGCTTTAATCTTTTTCTTTGCAAGTCCCGCCGCCTTTTCGCCGGAAAGAAGCATTCCGCCGAATACGGGCCCCATCCTGTTCTCGCCGCCGACAGCGTTTGCAGCCATTCCTGTGACAATAAGGCCGGGGAACACCTCTTTTGTGTGCATAAGGATGTTAGATTCGGCTTTTTCGGCCCACATAAACCCTTCTCCCTTTATCTCGAGTTTTCCG
This sequence comes from Methanomicrobium sp. W14, assembly GCF_017875315.1. NCBI lineage: Archaea > Methanobacteriati > Methanobacteriota > Methanomicrobia > Methanomicrobiales > Methanomicrobiaceae > Methanomicrobium > Methanomicrobium sp. W14. The sequence goes on from NZ_JAGGMM010000002.1 coordinate 146,371, forward strand.
CCTTTGTTTTTGACCATGTGCGCTATAACAGAGTCGTGACCGGTTGCATCGACTGTCACCTTCGAGTGCATCATCAGGGGATCTACGTGGAGTTTTGTCATTTCAACGGGAGCCCAGTTTATGACGAGACCCTCTACTGCTCCCGCATCTTTTACGACAACGTCCTCGACCGTCGTGAGGTTGAATATCTGTACGCCTGCATCGCAGGCCGCTGAAAGTATCTTTGCTACGGCCTCTATCGAGGATGCGACATAATAGCCCTCTTCAAACTCCCTGTAACCTATATTGAAGTGATCCAAAAGGCGCAGTGCCTCTTTCTGGACGACTATTCTTGGAAACATCATGCCGCCGCCCCACATTCCGCCTCCGATTGAAAGCTTTTTCTCTACAAGCCCTACCTTTATGCCTTCCTCTGCAAGGAGCGCCGCGCAGGTTATGCCCGACGGGCCGCCGCCTACTATTGTGCAGTCGGAATCGAGGTATTCCAGCATTATTCTGCTCTGCTCTGACAGAATCGCTCTGCTTATAGTCACTTCGTCAAGTGTCATTTTTTATCCGGAATATTTATCTGGTCTTTTTAGGTATAACATGACTGATTTTGTTTCCTTTCTGTACTCTTTTCATGCGGGAAACTGTGCGGGTGGCAGGATATATTTAAGCGATGTCTTTCTAATATATCAGGTATCATGATAGGTAAGTGGAAGAGAGACTGGGGACTGACAGGACGTGTCTTTCTCACATGGGTCTTGATCCTTGCAGTATACCTGTTCTTTATAGGCGTTTTAAATTATTTTTTTCCGGGATATTTTATATTCCTGATAGCGCTGGCTTTTCTTTTTGCCTTTTCGCAGTATTTCTTCTCGGACAAGCTTGTCCTGGCAAGCACCCGCTCAAGAATTGTTGCAGAGGACGAGGAGCCGCAGCTTCATGCCATAATAGAGAAGCTCTGCAATGAGGCAGGACTCCCCAAACCGAAAATAGCTGTTATGCCGTCCCCTGTCCCTAATGCGTTTGCGACAGGAAGAAGCCCGAGCCATGCTGTTGTCGCGGTTACGGACTCGATTATGAATACCCTTAACAGGGAGGAGCTTGAGGCGGTTCTTGCACACGAGCTTTCGCACGTCAAGAACCGTGATATCCTCACGATGACGGTTGCAAGCTTTATTGCGATGATTGCATCCATGGTGATGCAGAATGCACTTATCATGAACCTTTTTGACGGAAGGAACAACAACGGTGCATGGATTGTCATCTGGATTGTCTCGATATTCGTGTGGATTGTCTCGACTCTTCTTATGCTTATGCTCTCGCGTTACCGTGAGTTTGCGGCAGACAGGGGAAGTGCGATGATTACGGGTAACCCGCAGGCTCTGATATCGGCTTTGAAAAAGATAAGCGGAAAAATGGAATACGTTCCGGCAAAAAAGAAGCAGGAGATAGAGGGTGCAAATGCATTCTACATTATCCCGGCTATTTCCGGAAAGAGCTTAACCGAGCTTCTTGCAACCCACCCTTCACTTGAAAGGCGTGTTGCAGCACTCGAAAAAATCGAGTCCGAGCTTCGCGGCTACTAAATAAAGCCTGAAAATCCCAAAATCATTTTTTCGGGTCTCGTTGTTACTCTTTTTAAAATTCATAATACTTATTGCAGATACACTCTATATTCTCCGCTATGCAGCTTAAGCCCTACATGAGAGAGAATGTGCTCTGCATGCCTGTTGTCCTTATCTCGACTGTATCAAAGGACGGAATTCTTAATGCAGCGCCCTGGGGGAATGTCACACCGATTTTAAGGCCTCTTGACGAGATTATGATTGCGTCATGGATTAAACGCGACACTCTTGACAATATCCGTGATACGGGTGAATTCGTCGTGAATGTCGTCCCTTCGTCTATGATAGAGGAGGTTATGGTGTGCTCAAAGAACTTCCCGCCGGAAACGGACGAGTTCTGCGAAGCGAAATTAAAGCCGAAAAAATCACACTGCGTTTCTCCTCCCGGAATAGAGGGCTGTATTTCATGGATCGAGTGCAGCCTTAAGGAGGAGATCAAAAGGGATAAGTATTCGATTGTAATCGGAAAAATCGAGCACCTTGAAGCTGACGACGCGTATTTTGACGAATCCGGAAATATGGATTACGAAAAGGCGAAGCCTTTGTGTATGATGTGCGGGGATGACGAAATCTCGTATGTGCGTCCTGTATGCGCCGGGCGGACTGCGAAGTATTCGGAGATGTTTACAGGCAGGTGAAAAATAACTGCCTGAAATGAGAGTCTGCTGATAAAATCCGGATTATGCCTGTTTTTTTGGCTTTATTGCCGTTTTTTTGTATGGGTTATGGTTTTCGTTTATAGTAAGTGCGTATAGTCTTTGAGAACTTAATCAATATTCTTAATAACATGAAACGGCAAAATAGTATGGCACAGGCAGTCAGAAACACTTTTGTTTTGAGTGTTCCGGGAAGTCCTGCTTTGCAAAAGATTTGCACCGATGGTCTAGTGGTATGACTTTGGCCTTCCAAGCCAATAGCTCGGGTTCAATTCCCGGTCGGTGCACTTCACGTAAAGTTCAGATTTTATCTATTTCTGTGATGTTTTTTTTAAATTCATTGGATATTAGCCATTTACTTTGTTCGTGCAAAGATATATTATACAAAAAAGTCTATTTCTCATAGATTTCACAGTTTGAGTTGTGATCTCTATAAATTAAAAGGGGGAAATTTAATTGACAAAGTACTACGTAAATGATAATACCGACAATCAGGGCAATCACGAAGTGCATAAAGAAGGTTGCTCTTGGTTAAAGCTTGTTGTAAGTTCTACATATCTTGGAGAGTTTAGCAGCTGTAAAGATGCTGTTGCTGCAGCTAAAAAGATTTATTCAACAGCTGACGGAGATATTCATTGTATACCGGAATGCAATAACGGTTGACTCTGAATTAAAAAGTAATTCTAATCTCCTGATGAAAGATAAATTAACCTTTTTCTCACTTTCACTTCACCCGCTCAACTGGTATTAATGCTACAGGTGATTTTTCATAGGGTGAATTTGAATCATGATCTTATAGCATAATAAATACAGCTATACCATAAAGATCAAAATATATCTTGAAAAAACAAATGAATCGTAAAAGATGCTCTTTCAAAGAATAGGCAGATATATATACCAAAATAATTCTAATGAGAGATAAAGCATGAAAGATGTTCTACCAGGCTTAAATAATCAAAATATTAAAAAAATCTGGGACATTGCAAGGATTCTTGAACTAAAAAGAAAAACAGAATCTGATTTCAATAATGTCCATATTATACCAGCAATTTCTACTTTCAGGTCTGCTGAAGAGTTTTTTAAAAGTTTAGATGATGCAGGTTTTAGAGTTGATGGTGGATTTGGTAAATTGCTGTATATTTCTAAAGAGTTGGGTGGAGACAGAGTAGTATTTTATGTTTTTTATGATGAATCAACAAATATCTCTCTTTTCATAACGACTGCAAAGAAATCTAAGGAAATTCCTGATGTTTTATTCAAATACATAAATCATGAAAGGAATATTTCTAATCTTTGGATCTCACCCTGTACAATGAAAGAAATAAAGGACGATCTGTCTGGAAAGTATGAAAAAATGATGATTACATATTTTTCAGCAAGGAGAGGAACAAGTACTGATATTAAAGCTGAAATTCGTCCGGAAATAAGTAGGAGTATAATTTACCGTGGTCTTGATGGTAAAAAAACGCTTGAAGAACTGGAATATTACTACGGGGTATTGCCTAAAATCTTAGAGATTAAGCTTCCAAATGGTGTACATTTTAAAATAGATAATAAGGGTATTATTACATTAAATGATGGAAGATTTGATGAAATTTTTAAAATATTGGATTATATCATTGAAAAAATAATTACTGTGAAGAATGCAATAAACGAATCAGAATACAAAATATTCAATATTGGAAAAAATAAGCAGTTTAGGCATGCTTTGCAGAAACCTTGGTCGGTAATAATTTCTAGAAATATAGATATTGGCAGTATGCCAAAAATCTGTAAATCATTTAATAGTGAAGAGTGGAATTTTACTCTCTTGGAAAGTGTATTGATATCAGGTTCACTTTTGTTCACAGCAAGATTAATTGACAATTATTCAGGAACAAAATTTGATATTTCTATGATTGGAAACAGGATAGATATCTTCCCTGTTGATGAAACAGATATCGGCTCATCAATACGCTTTTATGAGTTTATTCTCGAAAATATTGATAATTCTGCTATAACTGGGTGATATATATCACAAAAAATGAAATTCCTTATCCAACTGAGACATATCAGGAGTTTTATAAAAGGGCACCAAAACATATTAAAGCAAAACTTGAAGAAATAAAGAAAAGAAAAAAAGAATATTTTCTTCCGTCAAAAAGAGAAGATTTGTCTGAAGAGATTCAGACTGATACAAATCATCATGAGTTAATGAAACTCTGTGTGAAAGGATTTGCGCAGACTAGATTATCCCAAAATTCTGGCTATGAATTTTATTTTGCAGAGCCATTAATTGAATTAGCATCTTATGATTTTGAATTTGCCTCTCAAGAATTAGGAGACAAAAGTTTTGATCTCTTTTTATATAATGAAAAAGAGAATCGTTGCATTTTTATTGAATGTAAAAGTTCTGTTGATAAAGCAAATAAGATACTAGAGGAAATAGAAAATTCAAAGCAGAATGTTTTAAAAAACATTGATTATTTATCTGAAATAGTTGATATCAAGCTTGATCCATCTAGATTTGAATATGTAGCTGCAGTATATGACATAGATAGTGATAAAATTCTAAAATCATTAACTGATAAAAAAAACAAAGGTAAATACAATACAAAATTGTGGGTTTACAAACCTCATTCCAATGTAATTCAGTTATATCATAATCATAAACATGATAATAAAATTCTTACTGAATTTCTTCTTAAAGGATTTGGAAATAGTGAAGCTAGGTCAAGATTTGATTTGTCATGCTGTATTACCACGCATAAATTCAGACAAATCATTATTCTCATAATAAGTGAATGCTATAATAACAATTATCAGTTAGATAAAGAAGATCCGAAGATTATCAGTATTTTAGACATAGAAAAAATCATGTGTAAAAAAATTTCTATGGGGATTTCAGGAGATGATAAAAGAAAATTCATAAAGCAAAGACTTCAGGGCATAATTAAGTACGGCATTAAATATCAGTTATTTCAAAAAATAGGTAACGACAGAATAAGATTACTTTGTCAGGGTGAAAAATTAGATGTTGTAGTGAAAAATATTAAAGAAAAATATATTAAAAATTGGACTGATGCAAAAGCCGAAAAAGCGAGCTATCCAGCAGCGATTGATGAATACCGAAAAGAAATAAGAGATTTCGGAGAACAAAAATTACTGAATGATTGGTTTGACGACAAAAGTCTAAAATGAGTGTACTGTATGAATACGTCAAATCTCTCGAAATAGTATATATAAATGGTATTTTTCTCATCTGAGTTTATTTTAATTGTAGTTCCTATGAATTATATCAACAGGTTTTTGATTATGCTTAATATATACCAAATTTTTGCGGGAATCTACATAATATTTGTTAAAACGAGAATATCAAAAAGACATCTTTTTTTCAAACAAAAGAAATTTATCGGTTTTTATGCTTTTTTGCTTCTCTGTTCCAGTTCTATAAGTATTAGTTTTATCAGGGGATTGTCAGTGTTTTTTAAGATCTCGGCCCTTAGTTCATTGTCATTTTCAGCTTTTTTATAGTCTTGTGTGGTGTATTTGGCTGAAGATTCTGCAACGCCTGTTGCCTGATTAGAAAAGAACCTTTCCGTATATTCCTCGCAGGCCCTTATTATTTCTGTGGAACGGTCAGTCCGGTTTTCGTAACTTATTTGTTCCAGTTTTTCAACTAGATTTGGAGGCATTCTGGTAGTAACCATTTTGTAGTGTTTTTTCTCTAATGGTTTTGCCATTTGCTACTGTATTACAACATATTATTGTATTATAATTTGTAATATTCAGGAATACCAAGTAATACCAAAAAGTATTTATGCATTTTAAGTATTACATAAAATACACAGTAATACAAAAAATTTATCCTGACCTGGTAACCGAAATGACTAAAAAAGGAGTTTTCAGGACGGGGTATCAGGCTATAAAAGAGTAACAGTGAATCAGTGTTTAAAGGCCCATGAAGACGAATTCGGTTAAACTGAAAAACCAGACTTCTGAAAAATTTTCGGGAAAAACCATTGAAAACTAAAAAAACCAAAAATATCGGAAGTTTTATCAAAAAACCGCTATGATTTATCCGAGGCCATAATGCTTGAAAATAAAAACAAATTGCGGTATCCCCGGTCAGAGACTCTAAAGCAAACCACTATGCTAGAAGACGCCCGGACATAGGCCCCCTTATGCCCGAAGTTTTAAGTGGTGCAAACCAGTATCCTGAAAGTTTTAAGTTAAGGCCGTAAGGATACTTTAATCCGGAAATTACAGAAAAAACGGCAGGTTATTCTTTGGAATTACCAGTGTAATTTCGGCAAAGAAGAAGCCGGCCTGAAAAACAATAGTCTGAGAGATTAAAAATTTGAAAAGAGATCAAATGTAGAAAAGGGCGGTTACATCAATAATTGCCGTTCTCCCCCCATCGGAACAAACAGCTACATCCGAGAGGCCGGGAATACCAGCAACGAACACTATAATCCTGGGTTAATACTGAAAAGGAAAGACGACCCCCAATTAAAAGACCCTTTACGAACAGGGCTTTCTTTGCCATACCGTAAAGGTCAGGGGAGAGGAAAGGGATTTTCCTGTAAGGTTATCATTGCTATCCCTTTTTTTTCTCCTTTTTTTCTGACCTGAACCTTAATCCGGGGATTATCTGTCGTTTCTGCCATATTTTTTTCAAACTACTTTTTTAGTGTTATAAAGCACGCAAAAATGCTGTTATTTCCTGTATTCAGGACATAACCCACATATAAAATTTCAAATTGAAAAGTAAATTTCACTATTAATCTAATATATTATACTCTTATATAATATTATTATATGATTAAATAACATATTAGGCCAATTAAGGAATTGCTTAATTACAGCAATATCCTGCCTTTTTCCAAAAACATGGGGAAAAATAATCTAAAATCTGATTTAAAGAAAAATTCCAGAGTGAAGCAATTTTATTATTTCTTAAATCCCATTAATTTTTCCAAAAAATTCTTGCGGATTGAAATGTAATGGAGCAGTTACGGGAAATTGAGGATACGATTTTTGCTTTTACAGGCTGCAAAGGCGTCGAAAGAATAGAAAAGGGTTTTTCGTTTGATAAAAAATATCTTGTCTTCGGAGACAGCGGGAAAAAATATATCCTTAGAATAAGCCCTTTATCGGAAGCCGGGATTTTGGATAAGAAAAAGGCCGAGTTTGAGGTGATAAAAAGAGTATCTTCTGTCTCATCCCTTGTTCCTAAAACTTATTATTTTGGGGTGTCCGGTGACGAAAGCTTCTGTTATATGCTTCTTGACTATATTTCAGGTGACGACGGCGAGGAGTCGTTACCAAAACTTTCCGGAGATGTCCAGTACGACCTCGGCTGCAGTGCCGGAAGAGAACTTTCAAAAATTCACGGGGTTGATGCACCCGCAGGTACAGACGGCTGGTATGAGCACCAGTCTGAAAAAATGAAGAAAAAATGGGACGCATTTAAAGAGTCCGGTATAAAAACCGGTATCATAGATATTGACAGGCTTTCAGGCTACCTTCTGGAAAATGAAAGCTGCATGAACTGCAAAAGGCAGTCTTTTCTTCACGGGGATTACCATCCCGGAAACCTCATCGTAACTGACAAAAAATTAAGTGGAATCGTGGATTTCAACAGGTACGGCTGGGGAGACCCAGTATACGATTTTTTGAAGGCCGGATATTTCACGACGCAGGTAAGCGTCCCGTTTGCGAGGGGGCAGGTTGACGGCTACAACAGTGGGCGCCCCTCTTCAGAATTCTGGAAGAAATACGCCTTCTATGTTGCAGCGATGATAATACCTGATATATTATGGTCGCACTGGTATTCGCTGAAGACGGGTTCACCAGATCAGACGGAACTTTCGTGGGAGAGAGTGAAAAGAGTTTATAGTGATCATGACGGGTTTGAGTCGGATGTTCCTGTATGGTACAGTGAATGAAAAACGTATATTTTCTTTTCTTTAAGTGCTTTATTCAATAAAATCCTGTCCAAAAAGCTTTTTATTTCCGGCTGGGGGTTTTCATATCCGCAAGTATTATATTTCAGTTCTGTCTTCTGATGTATCTATGAAGAGGGGGTTTACGGCATTTCTGGTTCTTTTATCACTGACTGCACTACTGTTCATTTCAGGATGTACTGAATCAGAAAATTCTGGTGGTGATTTGACCGGACAGAACGTTTCACAGACTTCATCCGTTCAAAGCAGTGTTTCTCTGTTGCCTGATTCGGAATATGTAAATGAATTTGAGTCCGAAGACGGAAGTTTTTCAATGAAATGGAGTATTAACGAAGATATAGTATATTTCAAAATGACCGGGGATTCGAAAGGCTGGGTTGCGGTCGGATTTAATCCGACATCTGTTATGAAGGACGCAGACATTTATCTCGGGTACATGGACGGCGATTTGGGGAGTATCCATGACATGTACTCAACAGGGCGTTTTGGCCCCCATCCCGATGACACAAAACAAGGTGGAGAGTTTAGTGTCCTCAACTATACAGTTTCAGAGTCAGGCGGAAAAACTACCGTTGAATTTTCAAGGTATCTTGATACCAAAGACACTTATGACTCCGTCATAGAAGAAGGAGAAACGGTGGATTTTATATGGGCAATAGCTGACAGGGACGACCCTGATTTCAAACACAGTGTTGCAAAGGGAAGCGGAACCATAGTTTTATAATTTAAAGGAAGAGGATCACTCCAAGTAAGCCATGAAAAAGCGCCAGCAGGACCGTAAACTTTCCCAGGCGGAAATGCCATTTCATAGGTATTTTGTGGTATCCTCTCCTGTTTAACATAACTATAAGAAAAGTTGCAATAAGAAACGAAAGCGTTGTAATTCCTGCCACCGCAATTGCAGGCAGCCCGAATACCGGGTAATAGATTATATCATGATACGTTTTATTTTTCCCCCTTATTATTGATTTTTAGAATGTCCGGCATAATTCATATATCTGCCGTTAAGGGAAATCTGGAATTTTCCTGGCGGATTTCTGCCGGTCAGAATATCATAATCGTTTTTATTTAAGCTAAAATAGGTAAAAATGGGTTAGGTCAGACATCTTTTTTAGGGTTTCTGATGTATGAAGCGAATGTTCCTATTATGCAGAGGACTACGAATATGGCGAATGCCAGATTTATTGCATGCATCAGGGAGGAGACATCTGCTTCTGCAAGCACTTCCTCTCCTATGGTAAGAGAGAATGCAAGCATGGATATTCCCATAGACGACATCATACCGCACATCCTCATCGTCCCGAGTACACCTGAAGCGACACCGTATTTTCTCTCGTCGACGCTGTTCATGACGGCGTGCGTGTTCGGAGAGGAGAAGAGTGCATACCCTGTCCCGAGAATTGCAAGGTTTATTATGATTAAAAAGACCGACGTGGACGGTTTCAGGAATGCGAACATCATAAGTCCTGCAGTTATTATAACCATTCCGGATGTCGAAAGAATAGCCGAGTCGTATTTGTCCGAAAGTTTTCCTGTAAGAGGAGAGAGCACAGTCTGAAGAATCGGCTGTGCGATAAGGATGGTCCCGGCCGTAAACGAGTCGAATCCCTCTATTGTCTGCAGGTAAATGCTTAAAAGAAAACTTATCGCAAAAGTTGCACTGTAGTTTATGAATGCAGCCAGGTTTGAGAACGCAAAAACCCTGTTCTTTGTAAAGAGAGATATCTGGAAGACAGGATATTTCGTCCTGTTTTCGCGTATGACAAACCCGATGAAGGAGAGTGCCGAGAGTGCGAAGAGTATAAACCCTGAAGTGTCGGGCATCTCCTGGAATCCTACCATCACGAAAAGGATCATCAGGGCGTAAAGGACTGAACCTGTAAGGTCAAATTTTGCTTCGTTGTCCTTTATTTCTTCGAATCTCAGGTATTTCATTCCCGAGACGAAGACGATGATACCTATTATGGCATTTGCATAGAATATGCTCCTCCAGCCCAGAAACTCTGTAATAAACCCGCCTATGAAAGGACCGAGCGTGAGTCCCGAATAGACGAATGCAACGTTTATCCCGAGAGCGGTCCCCCTGTGCTCGGGGGGTATTACCCTTGTAATAATGGCGATTGCGGTCCCGAATATCATCGCGGCGCCGAACCCCTGGACAAAGCGGCACATTATAAGATACTCAACCGAAGGCACCAGGGTGCACAGAAGAGACCCTATCGTATATATTACAATTCCGGCCAGAAACATGGGGGCCCGGCCTTTCATATCCGCAAGCCGCCCCATAGGGACTATAAAAATCGAGGCTACAAGAAGATATGAAGTCGGAACCCATGCCAGAAGTATGGCATTGCTTGTGAATTCAAGCCCTATCTGGGTGATTGCAATATTTATTGAAGAGCCCATAAAGGGTGTCAGAAACGACCCAAGGGACGTAATGAGAAGTATTGCTTTCTGGCGTGAATCCATTGTTATTAAATATAATATTTGATCGGTAAAATTCTTTGCCGAGACGGCAAATTAATTAAAACAGAGTTTTTATAAATTTTTAAGCAGTCTTGGGAGTTTTTGCGGAAACACTTTCAGGGAATGTCAGCTGTTTTGGATGATCTCGTATTTCGTGTTTCTCTGCACAAGTGTCTTTTCTGCATCCGAAACGATTCTTTCCATCTCTTTCGGGTCAAGGTAATCTGTGTTCACGGCACCGGCCCCCTTTGATATCGACTCCTCGAACATTGTCCCGCCGATGTCGTTTGCACCTGCGATAAGTGCCAGCTGGGCGAATTTTGTGCCGTGCTTTACCCGGGACACCTGGATATTGTCAAAATTATGTAGGTAGAGACGGGATACGGCGTACATAAGAAGGTCTTCTCTTCCTGTGGCACCAGCCCTTGCAACTCCGCTTTTGTAAAGCGGAGTGTTGTAGTGGACGAATGAAAGAGGGACGAATTCCGTAAAGCCGCCTGTTTCAGACTGTATGTCCTTTAGTATCTTCAGGTGAGAGACTACGTCTTTTTGGCTTTCGACATGGCCGTACATTATCGTTGCCGTAGTCATTATCCCGATCCTGTGTGCTTCTTTGGCTTTTTCCCTGATGATGTCTTCTGTGTAAAAATAGGTCCCTTCTTCGCCGTCTTTTTTGCAGAACCCGCAGAAACCGCATGAGTTTATGCAGTGGTTCGTGACGTTTATGTTCTGGTTTCTTACGTATGTCACTGTATTCCCGCATTTTTCAGTGCAGAGGTCGTCGGCAGCCTTTGCAATTTTGAATACGCTGCTTCCTTTTGTTTTGAGTAAAGAAAGGGCCTCTTCTTCGGATAATTCGTGTCCTGCGAGTGTGTCTTTCAGAAGTGTATCGGGCTTTGGCATAAGTCGTAAGCTAATACAATAAGAGTAATCTGATATAGCGTTTGTGTCAGTTGCAAGAATTTTTTTGTTTTGGGTTCGTGATTCGTAAAAGATTTGCAGTATAAGTGAATTATTTTAAGTAAAAGATTTAAAAAAACAGTCACCTGGTAAAATAGTGTGGTAAAATAGTGAGGATTGTGCAGGAAACCGGGCTGAAATAATCTTTTTTTCTGTTTATTATGGTGGTTATTTTTGCGATGTTTCAAAACCATTAATATTCTGGAAATTTATACAAAGTAGGGATAGATTAAACCGTGGACTTGTGGTCTAGCTGGTTATGACGTCGCCTTCACACGGCGGAGATCGGGCGTTCGAATCGCCCCGAGTCCATTTCCTTCGTTGTTTTGTAAAATAAAGACTAGATTGTTGTTTGTTTTATTTCTAAGCTCATTTAAAGCGTTATCTGTAAATCGGGACAAGTTAAGCCCTTTATTCCTGATATACTCAAAATTTTCAGGGCTAATTGTAATGTCCTTTCTTTTTCGTAAATCCTGAATTGGCTTTCTTTTTCGTTTTTCTCTCTTTTCCATTTCTCTTTTCTCCTATGTGTATGAATGTGTATTTATACACATAATTTACCGGACTTAATGTCAGTTTAATAGACCATAAACTGAAGGTTCCAAAAAGGTTACTCTTACTTTGAAAGGTGGTTAACAGGCTGCTGTGCAACCCGCTATTTTTGTAATATGGGATTAGTTTCTGATTATGAAACGGCTGAAATATCTTTTAGGTAAATATCACATAGATGTACTAACACCGGCTGAAGAATCCGAACTTAAGGAGATCATAATTCATAGAGAACCCAGGGCGGCTGAGTGGACTATAAAAGAAATATATGATTTAGGTCTTGTAATTGTAGGGGCTGATTGTATCTTTAAAAAATTGTTGGCTTAAATTTTTTTTATTCTTTCTCTTTTTTAATTTTGTTTTCTTCTTCTGTTTGCCATATCTCCTTATCAAAGTCATAATATTCACAAAAACTATCATAGATAGTTTGATAATTTTTGTATAAACCATGGTTTGGAGGAAAACTAAATATCATAATTCCTTTTTCTCTTAGAAGCTGAGCATCTTCAAAATCTTGAGCGTAATAATTATAAAATTCTGTTTTAAGAAACTCCATAATTTCTTCTGGTTTGCTAAAGGTCTTTGCTTGACCAAACACTTTCACAAAAAAAGCATTTAATTGTGAATCAATAATTCCTCTTTCTTTGTAAAAATCAAAATTATTTATCAGATTTTCAATTTTTTGAAGATTAACATTGAAATCTTTACTTAGTTCGTAGATATTTGCAATAGCTCCTTTTGGTATTGAAAAATATTGGTTGAGTAATATGTATCTTAGATTTACAAAATAAAAATATGCAGTTGTACTAAAATATTTATAGTGAAAGTTATTTCCCTCATTCCAATCAGTATCAGAAAATTGTTTTGGCATCCAATTCCATTTTTTTGTCAATTTATATTCATCAAATCGTGAATTAACAATAGGAATGAATTTATTTAATTGATTCTTATTATTTTCAATTTCTTTTAATAATGTTTTTAAAGCATTGACATAATCAAGTCTTTTTATTTCATCTTGATTGAAATATACTGTAATTGTTGAAAACATAATTGAAAGTGTTATTCCAAGTGCAAAGGAGAATGGAGAAAAATAGATGCTGTTTCCATCAAAGAATATTCTATTCTGAGACAAATTTTCATTAGTTTGTAAAAAAAGATTACACAATAACATAAGAAACATATAAGTGGTAAATGATATCATGAAAACCGCTGAAATATATATTAGCCAAATAAAACGATGTTTTTTTAATGGATGATATAATTTTAATTGAATTGATTTCTTAAATGATTTTAATAGATCTTTCTTTGTTGTTTCTTCCCCCATATTTGATTATTGAAAAGTTCAGGACGTTAAATGTTTTTGTTTCTTACTTTCGCACCGCACAGGCAAGACGTTTAAGAGAACTGTTTAAATTTTATATGGGGTTTAGCCTTTGTCCCAAATTATGGAAATTAAAAGTGCTGATGTGTCCCGGTTCACGAACAAAGGCAGGCAGAAAGATTTTATGGTCGGAGGCGGACAGTGTGGAGCTAAACCGGCACAGGATAACAGGAATGCACGAAAAATTAAGATCTTTTGTATCTGTTATGAGCCTGATTAATACCCATTGCTTTTACAATTTTGACAAATTGGTTTTCTTCATCAATCCAATAAAAAATGTGTGGCCATTGATATATAGAGGCGGTAAGTTTTTGGATTTGACCCCTTCAGAAATTTTTTATTGCATCTTCTATTTGATTTCTTAAGATATTCTCCGGGGCATAACAAAATTATTTCTTTTTGTGGAGTCTGTATTTTTTAGGAATGTTTGATATGTATTTCAGTGCGTCATCGCTGAAAATGATATCATACATCCCCAAAGACCTCATCGAAGAAGTGATACTTCTTTGTGGATTTATCAGCCACTTTGCAATCTGCAATTATTTTTTTTACATCCCAGTTTTCATCACCTGGTGTTTCTAATACCTGATCTGCCATATTTGACAGGGAATCGTAGGACTGGCCGACCTTCCGCAATCTGGAAAGTTTCATCCGTGTCTCATGGCTTATCGTTATCGTTTCACCATCGGTTGCTATTGTGATTATTATTAATACAAGATGATTTTAGACTTTTTGTGTGACTAAAGTTTAGCGATATAGTATTCGGGTCTCTTCCGGGTAGTGTCTAAAATTAATTACTGACGCATTTCTTTCGATTTAATAGGCAGCTTCAACACTATACTTATTGAAGAGATATCCTCTGACCCTTCATATGACAGCTCCATGTTCTTCCCTGAGTTCTGGGATTTTGTCGAAATGTTCACTGAACCTTTTACTGAAAAGGATAAACTAGTGGAAAACCGGGCGATTGTCCGGTTCCACCGACTTTTATAATCTTTGCTGTCTCTTTTTCAGAAAAAAAGATTATTGATATTTGTCGAGCCATTCCTTTCTTTGTATTTCGTATTCTTTAAGGTCAGTGTCTTTTTCCGGGTCGTTGAACCATGTCTTAGTCCTTGCCCGTGAATCCGGCCTTGCAAGAAGTTTAAGCGCCTCTGTCTCCTCTTCGCTTCCGGATTTTATGACCCTGCCATGTAGTTTCACGACTTCCGGAGAGTCTTTTTCGTCAAGTGCGGACAGGAATACCCAGCCTCCCGTCTCAGAATACTTCTCCATTTTCTCCGCAAGATTCTTCATCTTTGTGTCATATTTCCCGGAATCAAGAGTTCTCTGCCTGTCAAATTCTTCAAGCTGTTCTTCGTTTAAAAGGATCTTTTTCTTGTCAGAAGTCCTTGTCCTGACAAAGATATCTGCATTGCAGTACGGGCATGGCATCTTTTTCTGCGGAAAGCTTTCAAGGCTTTTTTTGCATGACGGGCAGACAGCGTCGGGATTTCCGGCGGGAGTATAGTCCCGGTAGCCTGCATCCGAGATAAGCTCTTCAATGTATTTGCTGTAATCTCTTTTTACCGTTACTTTTACCGCTTTATCAGGCCCGGATTTTTTTGAAGTTTCTTCCCGCTGTTTAACATTCTCCGGTTTCGGGCTGACTGTCTTTATTGGTTCCTCCTTTTTGGGAAGGATGGCTTCTTTGATTATTTGTAATATTCCCATAGCAATTTCTGAATTAGTATTAATTGAGGATAATAGTTTCCTATAAAAAGAGTGTAAATTATTTAATCAGCCGAATATTCCGCCGAACAGACCCCTGTCCTCTGCTTCAGCGGCTGACATCTCCTGCAGCCTGTTCTGTTCCTGTTCAAGAACTTTTATCTGGGCCTCAATCATTTCCTTAAGCTCTTCATCACAGTCACAGTCGTTTAAAACTGTGTTCAGGTTTTGTATTCTCTCCATGTTCCCGGCAGCTTTTTCCCGGATGTATCCGGCCGAATCACTGTCTCCCCCGAATAAAAATCTTGACACTGAGTCCCTGTTCTGTATTTTCTCCTCGGCATTGTACTGGGCAGCAAGGGAATTGTTGAACTCCTCTGCAATGGATGAGATCTGGCTTCCTATGCCTCCTGATATATTTCCTGCAAGAAGAAGCGTTAAAACAGCAGTTCTGACAGTGTTCTGGTTTTTAAACCTGTTATTTGTCTCTGAACCTGAAACATTGGCGGATTCGTTCTGCATAAGTTTAATCTGTTCTTTGATCTCCAATTGTTGTTCCCTGTAGGAAGTCAGGTTTTTTGACGTTTTGTTGCTCTGTCCTAAGGATTCGTTTGCTTTACCTGGGGCAGCGGCAGCTGCGTTTGGTGCTGATGACCTGTTTGCCTGGGAAATGTTTGTGTATTTATCGCTTATTACAGCCGGTCTGTTGTCTGAGGCCAGTGCAGCAGCACTGTTTTGCTGGCTTCCCGCCGAATTGCCGCTGTTTTTTGCATCGACCGCAGTAACTGCGGTGATCAGTGCGGCAATTATAATAAATGCTATTATCCTTTTCATCCGGATCAATCCTGTTTTTGTTAATTTAATTATGTTAATCGGCCTTTGTGGTATATAGATGTTTCAGTTTTTTTTGAAATTAGGATCTCGTGGTTAGAGCAGAAAAGTCCAAATTTATTTTTTTGCTCTGCCTGTTTGTTTGGAAAATAAAGCCTGAAAATCTCCTGGCCGGAGAGTGTCAGGTATAGAACCGGATGAAGATATCCCGCAAAACCTTGAAATATACGCTGGCATGCTCCTTTTAAAGGTCTTTTATAGCCTTATAGAAAACCCGGTCCGCCACGGGGGCAGCCTGACGAACTGGGCTTTCGGAAAAAACACAGGCCTGGGCCTATTTTTAGTATTGGAAATACTTTCAATAACAAAGATTGCGATAACGGAGACAGGAAAAGAGGGAGAAGGTTCAAGGTTTGAAACGGCGCTTCACGGGGGTGGATACAGGTTTGAAAAGAAATAAGAAAAAATGAATTAAATCCGTTTTTTGTATCCGTTAAACTTAGGGTGTTTTCCCGGGAGAAGTCCGTGTTTTGCCGCCATTCCTGCTGCCGGATATGGCTCTGTTAAAAAAAGGATATTTCATGTTTATTTTCTATTTATTGATTTCACCGCCATTTTTGTCCCTGAAAAAATATTTGTATATTCTGAAAGAACATGCATAGATGGCAAACAGGTATACCAGAAATCCGATGACTCCCAGGGATGAGCTTAAGAAACTGTCAGAATGCGAAGATTCGCCTGTATCCCCGTAAGGGCCGTAGTTTACTCCCGACTGAGTGGTAAAGGTGGCGCTGAAGGGTACCGACGGAATGATGTATTTTTCACCGAGCGAGTACTCACCTGACATACTTCCCGAGCCGAAGTTTGTCTTCGTTGATTCTTTCAGCACAAGCCATGGTGAATGTTCAGTAGTGCTTTTGTCAACGACTGTTATTATATTTCCTGCGTAGTTGCCGTAAAAACGGGCTGCAGTGTGGTCTGTGACAGCGTTCTGCCCGAAAATTCTTATCATGTCATCCCTTTGAACAGTAACGAAGTCGAGATAGGTTGCGTTTATGTCATATTTCCCGGGTGCAAGCAGGTACAACCTGTTTATGGAGTAGCCTTTTGTAAGATTTTCTTCCGGAATTCCTGTTTTCCTGTCAACTACGGGCGTTATCCTCTCGGCGACAGTCACGGGGCTTATATTATATTCTCTTGAGCTCGTACCGTCGGTTTCGACTGCGTGGATGTAATCCCCCCTGTCAAAGAGGTATACGGAATAATTCCCTAGTTTTGCCATTCCTATGGGTATGTTTGATGAATATTCCGGGTTATCTGACCCGAAAAGGTAATTTCCGGTCGCGTTGGGAACATTTCTCAGGTAGTCGTCATATGTCTCTATGCGGTTAAGCTCCAGGTGTGGAGGAGTGATGTTTTCAGCCTTGTAAATATCCACATATCCGCTGTAGGATGTGCCGAACGTAGTTTCCGCTGATGAATACATAAGTATTGAAAATACGGGGAATACTATGAGAATTACGAGAAGGACCACTGCAACGGAGGTGATAAGTTTTTCATATGAAGTTGTCATTATCTCTCTTTTATATGATCTATTTCAATTATATATATACTTTTTATATTATTCAATACGCTCGTGGAAATATGTTTTGCAGCAGAGAGATTTTTTATAAAGTTAATGAAAAACTGTTGGCAGAATTTTGCGCGATTATGTTTATACCGGATTTTTAAGGCAGGAATCTCCGACAATTTTTTTATATTATAAAATTTTATTTTTAATAACGATGGATATTCTCTGTCAGTTAAAAGGCCGGTTTAAAAAAACCTGTGTTCATAATTAAAATATATTATTTAATCTGTTTTTTTGCCCCGTAGGGGCAAAGAAAAAGAGGGGAGATCTGGTTATTCAATGACGCCTGCAACAGAAACAATATTAAGCATTTTATTTTTTGTAGCCGTAATTTTCGGAATCTACTATATAAGCGGATTTCTGGCAAAGAAAAGGTATCTTCGCATAATAGCCACTTTCGCAATATTTACCGCTTTTATGGTAGTATCCGTAATTGTGATATACCCGGGGGGAACGTCTGAAAACGGCAGTTCCGCTTCGTTTTCATTTACACATTATACTGACGGCGACCTGGCGGGACATGTATCCGAAGCGATGGACTATACCGACCCTGACCTGAGGAATGCTGCCCTTGGCATGATTGGACAGCAGCACGGTGGAAACTACAACCTTCAGCAGGTGTGCGACGTTTATGATTACATGTACAAATACTGGGTTTATGTAAACGATCCAAACGGGTTTGAGTACATGTCACCTGCAAGCGATTCGGTTAAGACTATGAAAGGTGACTGTGATGACTTTGCCATTCTTATGGGGTCTCTTGTCGAGGGTATAGGAGGCTCTTCACGTATAATTATTGCCGAAAACGGTGAATCCGGTCATGCATATGCCGAAGTTTACATAGCTGACAATCCTGATACGCTTAAGGTTATGACTGACTCGCTTCGCAAAAGGTACGGCATGGCGGACTACTGCTTTCATGTCTCGACAGAGAACGGGAGAAAAAAATACTGGCTGAACCTTGACTGGACAGCCGGGCACCCGGGCGGAAGTTTTTTTGAAAATTCCGGGCAAGCTCTTATTATCAGGCCGGACGGGAAATACTCGGGGGAATATCTTGATGTATTGTAACTAAAGTAACCGGGATGAAACATTTTTTTATCTTTTATTTTAAACAAAATCTGTTTTTCTGATCTTTAAAGCCTGTCATTCTTCATCCTTTTCTTCAGGACTGCCCGGGTCTGAAGAGCCGGGCGTTATTTCCGGACCCTGTTCTTCGTCAGTGTGTTTTAAAGGCTCAATTGTGAAGGTCTCCTCGGTTTTGTCCTCGTATTTGCCGTATCTTTCCTTTATGGCCTGGAGGTGGACGGAGATAAGGTGAGCCCCGAAACTTCTGCCTGAAATGTTTATATTATGCCTGCCCGCTTCAGTAAAGTGCTCGACGGGCTCCCCGTCTATATAGACCGTGCATACGAAGGCTTTGTACGGCCCTTTTATGTCAGCCGTAACGTATGCCCTTTCACCTGCATATCCCTTCTTTTCGTTTTCAGGCGGTCTTATAATCTCGATTTTTATCCCGGATGAAACCCTGTGTTTTACGACATCTCCTGCAATGAAAAAGATGAAAACTGCGAGAATGAAGAGTGGTGATATGTAGATTACAATATTGTTGATGTTCGGGGAGATGTCGTCCTGATTTTTCACCCCGTCGGAGTCAACGTCGTACGCCGCCTCAATCGATTCTTTGGCATAGCCGATTGCAGCCTCGGAGTTCCCGCTGTTATAGCTCTCCTTTGATTTTTCAAGAAGATTCCGGGCCCTTTCGGGATTATACTCCGCGTTTGCAGTGACTGCATCTTCGGCTTTTTCTATCGCTTCAGGTGCCATAGAGACAAGGGTGTACGAGAGGGACGCCCCAAAAGGCCCGAGGTAAACCCGGTCTTCAACGCTTTCGTACCCGAATTTTTCGACTGATAAATTGTGCGGGCCCTGTACGGCCGAAACCGTAACAGGACTTTCCCCGATGTTTTCTTCGTCAAGGTAGACCTTTGCACCTGCCGGAGTGGTTGAAACCGAGAATGAAACCTTTGAAAGGTTTAAAATTACATTGACTTCAGAAATTTTTCTTGCCTCGACATCGACGATTCCCTCCCAGTCGTCATAGCCTTCCTTTTTGATAGTGACATTGTATGTCCCGGGTTCGGTTTCGTCAAGAGTCTTTTTCGTATCGCCAACGTACTCGCCGTTAAGGTAGATTTTTGCACCCGAAGGCCCGGATTCGAATACGATTCGTCCCTTCGTCGGCAGTGGCTCGAAGGTGTGGACGAGGGACTGCGACATATCCTCGTTGATTGTGACAGTTTTCTGGTAGTCGGTGTAGTTTTCAAGTGTCAGCAGAAAAGTATGCTGACCTGTCGGGACGTTGTAGAGTACGGTGTCCGATGTCCCGTAGTAATCGCCGTCAATGTAAATCTTTGCCCTTTTGGGTTTTGTTGTGACTGAAAATGCACCTCCTGTCGAAGCCTCCATGTCGTGGCTGAGTATTGTAGTCTGCCCTTCTTTTACCTCAAATATTTTTTCCCAGGTTTTGTAGCCGTCCATTTCAAGGCGGACGTAGTGGATGCCCGGAAAAACGCCCGTGATAACCTGGTCGGTCTTGTTGATGTATTCGTCGTTTAAGTAAATGTCGGCGCCTTTTGGGTTTGAGGATATTGATATGCTCCCTTTCCCTGTTTCTGATAAGACCGGAGCTGCAAGATATAACAGGAGAAGAAGAAAGATTAATGCCGGTATTTTTTTATTCAGGGGGATATTTTTCATCGCGGATTGCCTCCGGGTTTTTATGTTCCGGGAAGGGTTTGTCCTTATTGCGGGGCCTGTTATCAGGTATATTCTGTTTAGGTTTTTTTCTGTCCTTTATGCCGTCCGGTTCACTTCTTTTTTAATAAACAGGCGGTATATACCGGAATTATTAATGAATGCGGTCGCCGAAGCATCCGAGATTTCAGGTGTTGAGTTTACCTGGCTCCATAAATATCCGGACTGGTTGTACTCCATCAGGAAGTACTCTTTTCCGGGCGTGTGTTCGGCAGTAAGCTCAAAGGATACGTTTCCGGGCTGCGTTACCGTTATCTCATAGGCGCTCCCGAAGCCCGAATACCCTTTGGGGGTGTTTCCGGGAGTCGAGTTGAGGCGGATTATTTCAACCGTCTGCGTCGTGTTCATGGGTATTGTTGCAGAAGGCGTTATATGAGTAATTGTTCCGGGGCTGGTCCTGCCGGAATCAAAAAAGCCGTTCTGGTATAAAAAAACCGCAAATACGGCTGCAAGTATGATTGTCGCGGCAACAGACAGGGAAATAATCCTGACAATCCTTTTTTTTCTGTTCTCCATATGCTCTTCATATTCGAGCATCAGGCTTTCCCTGTCGTAGTCGTTTACTTTCCATTTGGAGTATTCGGATTCGTCAGGCCTTTTTTGTCTGTTTTTGGTAACGGAGTCATATGATGACGGTGAAAACGATTCCTCTTTTGGTAATGCTGCACCGATATTTTCTTCCGAGACAAAGTCAGAAAAGAGGTGCATCTTTTCAGGTGAGCGCCTGTTGCATGTTTTAAACTCGTATAACAGTCTGTTTAGGGTATCTTTTTTTGTCTGGGCGCCTGAAACTCTTCTTATGACCTGAGGGTTTTGCGCAAATATTCCGATGCTTTTGTAGATACTTTCCCATTTTTTGTCTTCGACTGCACCTGTCCTGAGGTCTATGTCCCTTTTTCCGGGATATTTTTCGGCTACAAGAAGGTCTGCACCGTGAAAAGGGCGTTTTGAGACGGCAAACGTGTAACCTGAAGAGATATATGGAATAATTTTTCCGGAGACAGCGACAACGAAGTCAAACGATGACGAAAGGTTTTCCCCTATGCATACAACGTTTTTTGACAGGAGAAGTCTTCCTGCTGCGTAGTCGGCGGTTCCTGAATTCATGAATTCGTTAAAACCGGAGGTTTTAATCTCTTTTCCGGGTGGGTTTACGGTTTCATAGCCTGTCCCTGAGAGCCTTTCTTCAGCCCTGTCATAGAATTTTCTGATGAAGTCCGGATCAAATCCCCTGTAGAGGCTTCCTGTGAGGTCCCTTTTTTCAAGGTAGATGAATGTGTCAGGTCTCCTCCCCTTCTTCTGCACGTTTAGAGCCGTTCCCATCAGGAGAGTCCTGTTTTTTGTACTTATATACAAAGACGCCGAACTCTCGTCAAGCCTTTCCGCGAGGTTTACAGCGTAATCGTCACGCATCGTGCCTGCGATTGTTTCGCCGTCAGTTGTAAATATTCCAAATGAATCCATTTTAATAACCTTTTTTGGGGAGCCCTGCGGCCTATAAACCGAACCTGAATATTTCGGTGAACCTCCACGGTGCAAGCGTTGACGGTGAAATTTCGTCCTCCATTCCCTCCTCCTCCGGGAAAGGCTCTGCCGTTGCGTCTACAGATACCGCAACGAAGTACATAGAGATGTCGTTCATTATGTTCACGAGATTTTTGAAGACCATATTCGAGCTTAAAATGTCGAAAAGACCCTTTTCTATAGCTTCGGCTTTCCTTGACCTCTCGGGGATGTCAGATAGTTTTTCGGCGTTCATGGACTTTGCAAGTTCTCTTATCTCCCTGTTCTTCCAGAAGAGAAGGTCAGTCTTTGTCACGGCAAGGGCATATTTTTTGTTCGGGCTGAAGAATCCGAAGAACTTCCTCTCCTCAAGGTCTATAAGGGTCTTCATGTAACCGCCGAACTCCCTTGCAAGCTGGGAGTGGCCCTTTCTGTTGTCCGTAATCTTCTCGCCGTCTATCAGGAATATCACCTTTCCCGCCTTCAGGAAGTTGCCGTACATCGTGGATATTATGACGCTTTTGGTAAATTCGGGGTCAAGAAGCTTTTCTGAGTGGTGGAGCTTGATGTATTTCACGAATTTTATAGTCCCTGCGTGTTTTCTGACTTCTGCCGGCGTCATGTCAAGCTTTTCGCTTAGAAGTGAGACCGCCTTTCTGAAGTTTATCTCGTTTAGCTCGTCGTAGTATTCGCCTGCATAGTCGACGACAGTCCATTTAACGGGGATAATGCCGTATTTTTTGCCTGTGAGCTGGTACATCACCATCTGGTAGCGGTATGTCCTTGAAAGGATTTTCCCGTCAAGTATGCTTGCGTAAAGGTTTGATATGCGCAGTTCGTCACCCTCGTCGTTAGGGTCGCCTGTCAGGACGACACCCTCGTTTGAGTGGCCTTTGTCGAAGTGCTCGGATATGTACCCCCACAGGCCAAGCACGAAATACGTCTTTCCCGACGATCTCGGGCCGAATATGAATATCTCGGACGCCCTCACACCGACTGTGAGCTTAAGTGCAAGGACGTAGAGTATCAGGGATATCACTATTCCGGCACCGTAGAAAAAGATGTTTTGTGCAGCGTAGGCCGATGATACGGCAGCTTCGGTGTCGGCCGAAGATGCGTATATCTCGTATGCCAGAAAACCGATAATCACGGCAAAAAATGCCGTAAACAGCACTTTCGCCATCTTTGCAAGGTTGTCGTAGCGGTTTGTAAGGACTGATTTTGCGACGAACACAAGCCCTGTTAAGACGCCCGCGGAGAACGATGCAACCAGGAGCGTGATATTGGCCCACGGGGAAAGCATGACGTAAAATACCGGGATTGCCGCGAATATTCCTGCATATATAACGCCGTTTATTCTAGAGTCCTCGTTGAAGATCATCCCTATTGCGACTGCAAAAAAAAGGCCGCACAAAAGTTCTACGAATATTGTAAGCGCTGCCGGAGCAGTGTGCTGCTTGAACAGGGGGGCAATCGTCGTAAATATATATGCTACAAAAATGCTCAGCGGAAGCGCCAAAAGAAGATATATTTTTCTTCTTTTATTGTTTATTATCATTCACGGGCAGCCTCTCTGATGTCTTTTACTGTGTAAAGGTCCATTATCCTCTTCTTTGCCTCTTTTTCCTGCTCCTTCCCACCGGCCTCGAGATCGGCTATTTCGGCCGCTTCCGTAAGAAGAAGCGTCTTTCTGCGTATTACGTATTTTCCGTCCTGGAGGGCGAGTGCATGGTGGAGTATGTTGTCTTTTGACTTTTCATACTTCTCCCAGTAGCCGCCTCCTGTCGTAAGCGGTGAAATATTGTCCAAAAAGCTTGCCGCCGCAAAGAAAGTAAGCGAGATTTCCCAGGGCTTTGTGTAGTTGTGGGAGTTGATTTTTGCACTGTCGAAACTTTTCAGGTCGAGCAGTTTCACCAGGTAACGCCTGAAATCGCTTCCTTTGTTGTCTATTAACTGCGAAAGCCATTTGGAAGGCGATGATGCGACAAGGGCCGCCTTGTCAAAGCTCCATCTTTCCGTTCCCGCATCCCCGTAGCCGACCGACATGTTGTTTATCCCGAGCTTGTGCGAGTCGATAAGCTCCTTATATTTCCACTGGACGATGTTGTAGAGTTTTTCAATCTCCGCTTTCCCCTCGTCATCGTAGTCAAGTACGGAAAGGTCGGAGTCCTCGTTTAAAAGCGAGAGTATTGCCGGGTTTATCTCCCCGAACCATGTCCTGTACATGCCTTCAATCGTTGAGTTTCCGCTCATCCTCTTTTCATCAAGCCCCCTTAAGCCCGACTCGTAGGACTCCGTGAAGGAATTGAACTTTTTTCTTGTGTCAAACGTTGAGCTGATGAGGTTGTCGGTCTTCAGGAGGAACTCCTCCTGCTGGTGCATCGATTTCTGGGACTGGATAAGCCCGTCTATCTCTGAGTTCAGGTTCTGCATCCTGTACTGGAACCCTTCACGCCGGTTGATTATATCAGTCAGGGTTTCCCTGATGTTAGTCAGGATTTCCGCGGTGTCACTTCCTGAAAAAGACCTCATCAAAGCCGTCTTCTCCTCTGATTCAAGGTTGAATCCCGATACTAGGGGCCCTATTGTGGCTTCCCTTAATGACCCAAGCCTGAAATTGAATTCACGTGTCAGGAACTTGTCCTGTATGAAAACCTCGAAGGGGTCTGCAATGGATATTTTTCCGGGGTGCATCTGGGAAATTTTTCTGATTCTCTCCTCCTTTGTCGCTTTTTCGTTGCGGAACATAGCCGGGTTGAGTTTTTTTCCGAGAAGGCTGTCCTTTAGCCCCTGTTTTTTGGATACCCTGAGCATGTACTCGTTGTAGTAGTAGAGGGAGACCGACTCTGCAAGGTCTTTTAAGTATGAAAGGTCTGATGCGGTCGCGTCTTCAAGCCTTTCGATATCCGCATATATTCCGGAGAGCGGAAGAGTGGACATCCATGCCTCCCTTTTAATAGGTCTGGCCCTGTCCTTTCCTTTGTCGGGCTGCCTAAACCTCTCTTTTATCCTGTATATGAGCTCTTCGAACATGTCGAGGAACTCTTTTTCGAGGTCTTCTATCGGTTCCTGGCCCGGCTGGCCTACTCCTCCGCTTCCGAGAGCCATATAGTCGTCTATCGGCTTTGCAAGGGCGCTGACCTCCTTTCTTATGACGTCCATCGCGGAGCCGCTCTCCTTTGTAAGTTTGTCAAGCTCTTCGCGTTTGCTTTTTATACGCAGGCCGGTCTCGTTTATCTCGGTTTTGAGCTCGGACTGCTTTGCCGAGAGTTCACCTGAGATTTTGCCGAAGTTCTCCTCTCCGCGGATGATGTTTATTATGGCAGTCCTTGCGGATTTATCGCCGATTGTAAGCGCCTTTGTCTGGAGTGCGGACATTGTCTCGAGGAGCAGGAGGTTCTTTTTTATGAGTTCATAGAGTTCCTGGTCCTTTGCGTTTTCATGCGGTCTGCTCTCGTTTTCAAGCGACCTTTTGAGCCTTGAGACGTATTCTGTGAGTTTTCCGTATTCTTTAATCTCTGATATGTCCCTTAAGCTCTCAGGCATGTTGTTGGAGACTGCCGATTCGATAATCGACCGGGTCTTGAAGTTTAAGAGGTCGGTTATCTCGTTCTCCCAGACCCTTTTGACTTTTTCAATCTCCTTTTTATACAGGCTTACGTCGCTGTGCGTAATCTCGGTGTCGGTTTTTGAGAAAATGTCAGGGTATATGCTCTCGTTGGCTGATATGAACTCCGAGACGTCCTTTAGAATCCTGCCCCTTGTCTGCTCAATCCCGGAGAAGTATTCTATGACGTCCTCGAACCCTTTCTTAAGGGACCTCAGGTTTTCAACCGGGTATTCTATAACGTGCGAATCGGCGAATATGAATCCCGAGTAGTCCTTTTTGGCGTCGACTATTGCCGATATGTCTGCTGTAGGGAGATAGAACGAATTTATGAACATATACGGAAACGCCGAATCGAACTCGACGACTTCCTGTTTTCTGTCTCCACCGTCCACGTAACCTGTGGGGCTTAGGGAAGATACTATAATGTAGTTGAAGAGCTTGTCTTCCTTCATGTTGAGGTACTCTATCTCCGAGAGTGCGATTGCGGCGTTGAGCTGCTCCTTTTCTCCCTCGCTTGCGGCCGGAAGAACCGCGAAAAGCCATATTTTTGACTCCTGTCCACGTTTTTCCTTAATGTAGCGGGCAAGGTCGATGAACATCCCTGAGCCTGTCCCTCCGCCGAGGCCGACTATTATCGCCACCGGCCCGTGTCCCTGAAAGGACGGGAAATGCTCTCCTCCCTGCGTAATCGCCTTGAAAAATACCGCTTTTGATATAGCACGCCTTCTGTGGACGCCGCCGCCGAAATCGTCGACGATGTTCTTGTCGACTTTTTTGAGCATCTGGTAGTCGAACCCGTATTCTGGGTCGTTCATCCACCACACGTTTACAAGAGGTCTTTCACGCCTTTTTTTGATCTGTTCGCAGACCTCGACCGATGTAAGGGATGACACTCTTTCTACGTTTGCAAGGTCCGGGAGGTGGTAATGGTAAGCCTTTACGCTTCCGCCCATCTGGCTGCTCTCCCTCTGAAGTTCGCCTGCTCTTTCCTCAACCTCCTCCGCACGCCTGATATCCCCCTTTCTCTGGTTTGAATCGGTGTCGAGGGTATACATCGAAAGACGCTTTCCGTCCGAGAGGTAGTGCTTCAGGAACCACTCGTGATCATAAAGGTTTGAGATCAGTTTTTTTCCGCACCCCCCGATTGCGACGACTGTCAGTTCGTCCGGCATCTGGAAAGGTTTTCCTTCTATTACGTCGTCTGTTGCCATTTTATATCAGTCCCCCTTGTATTCATCCTGAAAATCCATCATGTTCCTTGCACGAATTTGCCCGAATATAATTCCTGCCGCAAGTCCTACCACGAAGAGGACTACTCCTATAATAAGCGCCGTTGTAAAGGGCATGTTTTCGCTTTCCGAGGCTTCCGCGTAGTCAAGGAGTTCACCGGCCTCTTCTGTCAGCCCTTTCGAATAGAAGTCGCTTATAATTGACCTTAGCTTGGTATCGGACACGTCGTTTAAGCGGCTGTCAAACTCCTTTTCTCCGGGGATTGTCACCGAAAATGTCTCAGTCGCGGCTGTCCCCAGGATATCCCCGTTTTCGTCAAGCGCTTTTACGTTGTAATACGAATACCCGGTTGTCTGCGTGTTTCTTTTTGTCACCACAACGCCGTCGACGACTTCGGATGACGTCAGGACGGGGGCCCTCCCGGTGACGGTTACCGTTACTGCGCCTAAGAATTCACCGTCGTCGCTTGTCAGTTTTATCTCCTGGTCGTTTAATGACGCGTCCCCGCCTGAAACGTTGATTTTTCCCGTGTCAATAACCCAGAGGTTTGTGTCAGAAACTGAAATGAGGTCTGTACTCATCTCAAGTATTCTCGCCTGTTTCGGAATACCGCTGATTTCAATTGTGTACTGGACCGATACTCCTTCATCCTGCGAATCCAGCAGGCTTCCGTTATTTACCTCAACGATTACTGCTGATGCCGGAGCACATATGAGCAGAAAAGTGAGGATAAGTGCTATTGATATTAATATGGATGCACTGTTCCGTGTTGCTAGCATACTGAGAAGATTTATTTTAAAACAGTTAAATATTTCTCCAAAAACCTGTTTTTGCTGTTTTCGTCCCGTGCACGAAAAATACGGTGTCTGTGCCGGCCATTTTATTGTACAGGTGAAGCCTTTAAAAGAGCCTGCATAAACATTAAAGGCAACGCAGATTGCAGTAATCGTTCTTCTGGTAGTCCTTGTCCTGATATCCGCCGGAAATGTGCCCGGGGCAGGACTTAAAATCTGGCAGGTAATGCTTGGAGGAGCGCTGGCTGTTCTTCTCCTTGGACAGATAAGCGTTGAGTCGGCCCTGCATGCGATAAACTACGACGTCATAATCTTTTTGTCAGGCGCATTCGTAGTGGGTTCGGCACTTTCTTTAAGCGGCGCCCTCAACCCTGCCATTGATTTCTGCCTGAACAGATTCAGGTCGCCTGCGGCATTTTTCACGGCTTTTATATTCGGAGCGGCTGCCCTCTCCTCTGTCCTGATGAACGACACTGTTGCCGTAATAGGCACTTTTTTTGCCGCATCTCTTTCGAGGCGTATGAACATACCCCGGGAGACGATTCTTCTTGCACTTGCATTTTCGGTTACAACCGGAAGCGTTGCAAGCCCTGTAGGAAACCCGCAGAACCTTCTTATAGCATCGGATTCGGGGATGGTTGACCCGTTTTACGTGTTTGGCATTTATCTTCTTGTGCCGACTGTAATCTCTCTTCTTCTGATATACCCTGTTTTAAGGTTCTTTTACCCGTTTTTGCCTGCACCTTTGGGCAGGGAGCCCGAAAGTCCCGTAAGTGCAGGCACCTGTGGTGCATGCGACAAAAGACTCTCGCGTATTGCCGTATTTTCTCTTGCAATTTTTTTAGTGATGATTCTCCTGAAGATAACGGCCGGGATTTTTCTGCCCTATGTGACTGTTCCGCTGACTCTCATCGCGATAGCGGGAGCCCTTCCTGTAATCATTCTTTCAAAGAGGCGTACTGACGTTTTAAAGGGAGTCGACTGGGGGACACTTGTGTTCTTTGCGTCTATGTTTGTCCTTATGCAGAGCGTATGGGACAGCGGTTTTTTTCAGGAGTTCATAGATGCGGGAAGCCTTTTTTCGTCACCTTTCATTATATTTTCGGCAGGACTGATATTGAGCCAGTTAATCTCGAACGTCCCGTTCGTAGCTCTTTTTATGCCGGCTGCAGCGGCGTCTGCGGGTTCTTCTCTCTCATACGCCGCACTTGCCGCCGGTAGCACTCTTGCGGGCAATCTTTTGATATTTGGGGCTGCAAGCAATATCATAATTGTCCAGAATGCCGGGAAAACAGGTGGAAAGGTTGGCTTTTTCAGGTTTGCAAAGGCAGGAGTGCCGCTGACGCTGTTGCAGTCGGCAGTGTATCTCATATATTTCTATGCTGTTTTTTCGTGATTTTTAAGGATTTTTCCATTGAAAGGGATTTCAGGGAGAGGACGGCTATCATAACGGCCATTACGGCGCCGCAGATGAATATCAGTGAGAAAGCCGTTGGGTCAGGGTATGTCCAGACTTCGTTTCCTATAATAAACTCCCTGCTGAATGCCGCAAGTATTATTCCTGCAAATATGGGTCCTGTCATCCCGCCTATGTTTATACTGCTGTGAAGAAAACCAGTTGCACCTGCTGTCCTTCCCGGGGGGACTGATTTTATCGTCATCAGGAGGTATGCTGTTGATACGGCGGCCATTCCGGCACTGAAAAAGACCCACATAAGAGAGAGCGAGTAGACCGAGAGGGGCATGATGAAGAATACTGCGGGAGCTGCAATAAGACATAGTGACCCTGCAACGACAGGTTTTTTGAACCCGTATTTCTGCATCAGAAATCCTGAAAGAGGGCTTGTTATCATGTCTGTAACCGACCCGGGGACCATTATGAGGCCTACGAACCTCTCTTCGAGAAAGAGTCCTGAAGGCGACTGGACGATGTAGGGAAGGCTCTGGATGTACAGAAACGTCATGCAGTTTACAAGAAAAGCAGTTGCTGAAAGTATAATAACAAGCGGCTTTTTTATAAGGCTTACATCTATCGCAGGCATCTTCGCTCTTTTTTCTGTCCTGAAAAACGCTATTGTGCAGATTATTGTGAGGATGCCGTATAAGAAGGCCTGCGTGGATAAGGTCCCGTGCCCGTAACCTTCGGTTATTGTGAGCATAAAAAAAAGCATTGCCGAAAGCAGAAGGCACGCTCCCTTCCAGTCTGTCTTTCTGTACGCTCTTGTCTTTGATTTTCTTATTATAAGAGCGAAGAGTGAGACATGGATTATCACAACAGGAACCAGTGCGTAGTAAGTCCAGCGCCACCCGAAGTAGTTGATGATGTACGAGCCCAAAAAAATTCCCGTCATCGTTCCTGCACCGTATGAGGCTGAAAGGACTCCGATTCCAAGCGGGATTTTTTCTGACGGAAACTGTTCGGAGACTATCGCAAAGGCTACGGGTATTGCCGCAATTCCCATCCCCTGCACTGCCCTGAAAAAGAGGAGCGACCATATGTCCCATGAAAAACCGGCAAGGACTATCCCCAAAGCGTATATGACGATGCATATGTACAGGATTTTTTTGCGCCCGTATGCATCACCGAGAGTCCCGAAGAAGGGGCATAACGCGGCTCCGACAAGGAGGACCACGGGAAGGACCCAGGACCCGAATATTCCCGATGATGTGCAGAACTCGTGCTCGATTTCGGGGAGAGCCGCCACCAGCATGGATTCTGAGAACATGGGTATTGCTATGCATGCCGCAAAAAGCGGAAGGGCCACTTTGAAGTAGTTTTTATCGGATAGTTTTAGCTGCATAAACAAACGTGAAAGAATTTACCGGGCCGGCAGAAACTTACCGTCCTGAAAAATCTTTCATATATCTGTGCTCTGTATTTATTAGGATTTGCCGGTGTACAGAAACATTCCCCAAAAATAAAGGTGAAATCAGGCTTATTTAATCTGGAAGTGTGATCTGTTTTTTTAAATTTCTGTACATTTAACCCTGGAATAAATGGCAGTTTTTCATTTTTGAACCGACCGTCAGATTTAACCTTTTTAATGTGATACCTCAGAAATTTGCTGTGGGTTATGGAGTTTGAGGCAGGCGGTTTTGCACGTATGCAACTCCTAAAGAGGAGCACCACCTTTACATAGAATCAGGTGAATGCGTTCTCAGAAAAACCGGCGAAGGAGATGTCTTTGCACACGCCGGCGACTGCAGATTTACATGTTCATGCTAGGAGCATGAAATAGAAAACTGCGGGGAAATCCGTTCTCAGGATAATATCGTTTATGCCCTTACAAAAAAATGCGACAGGGAGAAGCACGACACCATGCGGAAAGTAAAGAAACAAACGTGAATCTACAAAAAAAGGAATAATGGAAAGTAAAATATAAAGAGATATTTTTTCTGTCAGTTTCTTTTGACCATCATACGACATTGACTGTCATATTCCAGGTCTCGTCGCCGGCTGTCGTGTTCTCCCACGGGCGCTTGTATATTCCTTCTATACTATAGTCGCCCTTTTCGCCTGTACTCAGCTCCCATTTGTGGATTCCGCCTGTGCCGACCATGTTTTCACTGACAGAATCCGGGATGTAGGTGTCGTTTACAAGTGTAAGACCGCCTGTATTCATCTCCCACGAATAGCCTGTAGACGGATTTTCAGGAAGCTCAATGTAAATTGTGCACCCCTGGTTTACGTCCTTTACGGCCCCGTTGTCATTTTCGGTGAACATGCTGGAGCATGCCCCGCCCGTGCATCCTGCAAATGCAATGCATGCAAGAAGAATGGATGCAGCCGCTATGCCGGCTGCTGTAATTTTCTTCATTTTTCTCCTCCGTATTAGGGTATAGTTAAAATATATATTCAACTGGTATTAATAAAATTCCATAGCTTCAGGATATTTCAAAGTAATCTGCATCTTAAAATCAAAAAATGATGGCAAAATTGGAAATTTGCCTCAGTCGTCGCTGTGGCATGACGATTATCTGCTTCTTATCTTCCTTATTCCAGATGCTCCCATGAGAATCGCCGATGCGGCAAAAAGAACCGTTTTGTGCTTTTTCAGTACAACAGCCACCCCTGTTGCAAAAAGTGCGTCCTTAAAGGCGTCACTGTCAAGCAGGCGCATAGTATGAGATTTCCACTCACGCTTTAAGGGTTTATTGTTTTCAGTCATTTTTCCGTCCTTTTGTTCTTTCTTTTCCATACAGGAAGTCTTAAGTATTCAAGTTCGGTCTGTGTATATTCTGTCCATTCTGACAGGTCTTTTCTTAGGGCATCCTGTGACTGCCTGTATTCGTCAAGCGTCTTTTCAAAGTAGTCCGTCCACTCTGAAGTTACAGAAAGTTTTTCTGAAAGCTGCGATATTGTACACCTTAAATCTTCAATATCCTTTTCGGTCTTCTTATGGTTTTCTGCAATTTCATTCTCTATTTTTTCAATTTTGCCTGAAAGCTTTGATATTTTATAGTCGAGAGCCCCGTAAATGTCGGACTCACTCTTCTCCTTCTTATTTCCGGTTAGGGAAGCCGGACTTTTCCTGCCTGCCGGTTGTTTTTCATCTTTTCCGGACATGTTTTTTTGCGCAGTGGTTTCGCCGGTTTTCTTCAGGGAAGGGTTTTTCCGTATTTTTCCCGAGACCTTCTCCTTTGTGCTTTTTGAAG
Source organism: Methanomicrobium sp. W14 (assembly GCF_017875315.1). NCBI lineage: Archaea > Methanobacteriati > Methanobacteriota > Methanomicrobia > Methanomicrobiales > Methanomicrobiaceae > Methanomicrobium > Methanomicrobium sp. W14. The sequence continues at coordinate 178,725 of NZ_JAGGMM010000002.1, forward strand.
AGGGCTTTGACCCGAGCGATTTTAGGATGTCTTCTCTTGAAAACCCTGTTTTGGAAAGGTCTGAAATCTCTTTGATTATTCCTGCAGCCTTCTCTTCGTAAAGCTTCACCCTTCCTAATTCCCTTGAAGGAACAAGCGCCGAAAAGTCTTTTGAAATTTTTTTGACCTCTTTTTCCGGAACACCGCATATGACTGCGATATCGGCCGCCTTGAGTATTTTATCGTTCATTTTGTTTTTCGCCCGCATTTATGCAGATTTTTCCGGGAAAGCATTTCAATGGCTTTTATTCCGGTTGCTTTAAATCTGTTCAGGGAACTTTGAACTTCTGTTGCCTGATAATATCTCTGAACCTTATTATTTGTTAAACATTTTTGCAGAACTCCTTATTCTGCCGGGTTCATTCTTTTGACCATAAGTTACATATCAGGATACAGCCAAATGTGTTTTAAATGGGATTTTCGCCACGTGACCTTCCGGGGATAGGAACAAAATACGAGATGGATACAGAAAGCGGTGACAGGCTTTCTGTGGTTTACATGGAAAAAGGAGGCGTCCAGATGTATATCGCCTCGCGTGACGGCGTGGACTCAGCTTCGGCCGAGCTTAACACCTCCGAGGCGAGAAGGGTCGGAAACGTTCTTACAGGTGCCGTTTTTGAGGCTGACGAAGAGGAGATAAGCGTTATATTCTCATCATTTTCCGACCTTTCAATAAAAGTCCATACTTATATTCTCGGCGCAAAGACTGCAAAAAAATCGCTTTTTGATCTTAAAGTCCGTTCAAAAACAGGTGTTACGATAGTTGCGGTAAACCGCAAAGGAGAGAGCATAGTCAACCCGCCTTCTGACTTCTGTCTTGACGTCGGGGACTCTGTTCTTGTAATCGGTGACTCAACCCAGCTTGAAAAATTTGAAGAGGAATATATCAAACCATGATGGAAGGCATAGCCCTTGCACTTTTAGTCTGCCTGTTTTTTGCCCTTATATCAAAGAGGTTTAATTTTCCTCCGATTCCGATGTACATACTTGCAGGTATAATCCTAGGGACGACCGGTCTCGGGATTGTTGAAACAAGTGGTATCTCGGATTTTCTGACAAGCCTCGGGCTGATATTCCTTCTGTTTACGATGGGGCTTGAAATAAAGCCCTCGGAATTTATGAAGAAGAAGGACTCTTTTTTTGCAGTAGGAGTCATAGACTTTGGTGTCAACATACTGATAGGTTTTTTCGGGTCCGTTCTTCTTGGATTTCCCATATCAGACGCCGTTGTAATTGCATGTGCGTTTTACATAAGCAGTTCGGCAATAGCGGTTGCGTCACTCATTGAGAACAGAAAGCTTGCAAATCCCGAATCCGAGACGATACTATGGCTGATGGTCTTTGAAGACGTTGTCCTGCTGATAATAATCGTTTTGTTCTCGGCATCAGGCAAAAATCCTGTCGAGACACTCGGTACTGCTTTTGCAGTAATAGCAGCGTTTTTCATCATCGTAAAACTGTTAAAAAGCCAGATCTCGGCTATTCTGGAAAGAGACGATGAAATCCCCCTTTTATTTACATTCACGCTCGTAATAACCGTTGCAGGAATTTCTGACTTTCTCGGTATACCCGAAACCCTTACGGCGATTGCCCTTGGCTCGGCTCTTTCCATAACAAACGGGGAGGCTTTGGAGAGGCATGCGATGCCTTTCAGGGACGTATTCCTGATTCTCTTCTTTGTGTTCTTTGGAATATCGGTAGATTTAAGTTCCGGAGTGGATATCCTGCCTGTTATCGGCATATCTGTCCTGGCTGTCTTAAGTAAGCTTGTATCCGGAGTAATTATTGGAAAAAAAATCCACAGGAGTGCCCTTTCAGGTATTGAAATATGGTCCGAGACTACAGGTAGGGGTGAATTTTCGCTTGCAATTGCAGGTTACTACGGCTCGCCCCTTATATCCGGAACCGTTGCAGTTATGGTTGTTATAACATCATTTGTCGGTGGAATGATGGGCAAACACTCCAGAAATATTAAAAAGGCCTTTGCAGGGTTCTTAATGAGCAGAAGAGAGGTTTGAAGCGTTTAGCCTTCCAAAATGCAAAAAATTATTTTAAAAAAATAAAGATATCCAAAAATAATTATGCCCTGTTCTCAGGCTTTTGTCAGTGCAAGGATGTCAGACAGGACTTTTCCTACATCAAGCCATACGATAAGCCTTTTTTTGTCACCGCTTTCAGAGGCTTCCTTGTCACCTATCTTTATGATGCCCTTGACGTAGGCTTCGCTTGAGAGCGGGCCTTTCATGTCCTCTATTTCCTCTTCTGATATCTGGAGGACAGCGTGGACGTCATCAACAATGATTCCCGTGTTTGACCCTTCGGCCGCTTCAGGTACAAGAACTATTATCTTCTGGTCTTCTCTCTGCGCCTTTTCGGGAAGCCCGAGAATTTTGTTGAGATTTATGATGTTTGTAATCTCTCCTCTCAGGTTAATAATTCCGGCAATATGCTCAGGTGCTCTGGGGACAGGTGTTATTGGAACCATCTCGACAATCTCTCTTGTAAGGGATATATCAAGGGCGTAGCGCTCGTTGCATATTTCAAATTCGACGACATCAATTACTGCCATTTGTATCAAACCTTTAAACCTTATACTTTAAGATGACTAAGTGATTTTCTCAGGTCCTCTGAGAGCGAAGTCACTTCATGTATTGCACTGTTTATTTCTTCAACAGATGCACTTGTCTCTTCAGATAAAGCAGCCAGTTCCTCAATTTCGTTCTGCGTTTTTGTTGTTATTTCATTGCTTTTTTCTGAATCACTGACAATGTTGTTCGTAATGTTTGCCTGGTCCTCAATTGCACGGGCTATTTCTCCCATATCTATTGAGACCTGATCGGCACCTGCCACAATATTGTTAAGGGATTCTATTGCGGCGTTGACACTGTCAACTCCCGATAAAACCTGTGTATTTGCGGATTTTATTGATGCAGCAGTTTTTTCGCTGTTCTTCTGGATTCCGTTGATTACACTGTCAATCTGGGCGGTTGCATTTTTGGTGTCTGTTGCAAGGTTTTTAACCTCCCCTGCGACGACGGCAAAACCACGTCCGTGTTCGCCTGCCCGGGCAGCTTCAATAGCGGCATTAAGTGCAAGCATATTTATCTGGTTTGTAATATCATTTATAAGCTTCAGTACGCTGTTGATCTCTAAAAGCTGTTTGTTCAGGTTCTCCATCTCGAAGACACTTTCGTTTGTGATGTCCGAGACGGCTGTCATCTTTTCCGTGGCCTCACGCCCGAGATTTTCAGCACCCTTCCCCATTCCGGCAAGATTTTGAGTTTGTTCCAGCACTTCCTGTGCTGTGCTTGCAATTTCTTCGTTTGACGCTGACAGGTCGGATATTGAGCGCGTTATATCTTCTATTCTTTTCTGGAGGGTTCTGGAGAGTTCAGCCGATTTCTGGCTTCCAAGTGCGACCTGTTCGGACGCCTTTGCTATCTCACCCGTTCCGTTTGCGGCGTCATGCATATTGTTCTGGATGTTGTCCATCCCTTTGAGTGCACCTCCGAATATCGACCTGAATTCCGTCACCGAGTTGTTGTAATCTTCCTTCAGGGTTTTCAGCGGGTCTTCTTCTTTTATGCTTAAGATATGTGTAAAGTCTCCGTCGCGGATGGCGTTCATGGCCTTCCCGACATCCTCTGTGCTTTTTTCAAGGATATCTGCCTTTTTGTGGGCTTCCTCCATAAGTACCCGGACTTCGTCCTGTTTTTTTCTTATCTCGGTTATATTGTTGTATACTACGATGAGATTTTCAATTTCTCCGTTTGCATTTATTATAGGAATTCCGTACTGCTCAAGCGTGTAGACTCCGGTCGAAAACTTTACCTTTACAACCCCGCTGCTTCTTGCTTTATTTTCAAATACGGATTTTAATCCTTCCCCGGTCGTTTCAAGTGTCTCAAAGTCCCTGAGGGTCATTGAAAGGAGCCTGTCGCGGCTTAATCCGGAAAGATTTGAATAGGCCTGGTTTACAACCCTTATATTGAATTTTTTATCACAGAGGATTATAGGCATCGGGTTTTCCTGGACAATAGCTTCGGACCTTTCCTGAAGGGTCTTAATCTTTGTAATCTGCTCCCTGACCTCCTTTTCCTCATGCTTTTGCCTGGTTATATCCTTGAATACAAAAAGTCCGGTATCGATGTTTCCGTTCTCGTCCTTCAGGGGAATTCCATGCTGTTCGGCTATGACTTCCCTTCCGTCTTTGAATATGAATCTGAGGATGCAGGAAACTCTTTTTTTGTCTTCAAAAAGTTTGCTTGTTCTGTCTCCCTCAAGCATTTTGACTTTGTAGTCTGATTTTCCCATTGCAAGAATATTTTCCCTGCTCTCCCCGATAAGGTCTTCATAAGCCCTGTTCATGTCAATAGTCATGTAGTTTTTGTCAACCTGAATCATCGGGAAAGGATTCTGATCAATCATCATCTGGAAATTGCCGCATTTCCTTTTCAGGTCAATTATATCTTCTATTGCCGTGTTTACCGCCTCTGCAAGCTCTTTGAGCTCACCGTCAGTATTTTTGGCATCCACCCTTACGGAATAATCTCCTTCAATGGCCTTTTTAAGAATTTTTGTAATCAGATCTGCGTTCATTTGTACCACCATACACCCCTTCTGCTTTTGACAGAAATTAAATCAAGAAATTTTTAGATATTATTCAGTTCTGCTTAAGAGCATATAAAAAGAATGTCCTTTTGCATTTAATACTTATTTTGGACTTTCAGCCCCTTATATCATTTGGATATCAGTCAATTTTGTTTTAAAATAGTCTGTATATCAGATAGCCGCCGCAGGCTCTTTCTCTTTGATCAAAGTCTGCAAGGATATTTGCGCGGTTTCCCAGCTGTAGCATTTTTTCCGCGAGAATCTCGGTCCCGCATGTCTTGTCGATGAGTTTTGAAATTTCGGAATTTATTTTCTTTATATCTTCATGTGATATGCTGTTGAGGGCATCTGTCGGGTATGAATCAATATCAAAATATGAGAATATGGCTTCAAGCGATATCAGCCACATCCTTGATTTTATGGCACGTCTTGCAGCAACGTTTGCCTCTATCTCGGTAAGAACGAGGTAGGCACGGTTCGGGCCGTGGTAAAATGCTTTGAATGAGTATAAAGTGCCTTTTGACTCGGTGATTTTGTCGGGTGAAACCCTGAGGTAATCTGCAAGAGCTTTCTTTTTGTTTTCAAGGTCTCTTTCGCAAGGCATTTTATTTCATCTTCCCGTGTAATGAAAATATCAGGAGTCCGGAGTTTGTAAACGGTATTTTTATCGGGTTTTGTATTCTTTTTTTTCGTTTTTCTGGCAGGGCTTTATGATTTTATGCTGCCTTTCCCATGGTTATTTTTGGTTTAAAACATTAATATATTAATTATATCCTCAAAAGAGCAGAAAAATGTTTTTTAATTTGTTTTTAGATTTCTGTTTTTACAAGTGCATCATAGACCATTTTTCTGAGGGCCCTTTTATCGGGGTTGTAGAACTCATCCGCTTTTGCTGAATCCCCTGAACTTTCTGGTTCTGACTCTGATATATCCAGCCTGTCAAGTGTAGCTTCTGCTGCATCGTCAACCCAGATTTTTACGGTTTCAAAGTCGGTTTCGGATATGTTTTCGGCCCTTACTGATACGAACACGGCTCCGTCAGGCGTTTCACGGACTATAGGCTTTCCTACGACGGATACGTATGCACCGGTCTCTATCTGTGATATTTTAAGCATTGCCTCCTGCTGGTAACTCCCCGCATTTATAAAGAATATTCCTGTCGGGTCGCTTACACGGGCTGTGTAAAACGGGTTTTCGTCTCCTTTTCTTTCCTTCTGGGTCATCTGTCCGCAGAAGAAAATCCTGTTGCATCTCTCTCCTGTAGGGAGCATAACGTAGACTGGACTTTTCTCGTCGTCCCCGTCCTTGAACTGGAGTCTTGTCTCACGCAGTTCGGATGCAAAAACCCTTTTGGCTGGCTCTCTTACGTATCTTTTCTGCCCGTTCTGGTCATTTGCTGCATTTGACGGCATTATAAGTCCACCTCCTCCTGTTCATGGGCACGGTTTATAAGCTGCGTATGCTTCTGTGAATCGAAAGACTGCGGCTGGCAGCTTTTTACTAGAAACGTCCCTTCAAGGTCGTTGCCGCGGCACTGGAGGTATCTTCCCAGAATAACGTCCTGCATCCTCATGAATACGTCATCCATCCCGAGAGGATTGTTTTCCGCTATCTCTATTGCTTTTTCAAGCGTTATTCCGGTAATCTTTTCAGTCTCGTCCCTTTGTATAAGGACATTTGTGGCTTTGGTTCCGTCGTCAATAACGCCTGTAATTCTTAAATCGTATCTGAATTTGCTCTGTACTTCATGAACCGGGCAGAAATTCTGCCTGTTTAGGACACGGTTGCACCCTTCTACCGGGCACCTTTTGATAAGGCCTGACCCCGGGCCCATATTTATGAATGACCCGGATAATGTGGCGTTCCCGCCTGAAACTTCGATGGATGCTCCTTCTTCTTCGATTATGTCTGTTCCGGTGAGGTTAAGCGAGATTTTTCCCTGGTATTCATCGACTCCCGCGTAGTATATGTTGTAGACCCTGCCTTCCTCAAGCTTTACGTTGCTGTCGTCCTTCCAGGTGACGAATTTCGCTGTCCCTGTTTCATCACCGAGGACTCCCGTCTGAAACATCCTCTCGTGGCGTGGCTCCCAGTTCTGGATTATTTTGACGCGGACTGTTGCAACGCCGGGTTTTAAGTCTGATATGAATTCAGGTTTGGGCATAAGCGGGATTTCCTCTTCGGTTTCGGTGACCTTTGTACCTGAATGAATCTTCATGCTTGGAGAACCCCTGAACTCGTCTATCGTTGCGGATTCTATTCTGTACCTTTTACCGATTTCAAATGCCGGGCAGTCCGCTTTTGACCATACGACAAACCTTACTGCTCCGGAGTCGTCGGCTATAATGCCCGCCTGCGCTATTGAAGGTGACGGGGGGTTTGAGATGGAAACGATTTTTCCTTCGACCGTCACCCAGTCGCCCGGGTTTGCGTCTGCTATTTTTGAGACGTCCTGGTTCTGCCTTCCGGTGCTGGAAAGGTTTTGTTCACGCAGAAATTCATTCGTAACCGTCCTTTCTGCCTCTTCGGCAGGGATTCCAAAGTCTGAAACAAGAAGCTTAAGCTTGGACAGTATTCTTTCTTTCTCGACGAAACCGCCCTTTTCTTCAATCTTATGGGAGATTCTTTCTGTTATCTGGGGATCAATGTCCATAATTTTCACATCTCCAATCATTACTCAGGATTTGATCACTATATATAGCTATTACGAGCACCCTGAAAGTGAATTACGGGTTTGTATTTTAGAACTTATTAAGTACCTTTAATTTCAAAGACTGTTATCATGGTATTAACAGCAGATAGTTCTTTAAGTGAACTGCTACAGGAGAATCCAAGGGCGGCAGAGACGCTGATGCGCTTTGGGATGGGTTGTGTCGGCTGTGCTCTTGCCAACGGAGAGACAATCCGCCAGGCGGCAGAGGAGCACGGGATTCCTCTCCCTGAGCTTTTGAAGGCCCTCGGAATCGAGAACTAAGCCGTATCCGGCAAAACCATCTATTTTTTTGGGTTTAATAAAGCCTGTTTTACATATGCTTATATGGCAGGGTGTTTAATTTGTGTCTGCAGGTGCACCCGATACCTGAACATTAAAAATAGGAGAGAAAAATTATAAAGTGTTACTGTCCGGCTGTTGCTCTGACATCTTCAGTCCGAGTTCGCATGATATTTTTTTGAGTTCCGAAAGTTCAGTTTCCGGGTTTTTTAAGACGGCTCTTACTATATCGGGGTAATGGTTCAGGAGACAGTTTTTGCATGACCATATTTTTTTTCCCTGCGATACCGAGTCCACCCATTCACCGAGCTCCTCGTCACCGCAAGGGTAATGCGGGCAGTAGCACAGTTCGCATCTCTGCCCTTTGAAATGGCACGGATAATACTGGCATTTCCTCCTCTGCCACAGGTTCATCTTCAGTCCGTCTTTTGTGGTGAATATGAAAAATGACGGCTCATCCGCTTCAATAACACCGTCGTACCTTCTGATTGACTCGGTCACTCCGTTCTTTACGCATGTGTAGACTTTGTCGCCGCATCCGGTATAGGTCCCTGCAGATTCGTGGAATTTTCTGTTTTCTGACCCTTGTCTGTCATAAATTACGACGACTTCGTCTGTCGTCGTGCCGGTGAAGCTGTACCCCGCTGAAATTAGAGCGTCGGCCTTTGCCTCGGTTGCAGTTATTATCGTCTCGAGAAGGGCACCGTCGGATAATGCCTCCCTTGAATGGATTATTATATTGATAGTGTTCGGACCTTTCGGGTTAGGATTTGAGACACCTGCCGTGACAAATACCGTGATGTATTCGTATGACATTATGCAGAGGTTCTTCATCCCGACGGCAGTCAGCATTCCAAAAAAATCGTCTTTGTATCCCCTTTCACTGATTATATTTCTGAGAAGCCTGTACGGGTCATCTTCGTTGAAGTCACGCGGAACAGTATGGTTTACGACTGTTGTGATATCAGAAATTCCACCATTTATTCCTGTGCTGGCGGCTTTAAAAGAGCCTCTTATAAAAAGAGTATTTTTGTGAAGGAAATACTTCATGCTACGTTGTAGTGCGTGCGGTCTTTTAATTCCTGCTGTTTGCCATGGTTCCATCCTGCAACGTCTGCCAGGTAGCCCGTTACCCTTGATACCTGCGATACGTCGTGTGAGCCGCATTCAGGGCAGATTGGCTGGCCGCAAAGCGGGCAGTACTCTATCTTCTCTATTATGCTGTGCTGGCAGTTGCAGTGGTCAAGAGGGCACATAATCTCAAGATTTGTCTCCCCGCAGCAGGGGCATGGTGTTTCGTCAACGATATGGTTGCAGGTGTGGCATTTGTAGCGTCTCTCTTCAACCGGGATATCTTCAAGGCTTTTGTATTTTTTTGCGAGTGCAAGCTGTTCCTCAGTCCATATCATATATTAGAATCCCCGGCAGAGACATTAAATCTTTTTGTCTTATTTAAATATTTCTTTACCTAAAACAAGGATTTTTTAAGTGAATTTTCTCCCGGACTATTGCAGACCAGGAAATTGCCTTTCATTGTCTGCGGATAGCTAATTTACGCCAGGGGCCTTCCTGTCACCAGTATTTTTAACTTTGAAAGTGAAATATAGGTCTCTATGGGAAAAAATCTGCCTGATGCGGGCCTTGACGAGGACATGTCGGGAATGGTTTTTGACGGCGTAAGATACGAAATTCCCGACCTGGACCAGGTATTTTATGCTGTTTACAAAAGGGGCATCTCATCGCGGGATGATTTGAAGGAAGAACTGCTTTCAAGAGTTAAAAAAGCCGGTGTAAAAGTCCCTGAAGGCAAGGAAGAGGACTTCGGGTATGCACTTGCAAAAAAATACAAGATGACCATGGACCGCGGAAGCCCCATGGACTTTTACTGAAAAGTAATTCCTGTTTTGCTTTCTTTAGAAAAACTGCTTTTTAGAAATAAATGCCAGGCAGATGATATCCGGCCGGGCTTTAAACGTTCACTCTAATGCTGATATGAATCCGCCTCAGGTGACTCATAGGGTTCATCATCACCCTTTGTTAACTTTGTTAAAAAAGGATCAGAGTCGGGTCATCTCATCATCGGCGGATGAAGGCATATTTTTCTGCTTCTTTTGCGGGGTCTTCGGCTGAATATATGGAGCGGCCGACGATCATCCCGTCAATTAAAGGAGCTATGATGTGTGCGTCCCCGCCCTGTGCACCTACCCCGGGGGAGAGGATCTTTCTGCTGCCGACAATCTCTCTCAGGGCTTTTACACGTTCAGGCCTCGTTGCGGGTGCAATTATCCCGTCCGCCCCGCATTCAACTGCCATTCCTGCTATCTTTTCGGCATTTTCACCGGAAAGAAATTCCAGAGCGCCGGGATGGCTCATCTCGCTTACTACATAGCATTCCCCGCCGGCGTCGTGCGCCGCTTCGACGCATGCGATAACGGAGTCGCTTCCGGTAAAGCCGTGCGTGATTATTCCTGAAAAACCGGCCTCAAAGACATGCCCTGCGATAAGGCTGTTTGTATTCGGGATGTCTGCGACCTTGAAGTCGGCTATAAGCGGAAGGTCAAAATGCAGAAGTTCTCCTGCTATTGAAAGCCCTGCTCCAAGTACAAGAGGATACCCTATTTTTACGGCATCAATGTACGGTGCCGTTTTTTCGGTAATCTCTATGGCGTCCTCTCTTGTCAGGACATCAAGGGCCAGGATAAGGTCTGTCATCTTCAATCCTCAAGTCTTTCCAGAACGGCTGCAACAATTAAGGGAAGGTTTATAGTGGCATCGCCGTATACGGTCTGTCCCTTTGCCTCTCCTGTAAGCTTTCCCCAGGACTTTGCCTCGTCAAGTGTCGCCCCGGAAAGCCCTCCCAAATCAGGTCTGTCACCTGTAAGCTGGACTGCATAGTCAAAGCCGTTAGGTGTCATTAGCATGCTCTGGAATATGTAGTTTTTGGGCACTCCTCCGCCGACAAGCATTGCACCGGCCTTTTTTGCGGCAAAGCACCTGTCGATTAATTTTGACATGTCTTTGAATGCGTCTACTGTGATTCCCCTTGTCTGGTTGAAAAGCCAGTACTGAAGGCCGATCATCGAGTCCTGGAGGGCCGGGCAGAACACGGGAATATCTTTTTTTGCGGCCTCTGCAAGTATTCCGGTGTTTAAATGCTCGCCGATAAGATGTGTTATATCCTGAATCGAGTACTTCTGTGATTTTTCAAGGCTTTCAAAGACCTCCTGCAAAAAGCTCTCAAATTTTATGAAAGCGTCGTTAGGGAGGAATATGTCATATATCCTGTTTATCTCCTCTTCACGGAGAAGCACGTCGTCGCAGATTTCAGTTCCGTGGTAGTGTTTGCACCCGATTGCTTCTATAGTATCGTGCGTCAGGTTGGCGCCCGTGGATACCAGTATATCGATGTGGCCCCTGTCTATTAAGTCAGAGACTATTCCGCCCATTCCTCCGGGGACCATTGCTCCTGCAAGTCCAAAGAACTTGACGGCGTCTTTGTCCCTGAGCATATTTTCATATATATTTACGGCCCGCCAGAGAGAGCCGGCGTTATACGCACGCGTATTTCCGTACTGTTCCACGAGTTCGTTTACGGTCATGCCGGGTCTTACCTTTGCCTGAATTACAGGCGTGCCGCATAAATCTTCTGGTTTCATATTCTGAAAACAAGCCTCACTAATATTGCTTAACAATGTTTGTTCTAATAAGCGATAAGTGTTAGAGAAGACCGTTGTGCAGGTAATAAAATAATTGTTTTTCGTATGAATTTTCCCGTAATGTATAAGTTCTAAAAGAGCAATAGCATGGATTAATTTCATGTGCCCTTTGAAAAACGGAAAAAATGCAGGGACTTTCGTTTTTGCGTCGTGACTGTTTTTCAGGTGTTTAGTCTTGAATGTAGAATTATGGGGGGGAAATAATTGCCTGAAAATGCAGAAAACCTGCCTTTTAAACCTGATATCGGAAATTCAAAAGAAAGAAACATTAAGTTTTCAGGATACGTGGCATTCGTAATAATTCTGATAATCATCCTTTATGCCATTGAAAGTATGGTTGCATCGGGTATGATTTCTTCTGAAGCTGCGAGCGATTATATCATTTTGGACTACGATTCGCCGAATTTTTTCTCTTTATACCTCTCGAAATATGTGCACTCCCAGGATAATCCGTTTCATATGGTGAACAACATTGCTTCATTTTTGGTAGTATCTGTTATAATCGGGATTTTGTACTTCTTTTTTTACCCGAAAATCGGTATAATGATGCCGGAATATTACCTCCTGGCGGTGTACATCCAGATTATTGCAGTTGTCCCGTTTTCAATATCGATTATATCCTATATTTACCGGCAGATTGGTGTCATCGATGAAGTTATGCGTTACTCTGTCGGATTTTCGGGTGTTGTCTGGGCGCTTACCGGGTTTATGCTTTTTCTGGTCTCTCTTTTTTTATTGAAAGCGCTTTCCCCGCGTCTTGCAGGTCACGGTGGTGATTTTGTAAGGATAGTCTCGGTTTGCCTCCCCATTCTCTTCTTAGTTTCACTTCTTGTCATTTTGCCTGTTTTCATTATTGTCACTGATATTCACACCAGCAAAAATATGTTTGCGCATCTTGCAGGTTTTGCTTACGGGTGGCTGATTCCGGCACTTACAGGCTCTTATTTCGTATCGTCGTGTGCTAACTGTAAGATTGCAAATCTCCTTTATACTTTTCTTATTTTTTCAATTCCCTTTGTGATAGCAGCGTTTCTCGTGGCACTTTAAAAGTGCCGGAAATTATTCCTCTTTTTTCTTTCCACTAAATTTAAGAAGTTTCATGATGTATCTGAATTCATCCCGGGGTGAAAAAAATGTATGACGGACTCTATGAGAGGATCCATGCCGAGAGAATGAGGCGCGAAAAGGAAAATTTTGAAATATACATAAAGCAGCTTAAAGACCCGGGGATACCCTACCGGACAAAGGCTGCCGAAGCCCTTGGAAATTATAAGGACCCGCGGGCTGTGCCTTATCTTATTGAATGCGCCAAATGTGAGACCGACCCGGGCGTTCTTTATGTCGCGATATGCTCTCTTGCAAAGTTCCGGGACAAAAGTTCTGTTGTGCCCCTACTGGCGCTTCTGGACCACAGCGACAAATGGGTGAGAAGCGGTGCCGCAAAAGCGCTCGGGGAGATTGGCGACCGTGAATCGGTTTTTTGCATAAAGCCTATGCTTTCCGATGAAAACCCGAAGATCCGTGCCTCTGCTGCCGAGGCACTCGGGCTTATGAGCTACTGGGAGTTTGCAGACCTTGTAATTCCTCTTCTTGATGACGAGGAAAGCGAGGTCCGTGCGGCTGCAAGGGCTGCTGTAAGAAAACTCGGCCGCGGGGACCTCGCCGACTGAACAATTCCTGATTTTCCCTTAAATCTGTATTTTGTCAGACCGGGAGTTTTTCCCTCCCGTAAACTTCGTTAATAACCTGTGCAAGACCTGCATACATCGCTGACAGCCCGCAAATTATTCCTTCATATCCTGCAACTGTCGTTACAGTCGTACTTCCTGTGAAATCCCCAAGTGCAAGCAGGAAAAAAAGGACTGCAAGCGATCCGAATACGAACTGAAGGGCCCTGCCAAGCTTTAATGTTGCAATAAACATTACAGCGGTGAAAAGACCCCACATGAAGAGGTATGCGCCCATCTCATAACCCCCCGGTGCCGCTGCAAGGTTTAAGCCGGGAAGTATAAGGATTGCGACAAGGCTTATCCAGAAAAACCCGAATGAGCAGAAGGCAGTCGTTCCGAATGTGTTCTTCTTTTTCCATTCCATTACCCCTGCAATGACCTGTGCAAGACCGCCGTAAAATATCCCCATTCCCATAATCATGCTGCCGAGTCCGAAGTATCCGGCATTATGCAGGTTTAGGAGGACTGTCGTCATACCAAAGGCTAAAAGACCAAGCGGGGCCGGATTTGCGGTTCCGTCGATTATAAACATGTTGTTTCTGTCTTTGTAATCTTCGCTGTGAGACAATTGATAAATCACCTATCCGCAAGATATAATGATTAATCATTATATTTCATTTCCGGTCAAAACTAGTAATCCGGATAATGCTCTAAAAGCGAAAAAAATTGTTTTCCGGGCGAAGGCAGGGTTTGCAGGACTAAAATGATAATTTCTTTGATCTGGGGGTTTTATTTCATAGTTTTTCCTGTTTGCCGGGGTTGAATTTGCACCAGTGTCCGTCCGGGTAATATGCTGTAAGAACACCGCTGCTGTTGCAGTACTCTCCGCCGGGGTGTCCTGACTGCCAGTCCAGGTTAAGCCAGTACTGCGGGTCGTTGTTTTTGTCGTGGTCTATGTGGTAGGCGGCCGAATTGCACTTGTACATCTTCAGAATGTACTTGGACATTATGTCGAATTTCCGGCTGTCGTTTGTAATGTAAGCCTCCGCATATGAATGTCCGTCACCTTCGGAAGTGTTTGTTGAGACTATTCTCGATTTTCCTCCGACTGCTTCTATAAATGACGCCACAACAATAGCAAAATCATCACAATCACCTTTCATTCCGTGTCTTATGAAGTCCCTTGCCGGAGAAAAATGACCAAAACCGCCAGGGTTCTGAACATATGTCCATTTTCCCTTTACTATATCCCAGATGTTGCAGACTTCTTCAATGCTTACTATTCCGTTTGAATTTATGCCTCTTATTGAAAGAGCATAGTTTTTTGTGGTCTGGCTGCCGGGGTCTATTGCTTCTGCAATCGCCTGTGCCCTTTTATCCTCGGAGGAAATATTCTTTGATACTGCCGGGAAGTCTGCTCCGTGAAGATTTTCGGCAGGATTGTTCCCGTTTTCAAAAATGTTCATACTTAGTGCCCCGTAATACCCGATGACCAGAAGTATGATTATTGCAGCCGACATTTTGAATAGATTCCAAGGGTTTTTGACAGGACGGTTGCTTTTAGACCCGCCCTGTTTTTTTCTGCCCGCATACTTCGGTCTGTTCTTTGATTCAAAGGGCAGGTAACTGTCCCCGTTCTGGATATATTCCTGCCCCCTGACGATAACGTGGTGCGAATTGGAAAATACGAACTCCCTGTTTTCTATCGTCACCGTCTCTGTGTCAACATAGTATTCAGAGTCCACGCAGTTCAGGTCAAAAGGGAATAATTCCCTGCTGAACCTGAGGTATTCACCTTTGTACTCCACGAATTCCTGGTTTTCACTTATTAAATGGCGGGATTTTTTGATGCAAAGATTTTTTCCGTCAATGAGAAGCGTTTCATTGTGAGCGTAAAAAGTGTGGTCTTTGTTATTATCTTTGTCTTCTGTGCCTTTTTCTTTGTTTTCAAGGGACTGGTCATATATGGGTTTTTTGTCCGGGTCTCCGAGAACCTCATACGCTTCGTTTATTTTTTTGAAATATTCCAGAGCATCAGGAAGTGGAGAGACATCGGGATGATATTTTTTTACAAGTATTCTGTATGCTTTCCTGATGTCTGATGTTGTTGCGTTGTGGTCCAGACCAAGTATTTCGTAATAATCGGATTTATCCCCCATCATAATCACGATAATATTTTATTGTACTCAGGTATGATTTATTTTTTTGAAAGTTTCAAAATGTAGTGTATCGCGTGAGACTGTTTAAAATCAGAATCTTGAAATTTTTAAGTCTGAACGTTTCCGGGATGCTGTACACTGTAAAAAGTACAGGTAAAAATTTCTCTGGTTTCAGGTTATTTTATTTCCATACCGGTTAAACAGCCGGTCCAAAAAACCTTGCATCCCCGGTGTATACGGGAAATCCGGGAAAAATGGAATAAGAAACCCGGTAACCTTTCCACGCGTAACTGACTGGCTGCGTTTTATTGCATCTGTACGGATTACGGATATTCCCTTTCTCATCCTTTTTTTCAGTTTTCAAATTTGTTTTTTGCTTTGTCATCAGACAGCCGTTCAAGTTCATTTTCTTTCCATTGTCTGGTATCTTCGTCTTCCTTCTGTCGCCGCCATGATTCAAAAATTGTTCTTGCTCTCTGCTCAATCTGGCCCTGTGTTTGAGAGCATCTGTAAAACAGAACTAGCGTTGTTATAATCAACAAAATGATGAGAATTATCAAAATAATAACAAACCATTCAGTTATATGAGTTATTACATTTTTTAATTAAAAAATGCAGGTAAATAAATCATTAAAAAATGAAGATGGGCCCGGAGGGGTTCGAACCCACGGCCTCCCGGTTATGAGCCGGGCGCTCCACCACTAAGCTACGGGCCCCCCGTTTTTAAAAGTCAAGTGTCAGCCGCAGATGCCGTGTCCTCCGCAGGATTCAATGGGGGGCATTTGATCATGCGGGTCCACGGCGACGGCTGTGCACATTGGTTGTGCAAACAATATTTGTTAACACCGGTTAAAAAGATTTTGAGTCATTTCATATTTTAGCTGAAAAAAGAAACCGTAAGTCAGTTTTTTGTTTCTTTTTACGCATAGTGCTGCATAATGCTTCAGGGACTGCTAATGCCATAAATTATGTGGTAATTTGTTTAATTATGTATTTTTTTCCGTATCGACAACAGTTTCTGAATCCTGTTTTTTATCATAAACTGCGGCACTGCACTTCTCTACTTCATCCAGGTTGAGGTTTCCTGCAAAAATTTCGGCAACTTTTCGTTTGGGAAATTTCATCATATAGAAATTGCCGACCGCAGCAACTACTACCGCACCGAAAAGGACAAAGATCATGTCAAGCATCGTATCGGTATTTCCGTGCTGCATGTTTCCGCCGAAGAAAGTATCTACGGTAAATTCGATTATCTCCCAGAAAGCCCCGAATGCCATCGTCATCATTATTATCATGAATATTATCATCGGGCGGTTGAAGTTCATCTCGGTGTACCTGTCCATTATCAGAACAGCTGTAAACCCGAGGAGTGCTACGGTAGACCCGGATATAAAGTGGGCTATCTTGTCGTAATACGGGTAGAAGTCCAGGTACCACCCGAAATATTCGCCTGCAAGGTGAACGTAAAGGGAAAGGACAATCAGGAGCATTACTCCCCATGGTATGGTGATATTTATCCTGCGCTCAACAATTGCCGGAATAAGCGTTAAGAACAGGGCGAAAACACCGCCGATGACGTAAAAATAGTACCCTGTAAAAAGGCTGGAGATAACTATTGACAATATCATAAGCTGAAGAAAGTACGCAATTAATACCCCTATGCTAATCTTCAATTAACCCCTCTCCAAAAGCATTATTTTGTCTGTACTGATATAGTTTGTGTAGAACCGACAATGCAGGAGCTCTCGGCGGTAAAATACGAGGAGAAAAAATCCCGGTTTTATGCGCATTTATACAGGATATACTCACATGAAGAATACCCGGAAATACTGAAAATTCATGCAAAGACCTATAAAAAAGCCGCACATCACTGCTCGGCCATAAATTTTTCTGATTCGGGTGGAAGAGTCTTCCGGGAGTTTAAAAATGACGGTGAGGTCGGACACCCCGGAAGAATTCTTTCATCGGTTCTCGAAAAAAATTCACTGGACAGTCATGCGATAGTTGTGTCACGCATATTCGGCGGGATAAAGCTTGGGCCTGCAGGCGTTTCAAGGGCGTTTCGTGATTCAGGCGAGGCCTGCGTTAAAGTTTACCTTGAAAAAAAATGAAAATCCCTTTATGTTTTTTTAAAGGACGCATTTATCTCGGCTCTTTTGTATTCAGTTCCCTTAATTTTCATTTTCCACCTGCTGACATTGGACGATACCGGGCTGAGACCTGAAAAAAGGTCTTTTACCTCGGCTTCGGTGAAAAAATGTGTAAGTATCCCGTTTTTTTTAAGAACTGTATTCTTTTCAGTCTCTTCTCCTGATTCGGACCGCAGATCCGAGACTTCAAATTCGGAAAAATAAAGCATACCGCCGGGTTTAAGCACTCTTGAAAATTCAAAGGCTATTTCTTTCCTTTTCACCTTTTCCGAGTGCCCGGTGATGTGGTATGCAAAAACCGCGTCAAATATACTGTTTTTAAAGGGGAGGTCCGATGCGTCGGAGACCAGAACGGATGAAAAGGAATCATTTTTCAGGTTCTGCCTGCACAAGTAAGCCGCTTTTTTCGAAAAGTCAAAGCCTGTTATATCCCACCCTTTTCCTGTCATTGAAAGGAGGTTTTTTCCGTTTCCGCACCCTGCTTCAAGGACTTTTGATCCGCGGCAAAGCCCGGGAAGACCTGAGATTTTTCCTGCCCAGACATTTCTGCATTTTTTGTAATGTTCATCCCAGAAAATGGGTGTTTCGTTCATATTCCTTATAGAAGTTTTTTTCCTGTATGATTTAGTTATTTGATGATCTGCTGTTTTTTTATGCAGTCATCACGGTGCAAAAATATTCCTTAAAAATTATCTAAAAAATGTGGTATTCTTTTTTCAGGCGTTTAAACGGCAATCCATGGTGATATTGCCGACTGGTAGGATGTTGTCTTTTTTGCAGCCGTAATCTCTATTTCGGACACTGATGAGTACCCGGCGTAGCCCGAAAGTATATTTTTGAGGGCGGCAACTGAAACCGTGTATATCCCCATGTTTTCCATTATGAAGTTCACGGCTTTTTTTGAGCGTGACATTACTGCCTTTCCGGCAGCGCCGTTGAGATACCTGCCCCAGTTATGCTTCAAGTACCATACTGTTCCGGTCTCGTTCGTATACAGGATTCTTCTGATGTCCCTGACGGAAACGGCGTAGACCTTTTTTGAGATGCATATCTCCAGTATCCGCTGGCCCGAACCGTCGTAGTCCTTTGCCGGGTAGCCTGACTTCTGGATATATCCTGCTCTTTTCATTTTTATTCACCTGATTTTGAGATTTTTCTTTCTTAGTCACGCATTGATTATGTGAATATATATGGTGTCGCCGTGCGCGGAGTGAAAGTGCAAAAAAGCGAAAGTGAAATCAGAATGCCCCCGTGACTTCACCTTGTGTGAATCATTTTTTATCTGAAATTGCAGGAAGGATTTTACCCGGTATGAGGATTATCTCATGTCAGGGTTCATACTGCATTTCGTGATGTTTACAATTCAAGTACTACCTGCAATAAACATTTCTGCCATATGAGCGGGTGTGAAAATCCGGGTGTCCGTGACAATATGCGGGTTATGACCAAAGAGGTCTCCAGCCTTATCGATGAGATATCTGATGAGGATATAACTGTATTTTTATCAGAGCTTCTGAAGGAGAGGAGAATATATGTTGCCGGCGCCGGGCGTTCAGGCTTAATAGGCAGGGCTTTTGCCATGCGCCTGATGCATATCGGGCTTGACAGTTATGTAGTTGGGGAAACGGTTACACCAGCAATGAGAAAAGATGACCTTGCTGTAGTCTTTTCCGGGTCAGGAGAGACGAATTCCGTCGTGGATATAGCCGAGACCGCGAAATCCCTCGGGGGATTTCTGTGTCTTGTAACGGCCCATGAAAAGTCAAGGATTGCAGACATCGCGGACTGCAGGGTTGTTCTGCCTTCAAATCCGCCTTCGGATACAGAGTGGCCGAACACATTTGAGGTAAGACAGATTACCGGGGGCTACAAGTCCCTTTCACTTCCGCTTGCACCCATCGGGACTCTTTTTGAGACTTCTGCAATGATATTTTCAGACGCCGTCATCGCTTCCCTTATGGAGATAAAGCACTGCGGTATTGAGGACGTTATGAAAAGACTCTCGAATGTACAATAAAGTAATACAGTAAGTTCAAATAAATCTTAGCGGTTTTCAATAGATTTTAATAAATTCCACTGACGTTTTTTAACAGACAGGCCGGTCTCCCGGTAAAAATCCGCAAGAATAATATTTTATTAAGTCTTCTCTTTTCAAAAAAGAGAGGCAGTGAAATAAATGGAGAGACCGGGCCTGAATGACTTTAAAATAACCTGTCCTGTATGCGGAAAAGACTGCATAAAGGACGCAGCAGATGTGTTATCCTCTATTGATACGCTGTTTTCAGGCTGTACCTCATGCACGAAGACACAACTTCGCAGAAACAGGACTATTCCTGACGATATAAAGATAAAGGATCCCTGTCCTGATTGTGAAAGGCGTTTTATAGATGACGTAATGGTCCACTGCCACCAGATAATGAGGGAGGAGAAAGATATTCCTTTTGGAGTCTCTCTTTCAAAGACCGGAATTCCCCTTGTAACACCCGGATTTCCTATGTCCTCCCCTCCTTACCTCACGAAAGACTCGCTTGTTCTCCAGACAGTTTATGCGGGGAGCGATTCGGCAAAAAGAATTGTAGAAGAGGTCTCCGAGGTAAAGGGGGTTATAAAGGACGCCGGTGTTGTACCCGGGGTTTCCTGCACCGGAAAAAACCGGAAAAAAGACTTAAATGAAGCAGGGGATACGGACATGAAAGCAACCGGAAAAACCCCCAAATTTCATAAAAATACTCTTCTTGCAGGCTGTGATGTCAGGTGCGATGTATTTCGTGCCGGGCAGGCCCCATTTGTCATCTACAAAAGTCAGTCCGAGATGCATATCGAGTTCCCGCGTGGATTTGACCCTAAAATAAACTCTGTCGGTATGAATGCACTGAAATATCTGCCTGAAACATTCATAGACGCCTGCTGCGGTGCGGGGACTCTCGGGATTTCTGCAGCACTTTTCGGTGTGAATTCGGTTGTGTTCAATGATATCTGGTACCCGGCAGTCTTCTGGACTATTGTCAACCTGTGCTGCAACAGGGAAATTCTTGAGATTGAGGAGGAGGAGTTTCGTCTCGGCTATGATGAGCTAAAGAGTCTTTTCGGGACTGAAAAACCGTTCAAAGCTGCCATTTTCAGGGGAAAAAACTGCTCGTATGAAGTTTATATGGGTGACTATTCCGGTCTTTCCGAGGTTGTCTGCGGTGACAGGACACTTGCGGCTCTGGACATATTTGATAAAAATGACAGGGGCTTAATGTATGCCGCGGTTTCGGACTGGAAGATAAAAGTTGGCGGTGATGCTTTTATCCCTTGAGTCCCTAGTATATTAGGGACTAGTCCGGGTGGTTAGGCGTCACCTGTTACCCGAAACCGCCATTATGCGGGGGACGAAGTCCGGAGAGCGGCTTTGGCGATCTGTTCAAAGTGAATTATCCTTGACTGAGAAACCTTGTCCTGTGAGATCAGCGTAGAGTAACCGTGATTCCGGAGGGAATTGAGGTCTTTGGTTGCGGGGACCGGTCCAGGCCCGGAAGGGAGCAGACTTACCGCAAGCGTCTGGTGCCCATGGGGTTGCAGGGCGGAGAAGGGGATGTTTACGGAGTTCAGGCACGTAATTCCCATCTCCGGGCGTGTCCCTTTTTGGTGAATTTAATGGCAAAAGTAACCATTATAGGTGCTTCCGGGAAAGTAGGCCAGTTTGCCGCATATTCTGTGTCGCGTATACCTTTTGTGACAAGGATGGTTCTTTTTGGAAGGGACGGCAATGAAAATGTGCTTGAGGGCACCAAATGGGATTTTATTGACTCTTTTGCAGCGCTTGGCAGAAGTCTGAGACTTCAGTGGAGTATTGACCCTGCGGATATACAGGACTCTGACATTGTTATAATAACGGCAGGGATTCCGCGTCATAACGGCCAGACCAGGCTTGACCTCGCGAAGAAAAACGCAGTAATCATCGCCGGTTACGCTGAGATGATTGCAAAAAACGCTCCTGACAGCATAATACTCGTTGTAACAAATCCGGTTGACGTAATGACCGCAGTTGCCCTGAAATATTCCGGGTTTCCGCAAAACCGCGTATTCGGCCTGGGGACGCATCTGGACTCGATGCGGCTGAAATCCTTTGTTGCAAACCATTTTCAGGTTCACGTAAGCGAAGTCCATACACGTATTATAGGTGAGCACGGCGACAGTATGGTGCCCCTGTGGTCCGCGACAACTATCGGAGGAATTCAGGTGAAAAATCTTCTTGCTTTCGCAAGTCTGCCGAAAGAGGAGATGGTCCACTGGGTGAAGACTGCAGGTTCGCATATAATCGAGAAGAGCGGTGCGACAATTTACGGTCCCGGTGCTGCGATAGCGACTCTTGTGAGGACTGTTCTTGGAAATGAAAACAGGATTCTTTCTGTCTCGGCGTACGTAAAAAGCGAAGTGCACGATATAGGAAACGTCTGCATAGGCGTTCCGGCAAGACTTAACAGTCACGGTGCTTTTCCGGTCTCAATACGAATTGACGAAAGTGAGGTCAGGCAGTTTCAGCAGTCTGTCGAGAAGATTCGCGGTGTAACAGCCGAAGTTATGGAAGACCTCAAAAATCAGATGCAGGACAAAGAAAACGAAACCAACTGAAAAATAATTATTATTCTGCTCTTTTAGCAATCCGGATTTGTCTGAAGGCTTTTGATGTATGGTGTTTTTTATCTTAACCGTAAAGACAGTTTGAAAACCGCAGATCCTGATTAATTTATGCCGGACAGTAAAAATTCGCTAAAGTTACGCTTTTAATGGATTGCGGCATAGCATATCTTTTGCATTTCCTGTTTTATTTTAAAAGCATCTCGTTTTATGGAATTAAAATAGTATATGGAATTTTTGTCAATTCCAATATGCATGCCTGATATTATCTTTTTTATGTAAGTGTCAGGGATTCAATCTCGGCACTCTGAACACCGTCGATTGAACAGAGGATATTTTCAGCCTCTTCGGAAGCTCCTGCCTCCCCGTCGGGGATTACTATTGCAACCTTCAGGGCCGAAAGTCCGAATCCGATAGGCTCTTCCTGGATATCCTTTGTTCCCGGATATTTTTCCTTGATTGCAACCTTTAATGCCGCAAGATCAACATCCGGTGATTCGGGCATCACTTTTACGATAATTACAACGTCACCCATTGTCTTATGGCCCCTGGAATCCGCATGACTGGCAGACGTACGGGATGCTCTGGTGTCTGCACCTGTGGCATCTGTAGATAATGCTGCCGCATTTTGGGCATTCAAATTTTGTCCATCCCGCCTCTGAAAGAGGCGCTTTACATGATGTACATTTTTCTGTTTCCATACTCTTTTCTCCTAAAATTATCTTATAAATTCGGTGTATACCTTCTTAAAAACTTCCCATGGACATGAGTGCCGAAAAAGTCTTCACCTGACAGAAATTTCTTCAGCACTTCGGGTTTTCTGGCATTTACAACCCATGTGTCAATATTTTTTTCAAGAACGTAATGCAGAAAATACGGGTCGACCTCTTCAAACTCCTCCTCTGCGCAGACTTCCTTTAAAAAAGAGCCGTTCTTTTTCAGGCCGTCTGTGGACTTGAGTACGAGAAGGTCTGCTGAAAGGGTCTCTGCGACCCACGCAGCTATCGAGTCTGACGTTACGTCCCAGGAATGCGGGAGAGGATCTTTTTCCCTCATTATCCTGTAGGGGAGAAGGACTCTTACCCTGTCAGCGCCACCTTTCGTTTCGCAGGGGTTTTCGGTGGACTGAACTCCGAAAGATGATATGTAATGGCCGTACTGCTCCATCCCCAGGATTGCCATCCAGTGTGCGGCATCGGGTTTCGGGTCAAGCTCACGCACAGTATCGGCAAAGACTCCGCCGCCCGGGACTATCAGGACTCTTCTGCCTGAGTCCTTAAAAATGGTGGTTACACCGGAAATAACATCTGTAAGGCTCCCTCCGGCCTTTGCAACCAGGAGACTGTCATTGTGTCCTGAGTTTTTCATGTCTTCGCCAGATATAATATTCAAAAAGTCATAATAACTTCTAAATGGCGGGGGTACACCAAAAGTTAATTCTTGTTCTCGTTATAGCTGTCCTGCTCTTCTTTTTAGTGTCCTCCGCGTATGCATTTAAGATAACATCGGTCTGCCCCGATACCTGGCAGAAGGGTGAAGGCGACGAGTATTTTGTCATATCCGGAAACGGGAGTCTTGACGGTTTTATGGTAAGTGACGGCGAGGGAAGCGTCAGGTTTGTCTCCGGCGACTTCTGTAAAGGCTCTGTAACCGTTGCAAGGGAGGGCAGGGCGTATGAGGCTGTTCACGGTGCACCTCCTGATTATGAAATCTATGACACCGACCCGTCTGTTCCAGGTGTCGTGCGCTCGGGAAATTTCAGGATGGGAAACAGCGGTGACGGACTGACTCTCTTTGAAGACAACAGGCCTGTGCAGGAGGTTGCCTGGCCGGGCGACTTCAAGAGCAGGGAAGGGATGGTTCATGTGTTAAAGGACGACGTGTGGGACGTACGTCCGTATTACATAGGCCAGTCGGATTTCGGTCCGGTCACTTTTGAAAATGTATCGCTGACGGCTTTTGTCTCACCCGACTGCTCGTATGAAGTTATCTCTGATGCAATAGAGAAAGCGGAGTCTGACATCAAATTTAACGTATACGAGTTTACAAGTCCTGAAATTGAAGGGCTTTTAGAGAAAAAGGCAGGCATGGGAGTGTTAGTAAAAGGACTTCTCGAGGGAGGGCCTGTAGGCGGGATATCAGGAGAGGAGTACTGCCTGGCATCAAAGCTTTCCGGTGCAGGCGGCATGTTATACACGGTCGAAACAGAAAAAGGGGTTTTTCATACACCTTACAGGTATGACCACGCCAAATACCTGATATCTGATGACAGAAACGTCCTTCTAACAAGCGAGAACTTTGGGGAGACAGGTTTTCCCCTGAAAGGAAAATCCGGAAACCGCGGCTATGGTGTTTATATCAGGGACATAAACTTCACGTCCTATTTCGGTGACGTGTTTGAGACAGATACTTCAGGCGGCTGGGTTACGCCTTTTTTTGGAAAGGAAAAATACCCTGAAGAGGAGTTGGAAAAATCTTTCTCGCCCCTGTTCGAACCGGAAAATTTCACCGGTGTTTCTGTAACGCCTGTCCTCTCTCCTGATACGAGTTATCTTATACAGGATATGATAGAAAAAGCGCAGACTTCCGTTGATATAGAGCAGGCCTATATCAAAAACTGGTCGTCCGGTAAAAATCCTTACCTTGAGGCGGCGGTGTCTGCCGCGGATAGAGGGGTGCGTGTCCGCATTCTCTTGGATTCATATTACTACAACACTGAAGACGACAACGACAATGATGAAATGGCGGATTACATAAATTCGGTTGCAGAAGAGAGAAACCTGAACCTTTCGGCAGCCCTCATTGATTTAAACGCCCTTGGCGTTGAAAAGATTCACAACAAAGCCGTAATAACCGACGGGGACAACGTTCTGATAAGTTCTGTTAACTGGAACGAAAACTCACCTTCGTACAACCGTGAGGCAGGGGTGATTCTTTCAGGAGGCAGTGTAGGGAAATATTATCAGGACGTTTTTGACTATGACTGGTCAAGACGCCAGGGCACGGGTTCTGCAGGAATTATAGAGTCCGTTTCGAAAGACGGCGGGTACATGCTCAAATTTTTTATAGCACTGTTTGTAATAATTCTGTTTGCCGCAGTCTACTTGGTAAAGAGAAGATGATGCCAATATTGACTTTTCATGGCAGCTTTTTCCGGTGATTATAAGGCTCTGGAATAAAGTCTCAGATTAATAGGTGGATACACGGGGGGAAACCCAAAAAATTAGAAATCCCGGTTGTCCCGGACTTGTCCGGCATCCCAGCACATGCAGACACGGTTTGAAAAGCCGGAAATTTTGGTTTTGCCGTCTGATCTGCTCCTGAAAAATTCAAGGACTTTTTTTTTGTCATCTTCATCAATAACCGAGTGCCTCTGGCAGATTCTTGCGCATGCCTCTTCAGGCGACCCGTATACATCATGGACCCCGAGCGGAAAAGTAGTTACATCAGGGTATATACCGAGGTCTGAAAGGACACCGTATAATATGTCTGCCTTAGGTCCTGGGTAGAAGTCCTTTGACTTTACGGTCTTCCACATGTTTCTCATTTCAGGATCGTCCCACGTGAAGTCCCCGGCAAACCAGAACAAAAAGACCTTTCCTGAGCATACGGAGTTCATCCTTAAAATTTCAGGGCCCAGGTCTGCAATAGACAGAGAGTACGATGCGATAACCTTTTCAAACTTACCTTTAGGTAGTTCATTTAAAGACACTTCCTCCCATTTTTTCCGGATAACCGAGAGGTTTGAGAGGCCGTTTTCAATAGCCCTTTCTTTCAGGACCGTGCACATCCCGCCTGAAGGCTCCACTGCAACGACACTTTTTGCAATCTTTGCCGCAGGAATGGTTATTGTCCCGGGGCCTGAACCTATGTCAAGGATAGTATCGTTTTCTTTTGGGTTTATCATTTTTATCTGGTCTTTAACCCTTGCAGTATCCTTTTTTGTCCTGTCCCAGTAGTCTCTTGCGTGCTTTACCGACTCCCATTTTACGCGGTTTCCGTGTTTTTCGTCTTCCGAGAACACTTCAAGCATCATGCTTTTCCAGATAGCGCTGTATGGTATTTTTTCCACTATGATCTGTTCCTCCTTTATTCGTCTGCTCTTTTTGCCTGTCCCGGGGAAAAAATTGTAAAAACTTTTTTTCAGGGCAGGGCGGTATTTTAAAATTGAAGGTATTATCTTTCAACTGAAAAACAGCACCTGTGTTTCTGGTGCGGTTTAACTATTCTCTTCGATAGACAAATGAAAAAAACTAACGGCTTTATGAATCGCTTTTATTTTTACCCTGCCTGAATTAATTTTACCTGGTAAATGCCGGAAAAATATCCGGTATACCAGGGTTAAGGTAGCAATTGTGAGAATTTGTTTTTCATTGCGGCGGAGAATTACTGCCCTTTCTCCGCCGCCAGAATAAGAGCGGGATTTATTTTATCCCTGTATGAAAAAACTCTTTTTTTGGACAAAAGATTACTGGTTTTATCTGTCTTCTGGTTATTATCTGGTGTTCTCTCTAATGAAATATCAAGCTCATCTGCGGTGATCATTTATGAGTTTTGATCTTCTCTTTGCTGCAGCCTCCTAAAAAAACCCGTATTTAATGGTCTCTCTTTTGATACCCTTCTAAGTTTTTTATTCTGGGGGAGGCTATACAGATGTCTGGTTTCAGCATATATATCTTTAATGGCAATAATATATGCCCAAACTATATTTTACGGGTTTCACTGTGTCTTTATGGCAATCATATGCACATTTTATGTGAGTTAAAAATGCAATATTTTAGGTTTTTAAGAGTATATTTTTGACATTTAGAGATAATATGACTGTATTTTGACGATTTCCGAGGAGTCCTTTGCACCGGCGTATTCTTCAAGGGGCTCTGCATTTACCTCGAGAAATCTCAACCCCCAGTTGAATTTTGAAAGGACCGTTTTTGCCTGCTCTTTTTCACCGATAATATAAAGCGCCGCGGAAAATGCCTCAACTGAGTTCAGCATAAACGGCCTCCCAAAATGCCCGGGGTTTGCAGCGACAAGAAACGGAAGTGCACGCCTCCTTTTCCAGCCTTCTATTATTCCGGTATTGAGAGTCTCCCATGAACAGTCAAGTACTGTTATTGACGGTGATATTTTATCCGCCGGCGAGAGTGCCTGACCTGCCGTAGGGTCCAGGACGAGAGTGTTTCTTGGAACAGATGCTATTTTCGGGTATATTCTGACCATGCCGAATCTGTGAAGTTTCTTTACCGAACAGACCCTTGGATCACAGCTGTTGTCCCGCCATGCATAAAGCGGTATCATCATTTATACTTGGTAACCAAAATCGTATCAATGTTTATACTGATGTGCCCGTGCATAAAAGACCCCGGGCTGAGGGCAAAGGGTATTACAAAACCCTCTGACATCAATATGTTTGTACGGTGCGTAGAACGGTGCGGGACTTTCGGAGTTGAAATAGTGTATCTTCCGTGTCCCGAGACGATATATCTCGGTAAAGAAAGGGAACCGGGGAGTTATCTTGACAATCTCAATACCCCTGAATTTGAGAGGCTTATAAAAGACCTTTCCGGAGATGTGCACGCTAAAATCCGGGACATGGGAGCTCCTTTATGCATTGTAGGCGTTGATTCATCGCCTTCCTGCGGTGTTACCGCGACCTATTACTCTGATGAGAAAAAGCCCGGCAGAGGGGCATTCCTGAATCTTTTTTCAGGTATTCCGGCTTATGACGTATCAGTGTTCTCGAAATACAGGGTATATCTTGCTGCACCGCTTTTTACTGCGGCCGAAAGAAGTTTTAACAGGCGGCTCTCAGAAATCCTGGGAAAAAATCTTTTTGACGTTTATCTTCCCCAGGAGACGGGAGACTGTATCGGTTCAAGAGAAGCATATCTAAATAAGAGTATTTTTGAAAAGAATCTGTCTGAACTCAAAAAGGCGGATATCGTCGTATCCGTAACAGACGGGGCAGATGCCGATTCCGGCACGTCATGGGAGATGGGTTTTGCATATGCCATGAATAAAAAGGTCGTATCACTGAGGACGGATTTCCGCATGGCCGGGCCAAATGAAAGGGTCAACCTGATGCTTGATGAGTCCTCTGTCGTCGTTACAACGGTAAAAGACCTTATTGAAGCATTGAATTCTCCGGTAAAGGACATTTTTCCATACGAACAAAATGATTTCCTCTGATATCTAAAAATAAATACTCCTACATTAAATAAATTAATAATAAATAATAATCCTGGTCGATTTATGCTGATAAACGGTTCAAATGAAAGCGAGTCAGGCGGTCACTGGAAAATAATAATTTTAGTCCTGACACTGCTCGTTTTTTTCGTAAATTTCATCTCTTATCTTTTTGATATAACGGATACCGTAGCCAACCTTTTTCTCATACCCGTGATAATAGCTACCTTTTTTTTCCGGAAAAAAGGGATGGTTTATACACTTGCGGTAATGGGCATTTACCTTGTCTTCGTATGGGCGGTTGCTCCGGAACCTTCAGTAATAGTCGATGCGGGAGAGCACGCGATTGTTATGGCAGGTTTGGGGCTTATCATCACTCTTTTGAGCATTGCCCTTCACAGCAGTGAGGAGAAGTACAGGCTTCTGTTTGAAACGTCTCCTGCGCCTCTTATAGTAACTGATTCAAACGGCATCATAACTGATGTAAACGACAATTTTTATTCCCAGTTCGGATATGACAAGAAGTGTCTGGTCGGATTTCCTGTACAAAAACTTAATTTTATAGCAGAGGGAAGCCGCAAAGTAATCGAAGCTGTCATGCTGTCAGGAAAAAGTCCGGGTTTGCAGAAAAGCAAAATAAAATCTCCTCCTGAAATTTATATCGAGGACGAAAAGGGCTCGGTTCATACGTGCAGGCTTTTTTTCAGCGCTTCTGACAGAAGTGACACAGACGCCGAGATGAAGATGATAAGTCTTCTTGACATAACTGATAATGTCATCGCCGAAAAGAGAATAAAACTTTCTTTAAAGGAAAAGGAGATGCTTTTAAGGGAGGTTCATCACAGGGTAAAGAATAATCTTCAGATTATAGTAAGTATACTGAGGCTTCAGCTCAGCAGGACTTCAGACCCGAAAACCCGTGATATTTTAAGAGACTGCCAGAGCAGGGTGTACTCGATGGCGATGGTCCACGAAAAGATGTACAGGTCCGAAAGCCTTGCGACTATTGATATCAGGGAATACCTGGAGCACCTGTCAAAGGATATCCTGATGGAATATTCGGATATGATAGGAAGGGTGACAATTGACGTTACATCAGAAAAAGACTTGAATTTTGACCTGGATACTATCGTCCCCTGTGCACTTATAACAAGTGAGCTTCTTACGAATTCCATGAAATATGCATTCCCCGGGAATAGGCAGGGACATATAAAAATAGATATATATGGAAAAAAAGCACCTTATACTTTATACTACAAAGATGACGGTGTAGGAATCCCGGAAAATTTTGACCCTGAATATGTAGATACCCTGGGAATAAAGATAGTGATGTCCCTTGTCAAGCAGCTCAGAGGGAATATGGTTATGAGGAACAGTTCGGGGACCGAGATTATAGTGATATTTCCTGTAGAGACTGATTTAAACGTTTAAATAAAGGGAAAGTGAGACCTGTGGCCACTAATAAAAAGATACTCATTGCAGAGGACGAAGGGATAGTATCTCTTGAGATAAAGGAGACGCTTGAAAATCTTGGCTATACAGTTGTCGGCGAGGCTCAGACCGGGCTTGAAGCGCTGAAAATGGCAGAAAAGCTCAGTCCTGATCTTGTCCTGATGGATATTATACTCCAGGGGGATATTGACGGAATAGAGGCAGCCGAAAGAGTTTATTCCCTGTATGATATACCTGTAATATTTCTGACGGCTCATTCCGATGAGGCGACATTAAAAAGGGCGCTTAAAACCAACGCCTTCGGTTATCTCATAAAACCCTTCAATGAAAGGGAGCTATACAGCAACATCGAGATGACTCTTCACAAGCACAGGATCTTAAAGAAAGTCGGCTCTCCCGGTGAAACCGTTGAAAAAACGCTTGTTCTGGTGTCAGATGCCGTGGTTACGACTGATACCCGGGGCAATATAACGAGAATAAACCCCCCGGCGGAATCACTTACAGGATGGATGAGAGGTGATGTTCTGGGTTTTGATATATTCTCGATATTCGAACTCGACCAGGGGAAAGTCCTTGGCCTGATGGATTCGGTCAGAAATGATTCATTTGAAAGGAGGACTATGCTTTCGTGGGCCGACGGGCTTAGTCTGAAGAAGAAGTCCGGTGACAAAATCCCTGTTTCAATGAATATCGGGTTTATAAAAGGTAACAAATGGGAGCCTGACGAATTCTTTTTTGTAATCATACCTGATGACGTAAAGGACGAAAACGGCGAATGCAGGCTTGAGAGGTACTACAGAATAGT
This sequence comes from Methanomicrobium sp. W14, assembly GCF_017875315.1. Taxonomy (NCBI): domain Archaea; kingdom Methanobacteriati; phylum Methanobacteriota; class Methanomicrobia; order Methanomicrobiales; family Methanomicrobiaceae; genus Methanomicrobium; species Methanomicrobium sp. W14. The sequence continues at coordinate 209,128 of NZ_JAGGMM010000002.1, forward strand.
AATGGACCTGATGAACAACTCGGTCTTCATGATAAACTCTGACATGAAAATTGTCGTTTATAATCAGGCTTTTTTGGATTTGTGTGCAAATATCGGAATATCTCTTGAAAAACTTGACAAACCGGTTTATGAAATTCTTCCTTCCGAAATCTTTGGGAAAAAGTGGGATTACCAGGAGATATTTGACAACGGTTCTTCATACAGGATGGAAAGAACATATAAAAATGAAAAAACCGTCAGGTATCTTACGATTGAAACTATACCGCTCTCGGATAACAATTCGATAACCCATGCTGCGTTTATAGGGTCTGACACCACGCGTGAGAAGGAGATTGAGGAGAAAGAAGAGAGAATCTCGATGAATTTTAAGGCTCACAGTGAAAATGTAGAAGAGATAGCAGACCTGTGTGCACGCATAAAGATGCCCCTCGGAAAAATCAGAAAAATCTCGGAATCATCGGCATCCGCGGATCTAAAAAATATATCTGCCGCAGCTTCTGAAATTTCTGAAATTTTACTGGATATTGACCTGAAATGGCTGAAATACGAGAAAATAAAGACTTTTTTTGATCTCATTAAAGAGTCCTCCTCAGGCGGAGAGAAAAAGGAAGAGGCATAGTAAATTTGCAGTTTTTTATATGGAATATATGCAACTGATAAAAAAGTGAATAGAATACCATAACAGTTGTTTTGTGAGTCCTGTAACTTTATTTTTATGCGGGATGGCCTATTTACGGATGTTTACTGTTCAGACTAAAAAAACACTTTAAATTATTTTATGTCCCTTATATCTGCCGGTACGTGCCACAGATTATCAGGGACTGTCATCTCAAATCTGGCGCATTTCCCGTGAATTCCTGTTTCACGTATCTTTATGCCGGTTATTTCAAGAATGTCCTTTACCAGAAACAGTCCGTACCCTGAATTTCCACCGAATCCTTTCTCAAAGATTTCCTCTTTTTTGTCCTCTTCTATACCTATCCCGTTGTCTTCAACTGTTATAATCCCTGATTTGTCGTTTCCGGTTTTAAACGAGACGCTTATTTTTGTTGCGGATTTACCGTGACGTTTTGTGTTGTCAAAAAGGTTAAAAAATACTTTTTCAAGCATTTTGTCCGCAAATATCTCTACGTTTCCTGTCTCTATTGATATGACAGTATTTTCGTCCTTTGCAGATGCAGCAGCCCTTTTTGCAGCTGTTGCGACATTCTGCCAGACAGGTTTTGAAAGCCCCATCTCCTCGTAGTCTTTTGTAAAGTTTATCTGCTGCTGGATGACTTCTGCCGGGCGTACAAGTTTTGGAATATATTTTGAAACTTTGGGATTTTCTCCGATGTCATCGTTCATGATTTCAATGTATCCCAGAAGTGCCGTAACCTGGTTTAAGATGTCGTGCCTTGTAACTGACGATAGTATGCTGAGTTTTTTATTCGCCTCCAAAAGCGCATTCCTGTACATTACGGTCTCGTCTATATCCGTAAAAGTTCCGACAATCCTTTCCGGGCTGTTTTCACTGTCTTTTTCAACGTTTCCGCGTGAGCGTATCCATTTCCACCCTTTGTCCTTTGTCATTATCCTGTAATCCTGGATGAATTTACCCCCGGATTTTATGCAGTTTTTATAGCCTTCAATGAAGGCCTTCCTGTCGTCAGGGTGGATCATCTTTATCCAGGTGTTTGGGGTTATCACAATTTCACCAGTTCTGTAGCCAAGCATTTTAAGTCCTGCGGAATTTGTGTAGTACTCTTTTTTATCAAAATCCCAGTCCCATAGTCCGTCCTGGGTTGCGTAAAGGGCCATTGAAAGCCTTTCTTCGCTTAGTTTCAAAAGTTCCCCGGTTATTTTCAGTTTTCTGTTTAGAAAGACCAGTACAACAAGTATGACAAAAAGCCCTATGCATGCAAAGATTATTATGGTGAATTCGGCTACGGAGATACTGATGAAATTTGGAGGTTTATTTATTACAGTGGAGTTTTCAGGTAGTTTTGAGAGATCGTAGCCGAAATTTTTGAGTATGTCATAATCGAACAGGGGCTGGCTGACGTTGTAATGTGTAATCGGGATTTTTGAAGGTTTAATGCCGTTTATTATCTTTATTGCCTTTTCGGCGGCAAAATATCCATGCACGTATGGGGAAGAGACAATCCCTCCTACCGAACCTGTTCCGACGAGGTTGTCAACCATAACATATACCGGTACGGAACTGGCCCCTGCTATTGCTTTTACAGCCTCTTTGTTTGTGAATACCTCGCCGTTTGCGTCCCTGTTGAATACCGTGTATATTATTGCCGAGTCATCGGGCATATTTGAAACTTCATACAGAAGTTCACTCATCGGGATATCATATATATTGACGAATTCAACGCTGCCGTCGTAGTCCTTTGTTATATTTTTTATAACATTTCTGTAGGACTGTCCGGTCTCTGTGTCGTCTGTTATGAAATATATGCACTTTAGTTTGACAGGGTTTATCGCAATGGCATTGTTTATGTTTTCCTTTATAGGCAGGGTTTCAAGACAGCCTGTAATATCAGGGTATCTTTTGGTGAAATCCGGAGCAACTTCATTTACACCGCAGAAGACAACAGGCGTATTATTGTTGAAAAGAGTTTCTCTGTTCACTGTGACAAAGTTCAGGGCGTTATCGTCAGAGGTAATTATGACGTCAAAGTTTTTGTTCCGGTATTTGTACATGTAGTAGTTGTAGAGATTTTTGTAATTCTCTTCAGAAGGATAGTTTTTCGTATCCATGTATTCAGTGTAAAGGTTCACATTGCCATTTTGGGAAATGCAGTCCGACACTCCTCTTGACTCGTCATCGCTCCAGTCAAGGCCTTTGTGGTATGAATTGATATACAGTACGTTTTTTGTATCCCCGGCATGCACCGGCTGAATGGCGGAAGATACTATAAACGATAAAAGCAGCAGAAGTATGATTTTATGCATTCTCTTTTTGTAGATTTCCGGATTGTTGTGGTGCATGGTGCAGAAGTCTCCAGTAATTGCGTTGAGTGATTGTATTGTTTAAATTATTCAATTTATATCCGTAATGAATTCCTTTGACGTGAAATTATATATTTTTGATATATTCTATAAAATTAAAAAGGTTTTTCAATGAAATTTTTATTTCAATTTAGTAAAAAAAATGACTGTTCTCTGTACTTTGGGATAATTCAGAAAAACCGGGAAAATATATCAGATTAAATTTGTATATCTCATGATTGAATCATAAAGAGTGTTTGAGGTTTTATTTTTCAATGGCCGGATAAATCTGTAAATTGCGTCAGCATCTCCGAAATCAATGTTACTAATGTCTGTTTTAAGTGCCAATGAATTTTCTGGACACAAAGACTTTATACTGGACGTGAATATCTTTTTGTAATTAAAAATGGGGCATTTTAATCTGTGTATAAAAGACGGGCTTTTAAAACCTATGAGCCTGTCAGACGTTATGGAAAGGGAAGAGTGTGAACTCTTCACGTCTTCGCACTCTGCGGATGAAGTCATTAGGTCCTGCGGAAACAATATGGTCTCCTTTATATCAGAGCGTGATGAGGCGGATTAAACTTTAGGAAAGTGAAACAATGGGCCTTGAGACTTTAGGTTTTTAACCGTTTCACTTTTATTTTGAGTCTCTGCCGGATTCGAATATATTTTTCGGGGTATTCAGTCCGGCCTTTTATTTTTAGTGCGATGAAACCGGTTTTAAATTCAGTCTGCTCTTTTTTTCTTTCGGGAAGACTCCCCGCTTTTATAAACCTGTATATGGTTTATACTATATTCTGGGATAAAAAAATGATTTTGGTATCCGGCTGGCTTTTCCTGTCAAAAAAAGGTTTACTGGTTTAGGGATTTTAGTATAAACGCCACGTTGCTGCCGAATTTACGTACGGTATCTATTCCTTCTTTGTCTTCTGCAACAGCGCCTGTGTCGCCTCCGAATGCAATGTTCCAGTAGTCCGAGCCTGCGACAATCATGTCGTTTATGAAATAGAACATCAGAAGCTCCTGGATTGTAGCTGTCTGTCCGCCTCTTCTCCCTACTGCTATCGGGCCTCCGACCATCTTTGACAAAAACCTTTCGCCTGCGTAGGAGACCATGGAAATTCTCTGTATAGCAGACATAATGTCCCCCCTTGCCGTCCCGAAGTATACCGGAGCTGCAACAATCAGGCCCTGTGCGTCTTTGATTTCATCTATTACATCGTTTAAACCGTCGTCTATTGCGCATTTGCCTGTTTTTTTGCAGCTCCCGCATGCTATGCAGGAAGTAAACGCTTTTCCGCGGAATGAAATAATCTCAGTGGTGAAGCCGGCGCTTTCGATTGCATCCGCACATTCGGTGCACAGGATTTTTGTATTTCCGTTTTCTCTGGGACTTGCGTTAAGAATAATTACATCTGCCATTTTTTACGCACCCTTTTTTCTTTGTTATAAGAATAAATTATTCAGATTTTTATAAGTTCGTACGAGGCAGTTCCAAGTCCTATCTCCTCTCCGTGGATAATCTGCCTGTCGGCGTCGGTATAGCTCCATGTCCCTTTGAATTTGTCTTCGCCCGGCAGGTGGTTGCACTGAAGGTGCGTCCCTTCGTTTCCTTTCTGCATGTTTACAAGGTCACGGCATGCCGCATCGATTGCCACGGGGTCGTCTGAAGCAAGTATTCCTATATCTGGAACAATCGGGGCATCGCTCCATGGTGCGCAGTCGCACAGAGGTGTCACGTTTATCAGAAATGTGATGTATGCTGTTTTCTTATCCTTTCCTTTTACTGCCCCGAGAGCATATTCCGCAATTCTTTCGGTGAAAGGAACTATATCTTCGTCCCAGCAGAATGATATTGCCCCTTCGGGACACGAAGGTACGCACTGGCCGCAGGATGCGCATTTGTCCCCGTTTATGTAGGATTTTTTATCGATTATTTCGGGAGCTTCAAAACTGCATACTTTCCTGCATTTTCCGCATCCTGTGCAGAGGTCCAGGTTGACTTCCGGCTGAAGCACCCTGTGCTGGTCGCGTTTTCCTTCATATGTCGCACAACCCATCCCAAGGTTTTTTATCGCTCCGCCAAATCCTGCGACGATATGGCCTTTGAAGTGTGAAACTACAATCATGCTGTCGGCTTCACATATTTCGGGCGCTATTTTGACTGTTTTGAAATGTTTTTTGTCAATTGTGACTTCACAGTGGTTGTCGCATTTAAGGCCCCCGCCTATTACTATCGGTGCGTTTGTTACGGCATAGTCAAATCCGTGCTCTATTGCGGTTTTAATATGGTTTACGGAGTTGTGTCTTGACCCTGAGTAAAGTGTGTTTGTGTCTGTCAGAAACGGGTTTGCGCCGCATTCTTTGATATTGTTTATTATTCTTCGTACAAAAACCGGATTTAAGTATGTATCGCAGCCCTCCTCACCGAAATGAACTTTTACGGCAGTAAGGTCACCTTCAGAAAGGGCTTTTCTGGTCTCAGCCTCGTTAAAAAGCCTGTCTATAAGTTCTATTGTATTTTCAAAAGGCCTTTTGTGCTGCAGGTCTGCAAAATAAACTTTCGATGCCATCAGTTACTATTTAAGTGCTGTTTCAGTTATATTTTTTGTACGGAAATTCTGTTGTAAACAGCTGTATCTGGCGTGTTTTTAAAAAATTTAGTAATATCATGGTTTTTTATATGCCTGAAATCTTAAAAAAGTATTACATTATCTTAATAATCTGTTGTTCTTTTATGTGACGACTACCTTGTTTACCGTTCTCCAGGCTGTCGCAAACATAGCTGCGGCGAATACTACAAGGTACGTAAACGATATCAGGATGTCCAGGGAGGAGTATGCAAAATGCATCCCTATCGCATTGAAATCATTTCCTATTGCAAAGTACCTTATCCCGTTTATGAGGTGCGTGAGTGGGTTTAAGTCCGCTATATCCTGGACGACCGAGGGCATTCCGTCAAGGGGGTAAAGGGCGTTTGATGCAAAAAAAAGCGGCATGGTAAGAAGCGTGGTAACCCCCTGAAAACCCTCCGGTGAGTCCATCCTGAGTGCAATAGTGGCGGAAATACTCAAAAAGGAAACCGCAAAAAGCGAGATAAAAAGAAAAATCCCGGCGACTGATATTATTGTCTGAAGGACAGAGTACCCTGAAAAGAACTGAACTCCAAGTATCAGGCCGAAGACGAGAATTATCGATGACTGTATAAGAGATTTTGTAACTCCGGACATTGTTATTCCGGTTATAAGGTGCCTTCTCGGCATGGGGCTTGCAAGGATCTCCCTCAGGATGCCCCAGTTTTTGTCGAATAGAAGTATGAACCCACCGAATATATTCGTGAAAAGTATTGTGACGGCTATTATTCCGGCGCACATGTAAGTAAGATAGCCGACTGACATAGCACCTGACACTTCCTGGGATGATGACAGAATTCTGTCGAAGTTTCCTGCCATTGATATTCCGAAGAATGCAAGCCAAAGTGCAGGCTGAAGAAGAGAGGAGAGAAGCTGCGTCTTGAAACGCAGGTATCTTGTCATATCCCTCTTGTAAATATTAAAAAATCCTAGGTCTGCCATTCTTTCCTCTTTTTTTTATGTGCTGCTTTTTACCCCGTCTCTTAGTGCAGTGCCCGTGTAGTGCAGGAATACATCGTCCATAGAGGGTTTTTTCAGGTTTACCGATACGGTTTTGAGGCTGTTTTTTTCAAGAAGCTGCAATATTTCCGGAAGAATCCTTGCCCCGTCATATTCCGATGTAAGGACCAGCACCCCCTCTTTTTCAGAGACACTGCGCACTCCGTGATGGCTTTTTAGTATTTCCAGTGATTTTTTGTTTTCAGATGTTTCAAGGTATATTATGTCTTCTCCCAGGCTGTTTTTAAGTTCTCCGGGAGTCCCGGTAGCAATAATCCTGCCGTTATCTATTATCGAGATTCTGCCAGAAAGTTTATCGGCCTCGTCCATATAGTGGGTGGTCAGAAAAACCGTCGTGCCGTTTTTGTTTACGTCTCTAAGGTATTCCCATGTCTTCATTCTTGTCTGCGGGTCCAGTCCAATCGTCGGTTCGTCGAGGAACAGGACCTGCGGTCGCGTAAGAAGACCTCTTGCAATCTCAAGACGCCGTTTCATCCCCCCGGAAAGCTCTTTTATCAGGGAGTCTCTTTTATCGGAAAGTTCTACAAGTCTTAAAAGCTCTTCAATCCTTTTATTCATCAGGTCTTTTTGCACTGAATATAATCTTGCGTGAAATTCAAGCGTTTCGTAAACCGTCATGTCACGGTCAAGAGTAATCTCCTGAAAAACTATCCCTATGGATTTTCTCACCAGTTCCGGTGAACTTTTAAGGTCGTAGCCTGCTATCCTGACCGTTCCCTCCTGGAGCTTTAAAAGAGTAATCAGGACATTTATTGCTGTACTTTTTCCTGCCCCGTTTGGTCCTAAAAATGAAAAAATCTCCCCTTTGTTTACATAAAACGAGATCCCTTTTACTGCCTCAAAATCCCCGTATTTATGCTTTAAATCTATTACATCAATTATTTTTTCCGGTTTATGCGCCATTTCGTTACTTGTCCCCGGTTTCTTTGAATTTTACCTGCATGTTTTCTAAAAATTTCATTCTATGGTATAAATTATTATTCAAAGAAAATATTCAAAATATAAAGGTGGCATACAGGAGGGGGGGGTGGATTTTGGGAGATGAAAAAAGATTGGATATATTTTTTGCTGAACTATTACCATATCAAAAAATAAAAAAAAACTATAGTTTTCGTTTTTTGCACATTTATGCCTGAAATCTAAAGAAGGTCGTCATCTTTTTCGTCAGCGAAAAATCCCATGGATATTGCGTCAATCTCATCCTCTTCACTGCACCTGACCATTATTATTACTGAGCCGTCCTTCAGAATGTCCCCGGGTTCAAGGCAGTAGTCGTCGGGAATTTCTATCTCCTCCTCTTTTCCGTCGGATCTCCGAACAATAACCAGCAAAACAAAACACTCTCAAAACGATATAGGATTTCAGGAAAATATAACATTTTCCTATGGGAACCTTTCCCGGGGAATATTATTATGTGCCTGCAGCTAGAAACTAAAACCTGCCAAAAAAACAGTTTACGGAATTTAAACTATGAATGCTTTACTGCTTGTAGGAGTAGGGGGGTTTGTAGGCGCCATAGGGCGTTATCTGATCTCGGGCTGGATTCAGGACGGTTACTCGTCGTTCCCGCTGGGAACTATGGGGGTAAATGTTATTGGAAGCTTTCTTCTGGGTTTTGTTATGTATATGACCGAGTACACCGGAGTCTTCAGTGATGAAACAAGAATTTTCCTGACAATCGGCCTTATAGGGGCATTTACGACAATGTCGACGTTCAGTTATGAGTCCTTCAGGATGCTGGAGGACAGCAATGCACTGAATTTCTTTTTGAACGTCGGAGGAACGCTCTTTTTGACTCTTATGGCAGTATGGGCCGGAAGAATTATTGCAAAGATTGCAGGAGGTCTTATCTTATGATGCTTAAGAAAGGTTCAAAAGCGGTTCTTCTGAAGATATATATCGGAGAATCCGACAGGTACAGGGGAAAACCGTTATTTCAGTATCTGATTGATTTTTTCAGTGAAAAAGGTCTTTACGGCGCAACGGCGACACGGGGAATAACGGGTTTTGGTGCAACAAGCCGTATTCATACATCTTCGATTATCAGGCTTTCTTCTGACCTTCCTGTAGTAATTGAAGTTGTAGACTCTGAAGAAAAAATAAATGAGATAAAACCATTTCTTGAGGAAATTATCGGCGGAGGACTCGTCATTCAGCAGGAAGCTGAAGTATGCTATTACAGGTCAAAAGAGGACTCAAAAAAATAAAAAACAACCAAATCGTATTTTTTATTTTGCTGTTTTGATATTATTTGTTTAATCTGTGCATGTAGTGAAATAACCATATAGTTATATACATGCCAATTAGATATGGGCATAAAAAATGCCCAAAGGATTATCCGGGCAGAATTTAATGTTTTTTCAGGGGGATTTTTTGTGTACAGAGGACTGAAAGTGATGATCGTTGAGGATGAGGCTCTAATAGGAATGAGTCTTAGGAAAGTTCTCACGAAAATGGGCTATCTTGTAACCGGTGTCGCAGGAAGCGGAGAAGAGGCGTTTTCTTTTGCTTTGTCATCACACCCGGATGTCATTTTGATGGATATCCGTATAAAAGGAAATATGGACGGAATTGAGGCGGCTGAAAGGATAAACCGTGAATTCAGTGTCCCCGTCATATATGTTACCGCGTACAATGATGATGAATGCATTGAGAGATGCATAAAATCGGGGTTATACGGTTTTCTTACAAAACCTGCTGCGGCACAGGAGATTAAAGCTGCAATAGAGACCGCCGTGGAAAGGCATCGTGCACATAAGGCAGAGGAGGAGATGAGAAAAAAGGAGGCTATCCTAAGGGCTGTCGGTTTTGCGGCAGAAAAGTTTCTGTCAGGAGGATCTTTTGAAAAAAATATAAAGGAGGCCCTTTTAGATATAGGAAAGGCAGCAGGTTTTGAAAGGATATACCTGTACAGGTGTGACGGCATAAAGGCTGTCTTTGAATTCTCTTTGTTTTGCTACTGGGAAAATGAGACGTTTTGTGAAGATTTCATGAAAAAAGACGTGAAAAATCTCAGAACCGGTAGAATGGACGAATCATTCCTAAAAGAGGGTAAAACAACATTCTGGTCTTCAGAAATCCTGGATAACTATGGTTTGGGAGCTCTTTTCCTCTCAGAAGGAGAATATGCCATTACTGTACCGGTATATGCATGCAACAGGTACTGGGGTTTTTTGTGTTTTATTTCATCAGGGGAAAAGATATCATGGTCTGCCGGTGAAAAGGAGGGCCTTTGTGCGACTGCATCCCTTCTGGGTTCCGCTATTTCCAGTGAAATGCTTAAAAATGATATTGTTTCAAGTGAAAAAAAATACCGGAGCCTGTATAACCTTGTCAGAATAATGTGCGATAATGTCCCTGATATGATCTGGGCTGAGGACGAAAACAGAAGATGTACATTTGCAAATCTTACTTTTTGCAGGAAGGTTTTGGGAAGGGACAATACAAAAGAGCCTGTCGGAAAGAGTGCGGATTCTGTTATTGAAGACGAAAAACAGAAAAATCCTGAAAATTCTTTCCTGAGTCTTATGGAGAGTCATGCACATGATTTTGCCTTTTCAAAAGAAAAATGCAAATCTGTACGTAATTTGTGCAGTATCTGTTCAAAGGGCAAATTTTTTCATTACGACGTGTGCAGGACGCCTTTTTTTGATGATGATGGTGTATTTGCAGGTTTAGTATGGTGCGGCAGAGATATCACCCATGAAAAGGAATTTGAAAAAAATCTGGTAAGAATAAATACGAGATTTGTAACTTTCATGGACAAACTTCCTGCCTGCGCCTATATCCGTGACAAAAACGGAAAAATCCTTTATTCCAACCGTTATACAAAAAATGTCTTCTTTTATGAGGGTAATCTGGATATATGCTTTATTCCTGAGATCTTCGGGGAGAATGACCCCTGTGCACTTGATGAGGTCAACAAAAAAGTTTTCGAATACGGACCTGCGGAGATGGAAAACACCTTTATTTTACGTGACGGAAATCTCCATACCTTTAAATTCATTTTGTTTCCTGTTTCCTGCAGCAATATGGAAAATGCAGTTGGTGCAATCGGTATAGATATAACGGATACCAGAGAAGCTGAACTTTCTTTGCATGAGTCAGAGCAGAATTACCGGATTCTTTTTGAAAATGTAAATGATGCCATCTATGTAGGCGACGGGAGGGTCTGTGTAGACTGCAATTTAAAGATGAGCAGACTTCTCGGATATGAAAGAAATGAAATAATCGGCAGAAGCATTCCTGATTTTTCCCCGGAGTACCAGCCTAACGGAATGCGTTCAGATGATTACATCCATGAGATTGTGCGTCTTTCGTCAGCCGGGAAGAACCCTGATTTTTTTGACTGGGTACTTGTCAAAAAAAACGGAAATATTCTTTATACCAGAATAAGTATTAATGCCGCAACAGTTGGTCCGAAAAACCGTTTTTTTCTTGTTATCCGTGATGTAACCGATAAAAAAAGATCGGAAGAGGCTTTAAAGGAAAGCGAGATGATGTACAAAAGCCTTGTTAACAATTCCCCCATAGGCATAGAGATATTTCAGGACCAGAAAATAGTTTACGTAAACCCTTCTGTCTCCGGAATTCTGTCAATGAGTCCGGAAGATCTAATGAACAGGTCTCTTCCGGGAATTGTGCATAAGGATGATGTCGATTATATTCTTGACATCAATAACAGGAGACTTGCAGGAATCAGTGTTCCTGACTGTTATAAAATACGTGTAATTGACGGCGAAGGGCACATCCGTATAGTGGAGCTTAATGTGGTCGTAATCGAGTGGAATAAAAGACCCGCAACGCTCAATTTTCTGACCGACGTTACTGAAAAGGAGAAGTCTGAAGAAGCTTTAAGGGAGAGTGAAGAACGTTACAGAAGCGTAGTTGAAAATGCACGGATTAATATCATTATAGCCAGAAATGAGAAATTCTGCTACGTAAATCCATCCGCCGCAGAATTCTTGGGTTTTTCAAATGAAAAACTTTTTTCCCGCAGTTTTATTGATTTCATATGCAGGGACGACCGTGAAAAAGTTATTGAAATTCATAAAAAAATGTTTTCTGGTACAGATAATCCTGATGTCACAGAAAAATCCACAATACGTGCCTGGAACTGTATGGGAGAGGTAAGAATACTTGATTTTAATGCAAAACTTATACAATGGAACGGTAAGCCTGCGACGCTTAATTTTCTTGTAGACATAACGGATCAGATTAAGTCCGCAAAGGTTACTGAAAAGGCTCTTATGGAAAAGACTGTTCTTTTGCAGGAGGTTCATCACCGTGTCAAAAACAATCTTGCACTTATAATCTCCCTTCTTTCGGTACAGGCAAGGTCAGCAGATACAAAGGATGTTGCAAACTCCCTTCGTGACGCTGAAACACGGATATTCTCAATAGCAGCTGTCCATGAAAGTCTTTACAGGTCTTCGTCAATTTCAACAGTATCAGCAGGAGAGCACCTTAGAAATCTCGGGGAGGAGATTATAGGCAACTATTCAGCCGATGTTAAAATAAGTCTGGACGTTGATGGAGGGGAATGTCAGCTTGGTCTAAATCTGGCAATTCCGATAAGTCTTGTTGTAAACGAACTTTTGATAAATTCCATAAAATATGCCTTTTCAGGCAGAAAAAAGGGCAGAATTTATATTTTTATGAATTGCAGCGGTGATTTCATAGACCTCGTTGTTGGCGATGACGGCAAAGGAATACCGAATGACTTTGATCTGTTAAAGACTCATTCGCTTGGTATGACACTCGTGCGTAATATTGTGACCAATCAGCTTGACGGGACGATTGAACTTAAAGAAGGAAAAGGGACCGAGTGGGTAATCAGAATCCCTCGTAATGACTTATGAAAAATTCAGAAATTTATCCGGTTTTGTTTTTGGACAGGAAATCATTAAATGATGGTTGAAGGGCCTGTTGTCAGGCATATCTCCTGACAACTATCATCTCGCATAAACTGTCGCAGTTGCAGATAGACTTCTGGAAAACAAGTTTATATGCAGGATTCAGATTTTCAACGGCCGAACCCGCGAAATTCATGCACATTTCGTATACTATCCGCCTGTCTGTTCCTGTTTCAAGCGACTTTGAGCAAATAGGGCATTTTTTTATTGTTATTTTTGCCGTATCACCTTTTCCCTTCATGGTTTCAGACTCAGTTTCAGGTCCTGTAATGGCGGAATTTATCATCCGGAAAGCCTCTGCGACTTCAAGTGCGTTGTCCAGCGGAAGATTTAGATATGTGGCGTATTTTTTTCCTTTTTTTCCCGCTTCCCTGAATATTTTAAGTTCTGCGTCCTTTATCTTTGCATCATATTTTCCTGCTGAAATTTTCCTGATTTCATCGTCAAAGGCCTGAGGCATGTACCCTGCAAAGTCAGATGAAATTTTCCACATGGCTTCATCCGTGCTTTTTTCCTCCTTTTCCTGCATTTTTAATTTCCTCTTTTAAGGCGTAAGTTTCATTACCATACCTGCTTTTCAAGTTAATAGCGACTGTAGCACTCTGCTGGCAGAATCATATGGTGAATCTTTGTAAATATATACTTATTCCCTGAAAATCAGTCCTTCATGGCCGATATTTTATATTTACGATCTGGTATTGTAATAATTATTATGAAAAATTTATTCTGATTTATCATTTCCTCCATTATTCTTAGACATAATTATGGAAACTGCCGTTCATTTTATGCAGTATGAACTCCATATATATATACATATATTCAAACTGGGGGTTGCGGGGTGAAGCGTTGGATATACTGGTATCTATATGACTTTTCCTTTTTTTGGATGTCCGGCTCCGGGAGATCACTGATATGCAGAAATTAAAAGCAGTATACTGGGATGAAAGAACCCTTTTTTCAAAGGAAAAGATGAATGAATACATCTTGATCCTTGCAGATCTGATAAAGAACTGGAATCCGTCGAAATATGACGGAACAGCATATAAGCTTATGTCATATTTTGAGGAGATGAAAAGGGTTTTAAAAGTTTTAAATGACGATTTCGGGGAGAAAAAAAGCATCGGTGATTTTATTAAAAAATCAGACTTAAGTTCATATTCACCGCTTACAGAAGAACTTACGGATAAGTCGGTGTGGGCTATGGACAGGTGGGGAGTTGCCTTTATAATGGATGAAGGGTCCATGAAAACCATGAATTTAAAGGATATGATCCTCGGGTAGTCCCAAAAATAGGATTATCCATCAACTTTTATAATTGATCTCAGATCAAAAAACCCTTTTTTTTGGGTAATTCTTAAAACTATAGTCATAAATTGATTAAAGTTCAGATTATATGCAGATGAGATCTGTGCCGTTTTTCAGGAGACAGAATTATGCCGGGGATAAATGAAAAGCCTTTTCTTAAGTGGGCAGGGGGGAAAACCCAGCTTTTGGATGAATTTACAAAAAGAATTCCCGGTGAGCTTAAAAATGGTGAGATTACGGCTTTTGTCGAACCTTTTGTAGGTGGGGGCGCTGTTTATTTTCATTTTAACAAGCTTTTTAATTTTGATGAATGCCACCTGTTTGATGTTAACAGTGAACTTGTTCTGGTATATAACGTCATAAAAAACGATGTTGATGAACTAGTTGAGTACCTTTGTGTGGTTGCAGGTGAATTTCTTTCAAAGAATGATGAGGGGAGGAAAAAATATTATTATTCAGTAAGAAACGAATTCAACCGCACGAAACCTTCCATAAATTTCGGCAGGTATGGAAGACCGTGGATAGAGCGTGCAGGACAGCTCATATTTCTGAATAAAACCTGTTTTAACGGTTTGTTTCGTGTCAACTCAAAAGGAGAGTTCAATGTTCCGTTCGGACGTTATAAAAACCCTAAAATTGTTTATCCGGAGTTATTGAAGGCTGATTCCGATCTTCTTCAAAATACCGTTATACACCTTGGGGATTTTGAATTTTCGGCCGGGTACATCGACAGCCATGCCTTTGTTTACTTTGATCCGCCTTACAGGCCTCTTAATTCGTCGTCATCCTTTACAGGTTATTCAAGTGACGGTTTTGACGATAAATGCCAGAGGCGTCTTGCTAAATTTTATAATCAGTGCGACATGAAAAATGCGAAACTTATGCTCAGCAATTCTGACCCGAAAAACATCAGTCCTGATGACAATTATTTTGATGACATGTACAGGAGGTTTAAAATTGAACGCCTCAGTGCAAGGCGCAACATAAATTCCGATGCGAGCAAAAGGGGAGATATAAACGAGATCCTTGTAATGAATTACGATTACTAAAAAAACCATTTTTCGTGACCTTTTCTGTAGATGCTGCACGGAATTTCGGTTTGTCCTTTTAATGTTTTTTGCATATGAAACACGTTTTTTCCGGAATTTTGATTGAATTAGGGTTTAAGTTTAAAAAATTCTGGTTAATGTACAGGCTTCAATAGATATGAAGAAGAATATTTATATCCGTGGTATCCGTGTCATGGCAGTCTGCAATGAGGGCAGAACTTTTAAAATCAGAAGTCTCTGATGCATTTTTGGACGAAAAAAGAATCAGACCCGGTACAAATTTTTATTTTGCAAAATCACCTGACAGGACATCTTTAATATTTTCGTATCCGGTATTTGTAAAATGCCGCCTTCTGGAAGACTTTCCCGAAGCAAAGGAAGGGTACGACGGGGCGGTGGCCGGGCTTATAGAGTCAATAAAAGATAAATGCCGCGAAATTTCTGCTCTTCACCCGCTTGGAGGGCTTGATACCGGGTGTCCCGGTAATTATTCACCTAATATAGAACCTGTGACGTTCTGCAGGGTCTCTTCCGGCACCGGGCAGATGCTCTGGAAGGCCGGGCCTGACAATTATATGAACGATGACGGAATTTTTCTTACACTTTGCGGAGCTGTTCCATACCCTGGTGACCCTGTCTGTGGAAATGTCCGTCGTGCAGGTGAAATTTTTTCATCACTTCTTGAGTCTGTTGCAGAATTGTCATTCAGATTCAGCAGAAAAAGCGCAGAAGCTGGAGCAATGTGCTCTCTTGACCAGAAGCTTTTAAGAAAAAATCTCAGTTTGGCAGGTCTTGTTTCGTTTATTGCGGACAACACTCTTCCTGCAAGGACATACACAAGACACAGGGGTTACTTCAGGATTGCAGGACCTGGCAAAAGCAGTAATGTTCCTTTTGTCTGTCCTTTGGAGCTTGAACCTGTGGAAATGGAGCTTATGGCTTCCGGGGGATCCGTTACCGGTCTTGGAATCAGGAAAAAGGAGGTTTTTGCTGTTACAGGATCAAATGCTGAAGGAAAGTCGACTTTTCTTCAGACTGTCCGGTCGGGCTGCGACGACCACCTCCCCGGTGACGGGAGGGAGCAGGTTGTGACTTCAGGAAGTGTCATGACAGCGGAATCTTGTGAATCTGATATATCAGGCTCTGATATAAGCATGTTCTTTTCGGCCCTCCCGCCCGGTGCTTCAGGAAGCCCCAAATGTGTGTTCGGCAGTGGCAGCGGTTCTATGGGTATGGCTGCACAGTTTTCGGAGGCTGTAAGGAAAAAAGCACAGGTGATTGTTGTCGACGAGGACAAATCGGCGACAAATCTTCTTGTTCCGAACTGTATGCAGGGTATGAACGTAACACCCCTGTCTTTAATATGCCGTAAACACAGGGAAAAGCTTGGTGGGTCTTCCGTGGTTTTTGCTGCAGCCACAATGGATATTCTTGTTTCGGAGGCGGACAGAATTATGGAATTCAGGGATCATACTGCATTCGGGATAAAAAGGGATGACTTCAGAAAAAAGCTTAGACAATACCTTGAATCTGTGATAAAAGGTCTTCAGTAAGTTTATCTGCACTTTTATCTATCTGAGGCATTTATTGTTGCATCAGTGGAAGTTTGATGTTTCAAAATTATTTCAGTCCGCATTTTTTTGCGGCGGATTAAAAAAGAGATTATTTTCTTGTTTTTAAGGCAAGTAATATTATTCCTATTACAATAATGCCTTCGAATATCATGATAATTGTAGTGAACGGGCTGTCCTTTAAAAAGGAGTTTATCGGGTCAGAAGTTTCTGTTGCAGTACTTTCAGGCTCATCCCGGTTGTTCTGTAGTCCTGGTGCATATGCTGAACCTGTTTCCGGTATATATACACTGTTGTTGTTACGGATTTCAAGTCCGGCTGAAGCATCTGCTTTATTGTCGTAATCACTTACCTTTACACTGTAATTTCCCACGCCAAGGTTTGATGATGACACATTTGTTGACCATGTATTGTAAGGCCTGGATTCTGATACCGGTATAATTGATGTTAACGTTCTGTTAGCTTTGTTCTCATCATAATTTTGCATTTTAACAACTACCCATGTGCCTTTGTCAAGGTTGGTTGTTCCTGAAATGTTTATCTGCCGGCCTAAACCGGCGTCTGGAATCTTTCCGTTGTCTGTGCCTGAAAACCTGATCCAGGGCTCTTCGAGAAGCATTACGAACTGCTGGTACGGGTTTTCGTCCTCGTTTGCCTTTAATAATCCTCCTGACGAGGAGGGAGCTGTCTGGTTAAGTTTTTCCTCTATTTCTGACAGTTCATCCTTTGTGCCCATAATGGCGTAGATGTAGTATCTCCCTGAAATTATGTTCATAGTTTCATTTGACGACAACAGTTCATTGTCCCAGACAATGAAACCGCTTGTACTGGTTTTTGGTTTCACATACTTTTTGAATGTGTATTCGCCGTATTCATCCGATCTTGAAATAAGAACCAGAATATCTTTTCCTTTCTGGCCCTGGCCGTCTATTTTAAGTGAATCCCCTTTGGTAATTCTTCCTCCTCTTGAGGACAGGTCAGGTTCAAGAGTAAGATCTATACCAAAACCGGGCGTTAAATATGAGTTCTGCTCATAAAATTCGTCTTCGTCTGATTTTTCCGGTGAAGCGTTTTCTTCTGTGCTGTTCTGGCCAGTAAGCTCAATTTTGAAAACATCGGCGGAAGTGTAGGTTACATGGGCAAGTTTTACTATTCTGTTTTCTTCATCGCCTTCAATCCATGCCCTGAATATGTAGTCGCCAGGGGGTGTATCGCTAAGGCTCATCCTGGATGTCCATTTTTTCTTTGAATCAGGTTTGAGTGTAAATTCTATGGACTTTGAGCCTGAACTGCCTTTTATAAAGGTTCCGTTCTCATCGTAGCAGTCGGTAGAGTGAAAGTCCTCGTATACGGTTACTTCTTCGGTTTTGGGGTAAGTCCCTGTTATCTGAAGTCTTTCATTCCATATTGTCTGGTCGGTTACGGGGTCTATTGAGGCGCCTGTGTCTGTTTTGGCAGAGGCCGGCATGCAGAATATTGCTGAAATAATCAAAAAAAATGCAAAACAGAGAAATCCTGCCTTTTGGCATTTAAAATACCGGACTTTATTTCCTGCATCTGAGTGATTCAGCCTTCCAGGACGCAATTGATGGTGTTTTTTTATTGATATTTTATTTTTCATTTCTGATAACCCCCGCGGGCAGTATTTGTCTGACTTTTTTTGCTCATGCGGGTGTATTCCGTATTTTTTTTAATCCAGAAGTTTTTCTGATTTTGCTGTGTGTTTCTGTATTATTCCGCACCATAATATTTTTTCCGGGCAGTAATTGTTTTTCAGGTTCCCGGATGGTTCAGGCTTTAAGGCACGGGGCTTTTATACTGCCATTTCTGATTTTTGTTATGATGCCCTTTCTGACTATTTCTTGAAGTCCTTTATGTAAATGATTTCTGTGAGATGTCTGAAACCTTTGTTGCATCTAATGCTTCCGGATTTATGCTTTTAAGCAATCCGCATACCAGTAAATTTTTTTGAACTTTAAATGTAATATTAAGGTTTTCTGCTGCATTATGCTTTCGTCAGTTTTTCGTTTTATATTTGTCACAGAAAATTGATATAATATGATATGTAAATTTAAAAAAGGTTGGATTGTGGTGAGACAGGAGTTTAAACTGATTTCCGGCGTTCTGCTGATGGTTGTATTTTTGATATCCTTTTATACTGCATCAGCATCTTCTGTTGAGTACTCCGTCCAGAGCTGGGAAAACTCCCCTCCGGTGGGAGATTCTCTGGCGCCTGACCCCCTTGAGCTGTGGCAGGTTTCACCTCTTATGCTTGCCGCGGTAATGCTTGTTGCGATATCCCCGTCTCTGGTTGTCCCGGCACAGATTATCCTTACCGGCCTTGGTTTAACGATGCTCAATTTCAGGCGCGTGAATAATAAAGCAGTTCTTGACAATGAGTTGCGTGGAAGCATATACAGTTTTATCGTGGAAAATCCCGGGGTATGTTTTACCGGAATAGAAAAAGAGGTTGGTGTCAACAAAGGTACTCTTGAGTATCATCTTGGAATGCTTCGTCGCGGGCATAAAATATATGTATTCACGAAGAATAGGCGCAGTTTCTACTTTGAGAATTCCGGAAGATATTCAGCAGGTGAGATGGAAATGCTTTCGGTTATCAGAAACGATACCGAACGTGCAATATGCGGATATCTTTACGAGTGCCCGGGAGCGTCAAGAAACGACATTGTGTCATTTGCAAGGCTGACGTGTTCGACCGTATCGTGGCATATGAAAAGGCTTTGTGACTCCGGGGCCGTTTTCCCAACAAAAGACGGAAAATTCATAAGCTATCACCTGTCTTCTCCTGCAAAAAAAATAGTCGAGATGATATCCGACCAGTAGGAATCTGTTTTAAATCCTGTAATAAAAAATAATCTTTCCCGGATTCCAAAACCTTTTTGAAGTTAAATTTAGAAGCTGCCTATATTTTTCCTGATGGCGGGAGTGCTTTGAGGGGCAGCAGGTGTTTCTGCACTTTAATGTGCATTTCTTTTCGTGCAGGTTGTCCCTTTTTTCAGCCCATTTTACAAGAGGTATAACTGATAAACGCCGAGAAGGAGATTTGAACTCCCGAGGTGCAGAGCACCAGTGGCTTTCGAGGCCACCGCCTTTCCGGACTAGACTATCTCGGCAAAGTAAAGACAAAAAACGTAATGCCTTTTTTGCACACCGTTTTAAGCATACATATTGTGCTGTATTTACTGATAAAAATAACGTTGTGTTGTTCGGTTGCTTAAAACGATGTTATTGAAATCCGGGTGATGCCTGTCTGGCATTGGACATTTAAGGATTTATCGTCAGGTGTTTTCGTTTTTTTAAGCCTGGAGACTGGTCTCGCCTGAATAAATTGTGTTTTTACCGCTTACAAGCCTCACAGTCTCTCCTCCTTTAAGTGTGATACTGCTGGTTTTGTAAACGTCGACGGTAATATTGTCGCCAAGGTCAAAGGATTCACCTTTCATTGAAAAGCCCTCGTCTGAAGGCTTTATAGTATAAGTATGGGTATCCTTCCCTTCTCCCTGTATAACAATTACCCTGATTTCAGACTTTTTTATCCAGTCTCCGCCCTTGTGCCATAATGTTATGGTGTTGTCCTGTATTGAGTAATTCATCCGGATATCAACGGTATCACTTCTCTCTGACGGCAGAAGGCCAAGAAGAGTTACGGAAAAAAGTGAGACAAGCAGAATCGCAAGTGCGACCATCATCATTTCCCCCACAACCGGAGATAATGCCTCACAATTTTCTTCCGCATCAAAATCCATATTGTTTGTTCCTGATAAAATTTATTGGTATATATTATGGCGGGTCTGCCGGATATTTGTTTTGGTACTCAGCAAAAATAAAAGGAAAAACGTTTTTTGCTGGTATATTTCTTTAATAATCAAAAAAGTGATTGTCAGGTTATTTTGAAGAACCTTTTCTGGCGCAGACGTTCTGCAAAGAGGTACTCAAGGGCATATCCGGAATATTCCCCAAAATAATCCCTTGCGTTGTTTTTTATTATTCTGTCGGTTGTTGCATCAAATATTTTAACGGGTGGAAGACCGGACAGATATGTCTCAAAGAAATACTTTCTTATGTGGGAGTCAACTGGAAAAACACTGTAGCACTTAAATGAAAACAGAAGTATCCATTCGGCGACGTTTGGCTTAATCCCCTTGAAATTGCAAAGATACGATATCGCGTCGTTGTTGCTCATATTTAGTATCCTGTTTGTCCACAGCGGGTCTTCTGATGTTTTTTCAGCGGCAAGATAGATGTTTTTGGCTTTATACCCTATATTGCATGATTTGAGTGCAGATATTCCTTTTTCAAGGATATTCGCAGCTGAAGGGTATGTGTGAAATGTCATATCGTCAAGCTCTATGGGCTCCCCCAGTTTATTTGAAATTCTTGTAAAACTGTCCACCTTTGGTATAACACGCTTTTTGTTTACCGATAGCTGAAAGCACAGGCACTCCCACGGGTCCTGTACTGTTATTCTCAACCCGTAGTTTTTTTCAATTGCCTTTTTCATGTTCGGGTCGTCCGGGAAATGGTTATAAAACCCTTTGATATCATATTCGAGAGAGAAATATTCCCTGCAGAATTTTTCCGAGCACCCTGAAAAGTAAAGAATATTACCATCCTGCCTGATCTTTATTACCGAGTCCTTTACGACCCCGTACCACCATCCGGTCTTCCTGTTATATGCCCACCGCGGGGCCTGGCCAAGGGAAAGTGTTTTATTCAGGTTAAATGGGCATTCTGCATGAATCTCCATTGATCTGTAGCCGTCCATATTTTACGCCGTTTTTTTTATTCAGATAAGTAGGTAACATCATAAATTATTAATTGTTCAGGGACAATCTGTAATATTAAATTGTTAAACAACAAACTATGATTAAAAAAACCATATCTTATGAGTATTCCTTCATGGGCGGTCCGAATGCACGGGAAATGCCTGACCTTGCGGTGTCGCCCGTTATCGGTGTAATGCTGATGCTTGCAATAACTATCGTTGTCGCAGCCACATTGTCCGCATTCATAGGCGGCGCCTCGACTGGTTACGAAAAAACACCGCAGTTGAGTCTGGACGTTGTATGCGACGGGTCGGGGGACGATTTCAATCTTGTATTCGAGCATAGGAGTGGTGATTATCTTAAGACTGAAGACCTCAAAATTGTGTCCTGGGTAAAAAATGCCGACGGGAAGATGGTCAAACATGAACAGACGAAGGACTCGTACCTGACTGATGTTGACGGCACAGGTTTAAGGCTTCCGTATATCTATGATTCGCAGGACGGGACAGATTCTTCTCTTGAATTTGGAGATGCAGTCTGGAAAGCGGGGATGTCTGCCGGGACGGGGGACCTTAAGGCAACAGCGGATTTTTTAGGTTTGGCGGACGGCAGTGAACTTGAAGACCTTATTGATTCAGGTGAGTCTGTTGAGATAGACATTGTGTATCTTCCAAGCGGGAATACAATCTTTAAAAAGGAGTTCATACTCGTGTGAGGCTTATGGAAAATATCGTTTCTTCTGATGACGGTGTGTCCGAAGTTTTCGGGGTGATGCTTCTTCTGACAATCACTATCATTGTGGCATGTATAGTAAGCGTTTTTGCAGGAGGATTTTCGTTTTCCTCGTCCGAAGATACGATATCCTCAAATATTGCCGCTTCTGATTTCCATGTTCCTGGCGGCAGCGACGATTATACGTATGTCGTATTCGACCTCATCAGCGGTGACCCGGTTTCCCTCAACGGGATAACTGTAAAGCTTGGTGTCCGTTCATCTGAAAAAGAGACTACTGTTATAAGCAATTCCGACAATCCTTCCGGAAACGGTTTAGATGACTATATGGAAAGCTATGGGGACAAAAAAAGCAGAATAACAGTCGGCGGAAGATTCATCCTTTATGCTGACGGGACAGATGATGACGGTGTATACTGGAAAAGCGAGGGGTCTTTAAACAGGTTTCACGTGGACTCAGATGATTTTCTGACCTACCGGATTATTGATGATTCCACAGGAAGGCCGGTTTCTTCAGGGATGATAGCTGTTCCTGCTGTATAATTTTAATTTTTTTGTAGCCGTGCCAAATTTTTTTCAGATATTCTGGTTTAAAATATTTTTTTGATAATTTTTTCCTTTCCTGGATGTATTTACGGATAAGTTCTGTTCCTGTCTGTGACCCGGTCTTTAAGAGTTCATTTCCAAAGCGCATATTTTTGGCAGGTTTTGAGAGTTTCGCCTTTGAATATTTTCGATAATTTTGTCAGGTTTGTCTGAATCTGTGAATATTTTTCACTATGAAAAATTATTTGGGAAGTTAGTTTCCGGTATAGCCATGAGAGAATATCTTCGGTGAAAATTTTTCACTTGAAAAATCAATATCATAACCTTAATATAAGTTGTTTTAGATCAAACTATTTTGTCTCTACTGATCTTTTCAAAAGAAAATGGGGGCAGGGGGTCATCTGCTTTTTAATCTTGGAAAAGTGCTGAAAAAACAGCGAAAAAAGTCTCAAAAAAGGCTTTTTTGGAAAATCAGTACTGACGGAATAAGGGTTTTTAAGGACCCTTGTTTTCTTAAATGCCGGCAAACGGACCTGTACAATGAAAAAGTCCTGAAATGGGGGGTTGATTTTTAATCTTATCCCCGTATTTCCGGTGCACGCGTTTATTTAGTGTCCTGGCACCGCCTGGCACCACCCCGGCATAAGAACGAACTGAAAAGTATTGAATTCAGGAGTATAGTTAATGGTAAAAAGAAATATAATGCTTATTATAGCAGGTTTAATGCTTCTGGCACTTTTTGTGCCTTCTGCAATGGCAGCAGACTACCAGAACAACGGGCAGTTCATTGCTTACTATGACAGTGACAAAGTCTCAAACGGAGTTTCTGATGACGCTGCGACAACCTACTATAACGAAGGTATGAAAATGGCGTCCGCAAACGCCATAGCAACGCTTCAGAGTGTGTCTTCCAACGACTGGCCACAGTTTATGTACAATGCGGCAAATGTCGGGAGTTCACCTTCAACCGGCCTTGTTTCAAACAACCAGTCTGTGACAAGCCTTGACGTAAATGCGATAGGCACAGTGAATCCGGTTATCGCGGACGGGCATATATTTGTTTTAACTGGATATTCCGGTTTTGACGAGCCGAGCGGACTTACGCAGATATATCTTACCTGCATTGATGAGAGCACGCATTTAGTTGAGTGGAATTTCCCGCTTCCGCGTGATGTCCACTACGGTTCATGGTCTTCTCCTGCTACCGACGGGACATATGTATATGCTGTCTCTGACAACAAAGTGTATTGTGTCAATGTTGCAACCGGAAACGAAGTATGGGACTTCACCACGATTGGTAGCGTTATTTGCAACGGGGGCCCGACAATAGGCGGAAGCCATGTCTTCTGCAGCGACTGGTCTGGAAATTATTACTGCCTTGACAAGGACGACGGAGAACTGAACTGGATATTCAACAACACCTGCACACAGGATTATGACATGACTTATTCACAGGGCACCCCTGCGTATGATCCTGCAGGATATGTTTACCTGACTGGTTATGGATATTCTGACGGTGATCAGGCAGGAGAATTATATAAGGTAGATGTTTCTACAGGACAGGAAGTATGGGGTATTGAAGAGACTGGTCGCGGAGAATTTTGTGGTTCCGCGTCAATTGATGGCGATTACGTCTATGTGACATCGTACTCTTTCTCAGGCAACGGTGCCCTTTACAAGTTTAGCAAGAGTGACGGTACCCGTCAGTTCCGTAAAACTATTGAGAGAACAGATGCAACACCTGCTATAGACTCTGAAAATGGTCTTATTTATGTGTCAGGTGGATGGAACGGAGGAGAATGGGGCAGAGCTGCTCCTGGAGTTAGGTGCTATTACACCAACGGTACACTTAAGTGGAGCCGCCTGAATGAAGATATGGGTGGATGGACATGCTCTGTTGCACTTGCTGACGGATATGCATTTGTAGGAAAGGAGTCCGGTGATATGAGTACATTCTGCTACAATACGACTTACGCATTAAATGCTGAGACTGGTGCAACTGAATGGTTCTACCCTGCCGGAGGAGCGACCGCAGCTATTGCAAACGGTAATGTTTACACTATCGGAAACGACGGAAATCTGTACATATTCGGATGAATTCTGAATACACTGCACTATCCGGAAAATAAGAGATGATTAATTTCATCTCCTTTTTGCATCAATGAATTTTGACTTCACTGAAAAGAAATCGTTGCATCATTATTTCTGAATTGATCCAACTATTATATCGGAGATATTGGTATTTTATGTAATCTTATTTTAGTCAAACCGGATTTCTCGGTAGTGTTATAGCTATACCAGTAATTTCGTAATGGTTAAAATCACAGGTCATAGTGTTCTCCATAATTGTGTGATGTGCGTATAATTTTATTTTCAATGAAAAATCTCACTGTTGAAGTTCTGCGAATTCTGTCTTAAAAGATCTGGAAATCATTGGTTAGTGAATATTTGAGTCTTGTTTCAAAAAAGTATTGCAGTTGATTCTTGCAAAAACTGCAATAAATTTAAAATTCGTGGATTGGTTTTTTGAGTTGTCTTTATCTGAGTATAAACTTCCCTGTCTGTATTGCCTTTGAGCTTTCCTTATCGATTATCATATAATCGACGTGTGCATAGTATGGTATTGTGAAGTTGGTTTCAACATCGGTTGGCTGGAATACTAATAGTTTATTTGTTTCATCGTTTGTGTCGCATGTGAGAACCATCCTGTCTCCGCCGGCGATAAATCCGTCAGCGTCATTACCAAGTTCTGTGAGGTATTTGTAATCACGTTTTCCCATTTTATCAAGGTTTGACAGAGTTATGGTGCTATCGTTGTATTCCATCTGGACAAGGACTTCGTCAAGTATCAGTTCGTCTCCTCCTGTGTCTTTGAATATTATCGTGCCATTTCCGTCAAGATCAGCACTAACTGTGAAAGCGGCTGTAGGGACTTTGTCTTCGGTTGCACTCATACCTCCTGCGAATGCAGAAACTACTGCTGCAATTATAATGGTTACAACTATCATCAGCATTACACCGATAACAGGTGATACAGCATCCTCTTCAACTGGGGACTTCATTGTACTGTCACATCCTGGTCAACTATTGCTTTTTGAGAGCTGGTATCAACAAGTTTAATGTTGAAGGTATCCCCAATATTTACATCAGAAACACCTATAATTCCACTAAACCCTTTTGGACTTCCAGATGAGAGGACCTGCCCGGTTTTCCACATAAAACTGCCAAAATTTGTCTTTTCAGTGCCTACATCGCCTTCCTTAACATCAGTAAGATACGGTACTTTTCCGCTGACAATTTCACCTTTTGAATTTGTAAGGTCATCGACATTAACTCCTGTTGACCTTTTTTGTACAGGAGCACCACCTGAATCAGTGTAACTTACGATAATTTTCAGGTTTGCAGTGTTTATCGAATCTCCTGATATGTGTTTGAAAGTAAGTATTGTATTGGTGTCTTCTTTTACGATTTTACACTGGATTGATGCAACCGGTGCAGTGTCCTGACCGCCGCTCATATCACTGGCAAATGCCGAGACAACGGCTGCAATAACTACTGTTACAACTATCATCAGCATTACACCGATAACAGGTGAAACCGCGTCATTGGTTTTTATGATTTTAATAAGTTTCTTCATTTTTTCATCACTTCAAATCCATATTTCGTTTTTTTCAGTTATTGTCAGGGAAATAGATGTCTCCGCTTGCAAGTATTTCACCAGACGGTTTGTGCGATAGAACCCACTCATTTCCTGACCCTTTATCCATACCAAAACTTTCTCTTCCACCCGCCCATGATCCATCTCCGGTTCTGGCGCTCATTGCCCAGCTTTGATAGCCATCGTCAGTATAAAACTTGAACTGGTCCCCGGGGCGTATGATTGTATCTCCAGTAGTTTCAGGATTTATTTTAACGAAATACCTGTTAGACTGATTTGTAGCCATTGCTTTCACATCGTCCAGCGTATAACTACTGTCTGAAATATCAATGCTGTATATTATATCTCCAGATGTGTCATAATCATCGCCAACTTTTCCATCAGGAAGTGAATTTGTTGAAGCCTGGTCTCTTGTGACAGTGTAATCCACTAGGACATTGAAGTTATTTGAGGATACATCCATCTGGAGATCTTTAAGATCAATTGCGTCTCCACCTATGTTCGTAAAGAGAATTCCATGTTGTCCACCATTGGGAGAAATAGTGTACTTCTTAGAACTTGATTCGTCCAGGGGATCTTCTCCAGCACTGAGGTCATCAGGGCAGTAATATGTATATGTTACAGTCACTGGTTCTGCTGATGTCATAACCAGTTCTGACTGAAGATTTACATTAGGGCCTGTTTTCTGGTCAAGATCCATATTTCCTGCAAATGCCGATACTGCCGCAGCAATTACAATTGTAACGACAATCATGAGCATGACTCCTATTACCGGGGATACTGCCTCATCATTTTTCATACACTTATCACCCCTTCAGAAATTGTCTGGCCGCTTTCCCTGTCAAGTATCCTGTAAGTTCCGATCTCATCTTTTGTAAGGTAAAACGCCGGGTCGTCAGATGTTTCATCCCATCCAAGGTATCCGCCGCCAGCTGAACTTCCATTATTGTCAGCCTCTAAATAGAACTGATTTCCTGTGTTAATTTGTCTGTCTTTTATGCTGTAAATTGCCATACTCACCTTTTCAAGGTCCGTTGCACCTGTAAATCTTCTTGTATTTTCACCGTTTGTAAGTACTAAGTTGCAGTCAATAAGGTCAACATAATCCCCGGACTCGTGTGTGAATAAAAGACGGTCTGATAGTGCTTGGCAGGAAATTACAGCAGTTGGTGCTTTTTTGTCGTCATTGGCATATTGCCCGGCAAATGCCGAGACTGCTGCTGCGACAATTATCGTTACGACAATCATGAGCATGACCCCTATTACCGGTGACACTGCCTCTTCATGTTTTTTTGAGATCATATGACTGTCACCTCATCAGACCAGATAATTGTGTTCGTCGGCTTGTACACCATGTCGATGTCAATTTTATCACCAGCCTTAGTTTCGTCTTCAGGTATTCCTAAGACATACTCAACTCCTCCTGTAAATTTGTCTCCTGTATGCCAGTAAGAACCAGTATCCCCGAAGTACAATTCATTTCCTGGTCCTGAAAAACTCATAAAAACATTTTTAGTTCCGCTTGTTGCGCTTGGATTAACGTTTGATTTGATGAATTCATGTGAACCCTCTGTACCGTTTGCGTATTTGAAGTGTGAAATAATTTTAAGATTTTCGGTGTTGATTGCTTCTCCGCTTTTTAATCTTGCTTCAAGATATGGGGTTGTCCCACTGTTATAAGTGCTTCCAAATACGTAATGAGAATATACTTTAAATTCAAAATTTGCAACAGGCGTGTCAGCCGAAGTGTCGGAAAGACCGGTAGCAAATGCCGAGACCGCCGCTGCAATTATGACCGTTACAACTATCATGAGCATGACCCCTATTACCGGAGACACACCTTCTTCTTTTTGTAAAAGATTCTTCATCAGGCGATCACCTCGCCGCTGTAAATAGTTCCTCCTGACGGGATGTATATGACCTCAACCTCTATGGGCTCATCACCTATATCTTTGGATGTTGTAACACTTTCAAGAGACGTGGCATCAGTTGTTGTATAGACGTCTCCGGGCATCATTGTGGAATTGCCCCAGTACTTGACGGGGTCTCCGTTGGAGACTGTACACGGGTAGCCGTTGTTTGATACTGAAGAGCCAGTCCCGGCAGAATAATCCACTGAATCAAAGTAATTTGCTGCAACTGAAGGATTAAGTGATCCATCAGTGGTGTGCTTGAAAACTTCTTCGCT
Source organism: Methanomicrobium sp. W14 (assembly GCF_017875315.1). NCBI lineage: Archaea > Methanobacteriati > Methanobacteriota > Methanomicrobia > Methanomicrobiales > Methanomicrobiaceae > Methanomicrobium > Methanomicrobium sp. W14. Next base: position 237,517 of record NZ_JAGGMM010000002.1, read on the forward strand.
AGCTGCTTTTCCTGGTCTTGTAATTTTATGGTAATATGTGATTATCTTGAGATCACTTGTGTCAAGAGGGTCTCCTCCGAGGTGGGTTATCACAAACCTCGGTGCGTCGTCGCCGGGCTTCAGCTGTACGTCCAGCTGGGCTGTAGGCGTCTGCTCCTGGTTTGAAGCGAATCCTCCTGCATACGCAGAAACCGCCGCTGCGACAATTATTGTTACAACGAGCATTAACATGACCCCGATTACCGGGGATACGGCCTCAGAAGAATAATTTAACATGCACCCCACACTGCGGCAATGCATATCATTCTTTTTTCTTTTCAGCCTTGCATCTACCAAATTCATTTCATCAAGAACCTCCAGTAAAACAAAAATAGTTGTTCTTATACAAGCGTATTGATCAACTTGATAAATATCTTTTACTATTCTGACATTATGTATTTTAATCAACTAATATCTTTTATTATTAATTTATTCAAAAATCTGATCAATACCAAGATAATTTATTTTCAAAATAATAATTTATATTTCGGTTATTTCCAAATAAAATTGGTAAAAAACAAATTTTTTATAAGTTTGTATGCAGAGGTTATTGTACATTTTACCGGAGTTCATAATGGCTGGCTGCTGCAAAACCAATAAAACTAAAACTTATATAATATGCCTTTTACTGCTGTTTTCTCTCATTTCTGCTGTTGTATACCCTGCTGCGGCAAGGTATGCCTCGCCTGAAGGCGGCAACTCGGGAATAGACCCGGGGGACACTATATTCAACGGTGAGCAGGACCTTAATTTTTCAAAACTGCAGCCTTCAACGCCACTGGAACCTCCTTTATGGCTGGCCTACCGTGACGGTGAATCGGCAAAATCGATGCAGAAGCTTGACTCCGGTGCTGTTCTGTCAAGTTCGGTCAACGTTGAGTCAGAATACCTTGACAGCTCTTTTAGATTATACAACGGGTCCTGGGGAGATGCCATCTGCACGGTTTCAGAACCTTCCGGGACTATTGAGGTCAGGACCGGAACTGAACTAGGAACAGACGTAAACCCGGCTTCGGGGGACACAAAGACGCCGGCCGTAATTCCTGCGACAATGGATGTACAGTTTAAGCTAGACTCCTCGGCAATCTCGGGGAACGGGGATTTTACGAGTCCGTGGTATGAGTACACGCTCATGGCACCGGGCGGGTCTTCACGTCAAAGCATCACAAATATTAACGGTGACACAGTATCACTGAAAAACCTGATTGAAGACCCTTCGGACGACAACAATACTCTTGCTTTCAGTATTGACGACCAGAATCTCGGAGAAGGTTCCTATGGTATGGAGTTTAGGGCATACAGCGGGAACAACGTATTTTATACGGCGGATTATGATTTTGAAGTAATATACTACAAGCTTGATGCAGCGATTAACCCTTCATCAGTTCAGGGGGGGGATTCTGCGACTCTGACAATAACCGGAGAGCCGTACATGTATTATATTATAGAGAGCAATGATCCAAAGGACGGAAGGCCTGAACTTGATATAAACGGCGACTATGACGAATACATAAACGAGTCTTATGCAATAGTTCATCCTGACTGGAGCGGGACCATAAATGTTCCCCTGGATATTCCCGAAAGGTCAGCGGGTCAGAGCAGAACTTCCAGCATGTATACAATAGAAGTCTGCAAAAAGGATAACCCTGATGACTCAACGACAGCGCGTATAGCGGTTGAGCCGGGAACAAGCCAGGAGATTGAACTTTCGGAAAGTAAACTTGGCATAAAAGAGTACTACTGTCTTGGGGACAGAATTCCGATTAAAGGGACTCTTGGAGCATCGGCAAAAAGTGATACAACCGTATATTTTTACATAACAGGCCCTAACCTTAATTCAAACGGTGCAAAACCGTCCAGTCCGGACACTGCAGTTGTTGACGGAGATAATTCTACTTTTGATTACGTATCGGTATCAAAAGGCCAGACCGATTTTACTTTTTACTGGGATACTTCAAAGACAGGACTTTCGTCAGGAACATATACGGTTTTTGCGACTGTAACACCCGGCGGGTATGATTCGAGGGAAGTAAGTGAAACCGATGCTGAGGACTGCACTGACGTTGACCTTAACGATGCATCAATAAACGTCCTCTTTCCTGACGAGGCTCCGGGATTTTTTGCACAGGGAGACCATATTGTATCCATCTGGTCTGCACGCGGAAGTCCTGCAAGAAACCAGTACACGGGGACCATAAGGTACTACATAATCGGAAACAACTTCAGGTATGCAGGATACACCAATTTCCCGCTTTTAAAAACCGACAGCAGCAGCGTTTCTGTCGACCAACTGGATGAAATGGCGGAAACCAATGACTTTCCCGGGTATTCGGGCCTTGATTTGGGCAGAAGCTTTTCAAACGCAATGGGGAAGGGCACATATTACGTGGTCTACCAGCACCCGATGAACAACCAGGTCTTTGATCTCTATCCGTCTGAGGGCAACAGCTACAACGGGACTATCACAAAACTTGTGACAACTACGGGAAAGACGATTGACCTCTCCGGCCTTCAGGTAAATGCGGCACTAAACGCGATAACAGAGGCAATTGATTCTCCTAGTATAGACGATTCATATGTGACCCAGGAGTTTGATATAGAGAAGCCGTCGATAAGACTCTCTCCGGTTTTATATGCCGAGGTCGGGAACTCTATAGAGATAAAAGGGGTAACAAACCTTGAATGCCCGATAGATTACCCGTATAACCAGATAGATCTAAACGGAGACGAACTATCCCTTTCGCTTTACACCGAAAGTATGTATTACGACGGAAAGACGCAGAGCACTTACAGGATATACAGCGATCGGACATATCCTGACAAGACTGAAACAGGAGAGGACTCACGCACCTTCACTTTTACCATACCTTCAGATATCTCGGCTAATATGGAGGTCGGAAACTATGTCGCCCTGATAAAATGCGAGGCAGTAAAGTACGAAAAAGCACTTTTCTTCACTCTTCATGAGCAGGGTTTTGCAGAAGAGCACGGGGTGACAGATATTACAGTCGATTACGAACCTGAAGACCCTGAGTCGTATTTCGCAGCAACACATCAGCAGACTACCCGGGCAACAGTGAAACAGACCGCAAAAAAGACATCCCCCGGACTACAGAAAGATGAGTCCACGTCAGCTCCTACGAAAAAAACTTCCGGGAACGGTGTTTTGTTAACCGTATTTTCATTTTTACTGGTGCTATGCACTTTCTGTTATCTCAAAAGGAGGTAGTCTTTCATGGTTTTCACTCTTGATCAGGAGATTCTCAACAAAATCATAGTTATCGTAATAATAGGCATAATTATTGCAGGTGCCCTTATTGGACTTAAGCTGACCGGAATTATTGGCGGTGAGGAAAAAGCGCCTGATTCCGGTGTTTCCCCGTCAGGTAGCGCTGTTCCTGTTGAGACTTCGGACGTTATAATGCCTACACAGACGTATCGGGCATCAGTAAAGGATTCGGGCATAACAACCGTTAACAGCAGCTGGGAGTACAAAGGCTATCCTTTCAGGTATACCTTCAGTATAAAAAACTCGACATACCTTGATTTTGAGAATAAGGAGCATAAAATTTATCCTGACACCATGGCCGACGATATCCAGGACTACGTGGTTTATGAGGGAGACAGCGGTGTCGTTGAAGGAATAGCGGACTATCTTCTGGAGCAGTCCAGACAGAAAGGGTGGGGCGACTATGACACGATTATGAACACTGTTGAGTTTCTGCACCAGTACAGCCCCGGCAGCTTTAACACTTCTTATTCTGACGGTATGTACCGCTATCCGGTTGAAACTATCCGGAACCAAAAAGGCGATACCGAGGACATTAGTATCCTTGCTGCGTCAATTTTTACAAAAATGGGTTACCCGGTTGCATTTCTGGTTTATCCCGAACAGTACGACAGGGGCAGCGTTATAGAACAGTATCCCGCAGTAGCGATTCGAAGCGACGATGATGTCTCCGGAAAGACCTATACCCTTAAAAAGGAAGAATACGCCGGAGATGTAACCTGCTATCCACAGAAAAAAGACTATTCCGCTCCAGCTCTTCTGCCTTCCAAACCCGGTTACGGGTATTTTGAGGGCAATACAACAATAGTATTTTCTGACGGGGAAAAAGCGTATGCGAAAAACTGCACATGGGATATAGAATCAGGGAGTATGAATTATACCGGCGGGTATAAGCTTTCGGCCGGGGACAACCCGGCTTATTTTAAGATGAGCAACGCCTCATGGACAGGTGAGGACTCATATGTATATATTGACGTTCTTGACAACACCACTGTCCCGGGGCAGGTCCCGGCCGAACTTTCATACGCGAAGCCTGAAATTGTTACAGGTCCTGCAGACGATAATAACGATATAAAAATCTTTCAGGACAACACTCTTGACTCAAAGCTTACAGCACTTCTGAGAATTCCGTCTCCCCTGGAAGACGAGGAGAGGATAAATCTTACCGACAGTCTTTCGGAAAGGCTTAAGATACCGGTTCCTGTTTATGTCGGAGACGAGGTAAACAGGATAAACGAGGAGAACCGGGACGAATACTGGAAAGACGTCTGGTACAGCACATATAAGAATTTCTATAACCAGGTCTGGTACCTGAACATAATCAACTATGAAATTATAAGTAACCCTAAACACTACGCCAAATCAGGTGAGCTGTATTTTACACCAACAGGTGCATGGAGACTCAAATACGAAGTAACCCCGACGACTCAGCCTGACAATGATGTTGACAGTATTTCATCATTTTCAGAGGTCGTTTTTGCCGTATACAAGGTTAATGAAACGACAAATTCGGCAGACTTTCTATCAGAGTTTTCTTACGGGCAGAACTCCGGTCAGGACACGGTAAACTATCATAATTTTTATGAGGCGGGCAATTTCTACATTGCAGCTTTTGTAAGAAACTGCGAAGTTAAGCTTTCAGTTCAGGTCCACGGAAAGGGAGAGGACTAAAAAAATGCCTGAAATCATTTTTGAAGCAGCAGATGCTCTTATGATATCTTTTGGGTGCCTGACATGAAGCTTTTGAACAGGGAAATTAAGGAAGAAAGCACTGCCGCCGCCGTCCCGAAAAAAAGTCTCACAGTCATAACGGATATAATAAAATCCGGAAGGGAGGGCATCTCATCCGCTGCAAAAAGCGCCTATGGTAAGATGAATGCCTCATACAACCCGCAGGCAAAAAAATCCGAAGCCCGGCCCGGTGAAAAAATCCCCGTTTTTTCTTTCTCTGAAATCAAAGAAAAGGTCTCAAAATTTTTGAAATCCTCTTCAAAAACCGAAAAAACTGAAATAAAGGACCCTGTTGATGAAATAATTCCATACGGGGAGGAAGAGCACTACGAGCTTCCTGCTGTTGACGAATATGAAAAGGACCTGATTGTAGAACGCTACTGGCTTGCGCCCCCGTTTTCGTATGTGAAGATAGTCAAAAACTGGGAGATGGACCTTGAATACGTCGTGGTTGAGCCTAAAGTAACCGAGGAAGAGTATGTCCTTTTGGAGGAGACATACGAGGAACTCAGGAATATCATGGTCTACACCTCTCCGGGCGCAATGGAAAACCTGAAATTTGAGGAGAAAAAGGTAAAGGAGATAATCAAGTCCTTTGACCCTGAGATCCCTGAAGAGCGGCTTAATATCCTTGTCTATTATCTCAGACGCAACTTTTCGGGTTTCGGAAAGCTTGACCCTCTTATGAAGGACCCGGGTATCGAGGATATAACATGCAACGGTTCTGATATACCAATATTCATATATCACCGCAGGTACGCAAATCTCGTGACGAATATTGTGTTTTCAGGCGAAGAACTGAATAAATACGCCCTTAAAATCGCCCAGAAGGGGGACAAGCAGATGTCTCTTACGACACCTCTTGTCGATGCAGCCCTTCCCGGCGGTTCAAGGGCGCAGATTACCTACAGTGACGTGATATCCTCAAAGGGAAGCTCTTTTACGATAAGAAAGTTCAAAGGCGACCCGATGACGCCGGTTGACCTGATACGACTTGGCACATACAGCTCCGAGCTTCTGGCAATAATCTGGCTCTGCGTTGAAAACGGCAAGAGTATGATAGTGGTCGGGGGGACGGCGAGCGGAAAGACATCCACTATGAATGCAATATCCTTTTTCATACCGCCGGTTGCAAAAATTGTGTCGATTGAGGATACGCGTGAAATTCTTCTTCCGCACAAGAACTGGCTTCCGATGAAGACGCGTGAAGGGGGCAGAAACTTTGATTCCGGTGACGTGGACATGTTTACCCTCCTTAAGGCTTCTCTTCGCCAGAGACCTGAATTCATCATCGTAGGGGAGGTAAGGGGAAGGGAGGCGCAGACGCTGTTTCAGGCCATGAACACAGGTCATACGACGTTTTCTACTCTCCATGCGGGCGGTGTAAACGAGGCTATAAACAGGCTTACCCATGACCCTATAAACGTCCCCCCGGTAATGTTCGGTGCACTTGACCTTATGATAATCCAGGGTCTTCAGCACAAAGGCGGCTATGGATACAGGAGATGCCTTTCAGTCAACGAGATGAAAGTGGACGACGGCGTGATACGCTGGAACCCTCTTTATAAATGGAACCTTAAGACTGATGTCTTCGAAAGGACTTATACTGAATCAAAGGCGCTTGAAGATATAGCCTACACAAACGGGTGGACTTTCGAGGAGCTTTATTCTCATATAGACATGAGGAAGAGACTACTGGAGAGGATGACTGAAAAGAAGATCTATGATATAAACGAAATATCCCATTTCATACATGAATTAAGGAAAAAGACCTACAATGCAGATTAATTCTTTTGTAAAGCCGTTCGTTGATGCAAAAAAGCTGAAAAAATCCCTTTCCGGAGCCCATATCACCATAAACAGTGACCTTTACATCAGCTTCTGCATAGCGATGACCCTCCTGTCGGCACTCTGTATTATGGTTCTTCTTCTCTTTTTGTATGCCTTTGACATAAGAATAAATATCATTCCGTACCTGCCTGAAGCAGTTTCATGGACTATAATATTCTTTGTATGCATCATGTGCGTTTTTTTCGGGATGCTTTCATATCCTTCACTTGTAGCTGCGGGGAGAAAGACAAGAATAGACCTTGACCTTCCGTATGCGATAACCTATATGGAGGCTCTTTCCACAAATGTCACCCTTTACAACCTTTTCAAAAGCGTTTATGAGGCTGAAGACCTTTACGGTGAGGTCTCGCGGGAATGCGGACTTATCGTCCGTGACGTGGAGTTTTTCGGTGAAGACCTTTTAACAGCGATGAGAAACCTGCAGGAGACGACACCTTCAAAGAATTTTGCAGACCTTTTAAACGACCTGGCACTTGTTTTCAGGACGGGAGGGAAGATGAAGGACTTCTTTGACTCCCGCTCTGACAGCTACCGCGAACTTGCAAAACAGGAGCTTGAGGCCACCCTGCAGATTATGGAGATGATTGCAGAGGTCTACGTGACGGCTTTTGTTGCAGGCCCGATTGCAATTATCATCATGCTTGTCGCCCAGAACCTCTCCGGGCAGGGCCAGATGGCAGGAATAATGCCTCTTATGTACATCGGTCTTCCCTTAGGTGCGATTGCCCTTATCTTTATACTGTATTACATACTCCCGTCTGACAGCCTTGAAATATCGCACAGTGAAGCCCGTGATACCGAGTTTACCGGGGAAATCATCGAAAAAAAGGAAGGAAAAAGTTCTGATCCCGGTTTTATCAAAAAGATAGAGAAGAGAAAAGAGTGGCTTAAATTGGAACGCATAGTAAAGCACCCCTTTAAGTTCTTCATATCCGACTACCAAATAGGGCTTTTCATAGGAATGCTTCTTTCGATGGTTGTCGTATGGCAGTATTTTACGGGCATTCTCGCGGAGATTTTCCCTGAATACACCTTTGAGGTTTTTATATGCCTTTTCGTAATCTTTCTTGTCCTGCCGGTCTCCGTTGCCTATGAATCAAGGAAAGTTTACATAAACCGGGTCGAGTCGCAGATGCCTGTATTCCTGCGGGATATAGCGGATATGAAGGATTTGGGGATGACCCTTCAGGGTGCAGTCGACATGGTCTCAAGGTCAAAGATTGGTGTTCTTTCATCAGAGCTTAAGATAGCATCAGAGGAGATGAAGGTAGGTTTCAGCGTTTCAAGCGCCCTTGTGCGGATGGAGGAGAGAATCGGTCTTTTAACGGTTAAAAGGGCCATATCACTGATTGTAAAGGCAAGCGAGATTACCGATCAGCTAAGGGAGATATTAACGATTGCGATAAGCGACCTTGAGCATTACCTGAAAATGAAGTCCAAGAGGTTCAATGTCTCCTTCGTTTATCTTGCGGTTATATACCTGTCTTTCGGGATTTATCTGTACTGTTCATACCAGTTAAACGACGCTTTTGTTGCCAGCTTCAGCGATATGGGGGTTACTTTCGACACTTCGGGAAATATCAGGGATATGTTTAGGGTAGGGATAATTATAGGGGGGTTTTCCGGGATTATGGCAGGACAGCTCAGTTCAAACAATATTCTCTGCGGACTGAAGCATACGATAGTCTTTCTTGCAAGCTGTATAGTCCTGTTTGTCTTCATCCTGTAGTTGTATTAAATAAGAGGTGCTTTGATTCATGAAATTCGGAAAAGAAGGGTTTTGCAGGAGAAGATCCAAAGAAAAAAAAGCTGGAGGCAGCGGCTTCGGTAGTGAAAAGTTTTATTCTACCTTAGTGGACTTTCATTTGAAACGGTTTTTTGAGGAAAGGGCAGATGCAGTCTCTTCGGTCGTTGCACTGATGCTTATCCTGGCTGTTATTGCGACTTTTATATCCATATATGCGACGACCTTTATTCCCGGGCTTAAACAGCAGTCTGAGATTGAGCAGGTAGAGGATGTGAAGGAGTCGTTTATAAGGTTTTCAAATGACATTGAGCACATTACATCAGGTAAATCTGAAGGGAAATACAGTGAGATGATACCCCTTGGTGCAGGTGATATACTTATGAGCCCTGAAAAATCCTCCGGGGCTCTCGGCGTGACCGGCCTTGGAAGCATGGCGGAAATTTACATTGACAACGGCACGGAGCCCGTGTTTTCATTCGGGCTTGTAAACGTTTCTTATGTGCCTCTTTACACGTTCTGGGAAAAACAGGGATATTCCTGGCAGTACGGCTATATTAATGCAACGAAGGACGAAAAATCAACTCCCCTGATGAAATATACGATGGATGACGTTATTAAAAGTGATTTTAAGGATTTTTCCGAGTCTCTTGTCTCTTTTAGGGACGAAGGTGTTTATAATGCGGTAACGGATAAATATGACCTTTTTTCTTTAAGTATAGATGCCGTCAATATAACTCCCGGGAAAGAGAGGTTTGTGACCGGAAACAGTGTATCGAATCTTGTTGTCAGCTCAAAGACTTCGGAAAAAGACTATGTAAATGTCACAAAAATCGAATTTTTGTTTGAAAACGATACCGCCTGTCCTGCAAAAAGCGAATTTTCCGGGTTTACGCTTAATAAAACATCTGATTTTCTAAGTTCGCTTCACGCGGATTACGATAACGTCAATAGCCTTCAGGTAGACCCTGGCAAAGAAGGGCCTGACAAACTGACACTCGCCTTTGGTTCCAATGTTACAGTCAGTATACATTCTGTTGACATAACGGTGTCTGCGACATAGAGGTGGAGAGGAACAGAAAAAGACTCCTGATACCTATTCTTTCAGGCTGTTTATTTGAAATGCAGAAAGGTCACTGCCGTTTAATTTAATATTCTTCACTGCCTTTTATTCAGTGGTTGAAATGCGCAGCGATGATATAAAATCAGGATATACGAGAGCTCCGAACAGGTCTCTTATAAGGGCTCTCGGGATATCGGATGAAGAGATGAAAAAACCGTTTATAGGAATAGCAAATTCCTGGAACTCCGTTGTTCCCGGGCACTTTCATCTCAGGACTATTGCAGAACGCGTGCGTGAGGGAATATCCGCCGGCGGCGGGGTCCCCTTTGAGTTCAACACGATTGGAATATGCGATGGCATTGCCATGGGTCATGAAGGCATGAGTTATTCGCTTGCATCAAGGGAGAACATAGCTGATTCGGTCGAATTAATGGTGAACGCCCACCGTTTCGATGCCCTTGTCTGTATATGCACCTGCGACAAGATTGTCCCGGGAATGCTTATGGCGGCGGCAAGGTGCAATATCCCGGCGATTTTTGTCACGGGCGGCAATATGCTCCCCGGATTTTACAAAGGCTGCGAGATGTCTCTTACTGATGTCTTCGAAGGTGTAGGGAAGGTTGCAGCAGGCAAAATGAGTGAATCCGAGCTTCATGAAATAGAGTCTTCTGCAATGCCGGGATGCGGAAGCTGCCAGGGCATGTACACTGCAAACACAATGGCCTGCATGACTGAAGCCATGGGAATGTCTCTTCCCGGATGTGCAGCAATTCCTGCGGTTGACGCCGCAAAGCTCAGGATAGCTTACGAAAGCGGTGTAAGGGTCGTAAAACTTGCAGCCGAAAACATAAAGCCCTGCGATATTATAACGACAAAGTCTCTCAAAAATGCAATATCGGTTGATATGGCTCTTGGAGGCTCTACAAACACTGTTCTTCACTTAATGGCGGTTGCGCAGGAGGCCGGAGTCCCCCTAAGCCTTGAGGACTTCACGAAAATCGGCGAGAGGGTTCCGCATATCTGCTCCATGCAACCGGGAGGCCCGCACTCTATGCAGACCTTTTACCGTTCTGGCGGAGTCCCTGCCGTTTTAAGACAGATAAAAGGATTTCTTGAGGACAGCAACACGGTCTCCGGCAGGTCGGTCTACGAGATAGCCGACGGCGTGAAGTACATTGACGAAAATGTAATCAGGAGCATTGATGATGCGGTCCACAAGGGCGGCGGTCTTAAGATCCTGAAAGGGTCTCTTGCGCCAGACGGCTCGGTTATAAAATCGGCCGCCGTAATTGATGATATGTGGAAGCATTCCGGTCCCGCCCGTGTCTTTGACGGGGAAGACGAGGCTATGAAAACCATTCTTTCCGGAGGCATAAAAGAGGGTGACGTCGTTGTAATCCGCTATGAAGGACCGAAAGGTGGTCCCGGAATGCCGGAGATGCTTTCACCTACTTCCGCTCTTATGGGGCTTGGATATACGCGTGTCGCACTTGTCACGGACGGGAGGTTTTCAGGAGGTACAAGAGGTCCATGTATTGGGCATGTAGCTCCTGAGGCCGCCGTCGGAGGCCCTATCGGCCTTGTCGAGGAAGGAGACATTATTTCAGTAGACCTGTACGAAAAAAAACTGGACCTTCTGGTTGACGAGTCAGAACTTTCCAGAAGACGGAGGACATGGGTGCCGAAAGACAAAAAGCTCAGGGGTGTTCTTGCAAGGTATGCAAGATATGCAGGCCAGGCGAACCGCGGTGCAGTCCCCGAATAAAAATATATATTTTTGAAAAAATCATATTTTATCGTTGTTCTGGGTAAATTCAATTTGTGTATGGCATTTTGGGCATGTAACTGTATAACGGCCGTTTTCTTTTGTATTGTCTTTTTCTGCATATTTTCCGGGGGTTTTATTTCTCTTTCCGAATTCTTCATAAAAGCCGGATGCAAGGATACCGGCCGGAAGAGCGAACATTCTGCCTGAAACCTTTTTGCCTGCTTTTTCAGACTTTAAGTTACTGCTGCCTTTCCCCCTGGTAATGGATCTTCTGCCTGAAAAAATGAAATTTTTTAAAAACCTTTTAACCGTGTCTCCAGCGTTTAAGTCCCGGGATAATCCTGAGATTTATCTCGTATGCCTGCTTGTAAGGCATTATCCCAAGTTTTTCGTATTTTTTTGCGCAGGATTCTATCATCTCTTCGGCAGTCATCTCAGGTTCGATGAATTTTCCCCTCATGTAGCAGTATGTACAAAAATACTGGGATTTTCCCCCGCTTTTTTCAGTGCCAAAGTCATCATGATTTTTCATAGGCATGCCACATGACTGGCAGATTATCTCTTCCTCGTCCTCCATAAAAAACTCCACTTTCACCTTCTTTTGATCTACGAAATCAAAAATATTTTGATCGGTGGAATCGGTTGTATTAAGTAAAAATAAGTTTGCAGAACTGCATAATATCAAGAGTGTCGATTGTGCTTTTCTGTTCATATTATACCGTCTGCAATGCGGACTTATTGCCTGAACCTTCCGGTAACATATTTGATGCAGTTGGTTTTATACATACTATAGAATATATATCATATAAGTTCCCATATGAAGTGTGATTTAACGTAAACTTTACGGAGGTGTCAATAATTAAAGCGGAGAAAAAACGAAAACTTCTGCTTCTTGCAGGCGGCAGCGTACTTCTTGCCTCACCGGCATGTGCGGCGATATGCCCCAGGGGTATCGGAGAGTGTCCGTATCCGGGGAAATGCTTTTTGTTTGTCGATTCGGACGGAAACTCCCTGTGTGATTACACATCACAGAGTCCGGCACCTTCACCTTCAGGTACAGACTCTGCAACATTAGCCAGCAGCACTTCCGAAGCTTCAGGAGGAAAGCATGGCAGCCATTACAGCTCCGTCGTATCTTCATCTTCCGCGGATTCATCTTCAGCGTCGAATACGACCGCCGGCTCTTCCCCGGGTTCCGGACTAAGCCCTCTGTTTTATACCGCGGCAGGACTTCTGGTCGCAGGTTTTGCAGTAATCTGCATATATTTTGCGATGAAACACCTTAAAAAAGTAAATCCTGAAATATACGGCAGAATTTTTATGTATGCAGGCTTTATTCCTATATTTCTGGCCCTTTTGATAATTCTTGACGATCCGGGTATGTTTGGGTTTTCAGGTATTTTTGCAGACATTTCCGCTTCATATGCGGGAATCGTCTATATGTTCGGCGGAACTGTACTGATGGCGTTTTTGTGGATGAAAAACAGGCTTTCAAAGGAGGCGCTGATATCCGTCCTTATAGTTACCTCTGCTGCCGGTTTTATCCTGGTATTTCCCATTGCGCCTGACGGATTTTACAGTATTCATTCGTCGGTTACGGCACTTAGGTTTGCAGGACTTGGCTCTATCGGCCTTTTTGTACTTTTATTTATCTCGTTTGTCTCCGGGCGTGTGTTCTGCGGGCATATGTGCCCTGCCGGGGCACTCCAGGAGCTTTTGTCCCGCATCCCCGTAAAAAAGATAAAGATAGCTGACAGGCGTATACCAAATTATATAAGACTGTCCGTTTTTGTCCTTCTGCTGGCAGGAGCGTATTTCTCGTATGATATATTCATGAATATAGGCGTATCATACTTTTTTGCACTTATTTTTACTGCTTCCGCATGGATTTTTGTTTTAGTCCTTGCAGCGTCAGTCTTTGTATACAGGCCGTTTTGTACATTTTTATGCCCGTTTGGTCTGTTTTTCTCGGTTTTTTCATACTTCGGTCGTATGGGGCTGAAAAGGACCGACAAGTGCATTGAATGCAGAAAATGCGAGAAAATCTGCCCTACATGTACGGCAGGAAGAGATGACAGCAGATCAGAGTGCTATCTTTGCGGGAGGTGCATAGAGAAATGCCCGGTTGACGGGGCAATTGTCTACGGGAGAAGAGTATAAGACCCGTTCATTCCTTTTTTTTTAGTACAGTAACAACGCCGTGACATGTACAGGCAGTGCCTATAATTACATTTTTTTCATTTCGAACGAGATTTGCAGCATTTACCAGGTCAGGGCATTTTATATATCCAAGGCCGGGCCCAAGCTGCCTGCTTTGAATAATAACCGCTTTAAAACCCGGTTCCGGACAGCAGCGTAAAAGAAGGTTTTGAAGCGTCTTCCAGAGAGGTGTCTCTCTTTTTTTACCCGTAACCGGGCATATGGCAGGTGCGGGACATACCGGACTGCACGGTTTTTCATGGTTTAGCGTGCAGTAAATGTCAGCCTTGTTTCTCCCGGAAATGATGTCTTCACCGATTGCCCCCGTTATTCTGTCAGCCCCTTCAGGGTAAGGCTCAAAACCACAGATATAAGATATTATACCTGCCGGGACGTGAACAGGAGCGGTTGGAAAAACCCTGTCAAAGGGCATTTCATCCATTCTGCCTGCGTTGAAAATGATTTCGGCGGCTGCATCCGTTCCTCCCCGGATAAAAATATACTCGGTCACGTGTGTTTCGGGAAATACGGTATATTCCAACGGCTTTTCAGTGTCAGTTTCAGGAATTTCGTATTTTTTCCGGACTGTGCAGTCAGGGTCTTCGTCAATAATTATTGCAGACCTTTTGTCCTTTCTTGTCCTTTCAAAGGCCGAAAGTCCGTATTTCCCTCCGCCTATTATTATGTCCACTTTTTTTCACGCCTTTTTGCTCATTTTCTTTTGTGGGTGATGGCTTTTGAGGCTTTTAGTTTATAATTAAGTCTAGTCTATAAGAAGAAGCGCCATAATGTCCGGACTTTCCACAAACGGGAATTTAATCGGCATGCCTGCGTTTTCCGAGGTCTTCTTCATGTTGACACCCATTGCATGCTCGGGGATTCTTGCCAGGCTCGGGTACCTGCAGACGCCGCCTTTGATGTTGCATTCCCTGCACAGTCTGCAAGAGTCATTTGCAAGTGCAATTGCGAGGGTATACCCATTGTTGAACGCTTTTTTTTCAAGCTCAAGCATTGCCGGGAGTATGTGCATGCTTTCCTCTCCGTACTCTTTCCAGAAGTTTTCAGCTCTCTCCTTTTTTTCTCCATCCAGGTCAGGGTCGAGCCAGTTTTTGTATATCGACATTACCGTTCCCGAATCAACGTTTGCCGATACTCCAAACTTTACAAGAAGTGCGTAAGAATATTCCCCGGCGATTTTCCTGAATTCGTCAGGAGTCGGGACGTTGGGAGGGCACATAAGTTTTCTGCCGTAGTTTATGCAGCCTGACCTGCATTTGAGGGCTACCCGGTTTTCTACTACTATATATGACGCAGGAATAACCTTTGCTTCTTTTGCGCCAAGTTCAAGCGCCTCTTCTACGAGAAAATTGAATTTGTCTTTTTCATCTTTTTTGGATTCCACCTTAAAAGACACCTCTTCTTTTATAGGACTATTCATTCTGGTTAAAATAATAATGCATTAATGCAATTTATCCGGTTTTGTACCAGGAACTATATTTACATAAAATTTTATTAAAGTTTATGCAAAATAGATACAATATGCCTGAATTAGAGATAAATAAAATAACTGAAGACAATTTCCCGGTATTTGTGTCTCTGATAGAAAAACTTGCAGAGTATGAAAACCTGACGCCACCTGATGAAGACGCAAAAAAAAGCCTATTTAAGGACGCATTCTCGGAAAATCCACGTTATAATGCATACCTTGCATATCAGGACGAAACACCGGTAGGCTATATAATTTTTTACCTGACTTACTCAACGTTTCTTGCGAAACCTGTTTTATACCTCGAGGATATTTTTGTTCCCGAGGAATACAGAAAGAAGGGTATAGGAAAGGTTCTCTTTGAATTCTGCCGTGAAGAGGCGAAAAAAAACGGCTGCTGTCGTATGGAGTGGAATGTCCTTGCATGGAACGAGCCTTCGATAAAGTTTTACGAGAGGATGGGAGGAGTCATGCAGGACTGGTACCTTTACAGGATTGAAGGGGAAAATCTCTGAATGTAAAACTCAGAAATTTTATGCCGGTTTTATTAAATTTCAATCCGTGATTTTCAACTTTTAAAGCAGGTCCGCTGTATTTTTCCGTTTCACTTCTTTTGACTCCCGTAAAAAATGTTTAGTCTTTTATTTCTGTGGCGTAATGATTAAATCATAGGCGCTTTTATATATCTGCTATATCCGGGGGGTAATAAAATGGGAATGAACGTTAATTCAGGAGACCTTTTGAAATGGGCAAATGATGGCAGTACAATGCCCGGCAGAATCTGGAAAATGATGTATGACGCTTTTATGGACCCTGTATTGATTCTTTCCACCGAAGGGGTTATACTGGCATGCAACAAAGCTTCGGAAATATTTCTGGACCTGAAGCCTGAGGAAATAATAGGAAATTACTGCTATAAAATTGTACATAATTCCGATAATTTTACACAAGACTGTCCTCTTCTAAAGTCACTTAAATCAAAAAAGCGTGAAAGTTACAGGCTCGTTATTAATGAAAGATGGTACCAGATGGTGGTCGACCCGCTTATAAACGAAAATGGTGAGGTTATAGGAGCCGTTCACTTGATATCGGACATCAACGACATCGTATCTTTAAACGCAAGTGAAAAAAATCTCCTTGGAATAATTGAAAATTCCCAGGAGGCTATAGGTGAATTCTCTTTTGACGGAATTATCGATTACTGGAACAGGGGCGCCGAAGAGATTCTCGGGTATAAGAAAGAGGAGATTATCGGTAAAAAAGTTGATGTACTGATCTTAAAGGAGAGGATGTTTCATTATTACGAAGTACTTGAGACTGTAAAAAAGAAAAAGAAAGTTGAAAGGTTTGATACCAGGATAATTACGAAAAGCGGTCAAAAAAAAGAGGTTTCAATTGGTATACAACCCGTTTTTGACGAATTCGGTGAACCGAAGGCGATTTCTTTTATGGCGTATGACCTCTCGCCGCAGAAAATGGCTGAGCGTGAACTTTTGTTCTTTGCGGCAGAAAGCGCAATGAGACTCAAAAAACCTGTCGAGATCATTAAAAATAATCTTGAGGATATAAGGGATTTGTTTTCTTCAGGGGATCTTTCAACAGGAGATGTGGAATCAATAATTAATGTACAGGTCAAAAGTGCAGAACAAATCCTTGAGAACCTCCGGGAGCTCCATAACAACCTTTCAAAACTTGAAAATATCATACCTGCCGATTATTCTGAATTCCTCCGGGAGAAGAGGGATTAGGGGATGAATTTCGTGATTAGTGAAGATCAGGACCCAAAAATTGTTTTGTGTATGTCTGATCCCGGAAAACTGAAGAACGATAATATAGAAATTATTAAAAAAGCCCAGGATGCAGGGTATCTGGCAGTAGTAATAACTGTAAACTTTCCGTCATCGGTTCTTGAAAAACTGTATATTAAAAACGGAGCTTCAAAGGAAAAAATTTATTTCATTGATGCAGTATCAAAATTTTCCATGGGATCAAATGCCCAGGAAAACGATCATATCACTTATCTAAAAAATCCCTCAGATCTTACTGCTTTAAGCATAGTTTTTTCGGAATTCCTGAAAAAAAATAATGACAAAAACATTTTTGTGATTCTTGATTCAATCAGTTCGATGCTGATATATATTCAGTCCATAAAAGTTCTGCAATACCTGCATTTTGTATCAAACGGGTTGAGGCAGACCGGCAAGAATGCAGTTTTTCTGGCAATCGAAAACGGTCTCGAGCCTATGTTTTATTCCCAGATTTTATCTATCGTGGATGAGGTGATAAAAGAAGAAGGATGAAATCTTCATTTATTTTTGCTTCAAGGATTATTGGGGATATTTTTAGAAATTTTAAGTTTTTGGATTTAATGGCATACTCTTTAAAATTTTCATCTCATGGGTGTTACGTTTGAAAAGAAATTTATATAATAGGTAAACCGAAAGAGTAGATAATGGTCTCATCTGCCGGAAAGACAAAAAACGAAAATTACGGTCTTTTGATCCTTGCAATATCGCTTGCAACCTTCATGTCCGCAATCGACGCAACGATTGTCAACATCGCACTTCCTACCATATCCGAATCTTTCAATATCTCTTCGAGTTCCGTAAGCTGGGTTGCAACAGCCTACCTTCTTGTAATGGCAGGGTGTGTTTTGATATTCGGAAAAATTTCGGATATCATCGGTTTTAAAAAAGTTTTTCTGGCCGGATTTCTTGTCTTTACAACCGGTTCCTTTGCCTGCGGTTTCATCCCAGACATCCTGAACTCTTTTTATTCGCTGATTGTCTCAAGAGGGTTTCAGGGCATAGGAGGTGCGATGATAACCGCAATCGCACCTGCGATGGTTACGGCCTTTATTCCACTTGAAAGGAAAGCGAAGGCAATGGGAATTATTATGACCATATCAGCCCTCGGAACGGCAATAGGCCCTACAATCGGAGGTATTCTGACACAGTACCTCTCGTGGAACTGGATATTTTACATAAACGTGCCGGTCGGAATTGTTGCAATACTCCTGGGTTCTAAGGTGATACCTTCACGTTTAACAGGAGATAAAAAAGACCTGAAAGGATTTGACAGTTCAGGTGCTGCACTTATATTCATAGGTCTTGCTACACTTCTGTTTGCGATGTCGGAAGGGCAGACTTTAGGGTGGACAAACCCTGCAATAATTGCGTCTTTTGCAGTAGCCGCAATATCCCTCTGCGGCTTTGCATGGAATGAACTCCACAGGACTGAGCCTCTTTTGGAGCTTAGGCTTTTCAAAAGCAAAAATTTTGTCGCATTAAACCTTATTATGGCGCTTTTGTTCCTGAGTTTTGCAGGAATAAACTATCTCCTGCCGTTTTACCTGGAATATGTACAGGGCTACGATTCCTCGACTGCAGGTATTATCCTGACTTCGCTTTCATTTGCGATGATGATATCAGGACTTCTTGCCGGTGTCCTTTACAATAAAATCGGCGGGAAAATCCTGTGTATCCTGGCTGCTGCAATCACAACTCTCGGGTATTTCATGATAACCCACCTTCACAGCGACACGACCACCGCATTCGTGATAGCATGTCTCGTCGTCATAGGCCTGGGCCTAGGGTTTATGGTCACTCCGAACTCGAACCTTATCCTGAACTCGGTTGCCAGAAAATACCAGGGGATGGTCTCAAGCCTGACAGGTCTTGAGAGGTTTGCACCGATGACAATCGGCATTGCGATATTCAATATAGTCTTCATCCAGGGGATGCTTGCAGTTGCAACCCGCAGGGGAGTAACACAGGAGGCTCCTGTCAACATAAAGCTTGACGTAATCTCGTCAGGATTCGACCTTGCATTCTTCTTCGCGTTTCTGGTCGCAATAGTTATCCTTGTACTTACGCTTGTCATAAAACAGGAGGTTCACCCCGATTACCTGAACGAAAACGAAGAAGACAAAGTGTCTGCCGAAATTATGTGAATTACCGGCCAAAAAGACAAAAAGCGATACAGAAAAGTAAAAAAGGAAAATAAAACTTTTTTTTAAAAATTATGCAGGAGTTTCGTTCATTTCAAGAAACTCATTTGTAATCTTTGCATATTCCACGGGAGCATACTGCGAACCTGCATGCGGAATTCCTTTAAATCTTACAAGCCACGAACCGTTTATCTTACCTGCAATTTCAACTGCAACCGACTGCGGAGTTAAGTCATCGTCTGTCCCTGTTATCAGCATGACGTCTTTTTGAATAGATGACAAGTCATTGAGGTTTCCGGGATATTCCAGGTTTGCAATAGCCTCTTTTACGACACCTTCAGATGAGTCGGGGTCAGTTGAAGCCGCCTTAAGAAGCCCGTGAAGTTTTTCGGTCTCAGGAATTGAAGGGCTGTATGTCGCAGAAGAGAGTACCGCCTTATTTATTCTGTCAGGATGTAATATCAAAAGCTGCTGTGAGACGGTGGACCCCATCGAGACACCGTAGATATTCATGCTGTCATACCCAAGTCCGGTGATGAGGCATGCGGCATCGTCTGCAAGCTGGTAAACCGTGAAATTTCCTTCTGTTTCAGAGCTTTCACCCATATCGCGGTGGTCGTAGATGTAGACATGATAGTCTTTCGAGAGAATGCCGAGGAACGTGGAGTTCCATCCGTCCATGGTCTGCCCGAATCCTTCTATCAGGAGAAGAGGCTTTGAGTTGTTGACACCGAACTCACGGTAGGCAAGAGTTAAATTGCCGGTCATATCACCGGTCATGTCCATGTACTGTACAGGTGTGTCTTCAATTGAGACTGCGACGTCTTCTCCGGCTGCCTGTGTCTGAGAAGTCGTATTTATTTCAGGTTGCGATGTACATCCGCATGAAAAAATGCAGAAAAAAAGGATTGCGGCGGATATCGCCAGAACGGGTTTCCATTTCATAATAGCCACTTGAAATTTACTTTCACCTGCCTGCATAAAAACCAGTCGTTTGGATTTTTTGGCATACAACTTCCTAAAAGGTATTGATATAAAGAAAACCCTGCAGAAAGGCAAGTGTTATCATGATTTCATTTAAGTATTATGTAAAGCGAGAAACGGATGCGGGAAATTTAAGGAATATGAGCTTTACTAATAGTGACAGGTTATTTGGATGAACGACTCCGGGACGCAGAAAAAGGTTTCAATAGGAAAATGCGACGATTATGAAAGGGAGAATGTCTTTGACAGTGTAAAAAAAGCCGTGGACCTTATCGGCGGTATAGGCTCGTTTGTCTCCCCCGGTCAGAAGGTGTTTCTGAAGTTCAACATGCTTCTGGGAAAAGACCCTGAAAAGAGCGTGACCACCCACCCTGAAGTCGTGTATGCTGTTGCAAAACTTCTGAAAGATTACGGCTGCATTGTTATGATGGGAGACAGCCCGGGTTCAGGCCTTTCATATACTGAAAAAGTTCTCAGGAAAAACTATGCCCTGGCGGGCTATGACAAAATATCGGAAGAGCTTGATATCCCGTTGAACTATGACACCGGATTCCGGGAGATGCCGGCACCAAATGGCAGGATAACGAAACGTTTTCCGGTTATAAATCCGGTTTTCGATGCCGATGCCGTAATAGTCGTATCAAAGGCAAAGACTCATGCACTTACCTATCTGAGCGGGGCTGCAAAGAACATGTTCGGGGTAATTCCCGGATTTGAAAAACCTCTTTATCATGGCAAAATGCCTTTGCGGGACGACTTCTGTTCGATGATAGTGGACTTAAACGATGCGGTGAAACCTAAGCTTCAGGTTATGGATGCCATAATGGCAATGGAAGGCGACGGCCCCCATAGCGGAACGCCGCGTAAGATAGGCGTCGTTATGGCATCAGAAGACTACAGCGCAATTGACTTTGTCACGGCAGGGCTTATGTCGTATGACCCTTTAAAAATAGGGACCATCAGCGAAGCTGTAAACAGGGGTTACATCAAAAGCGATTTCAGCGATATAGAGGTAACCGGTGAAAACCCGGGTGATTTTGCGGTAAAGGATTTCAGGCACCCTTCCACGTACTCCGGAAAAGGCGGTGCAGTCCCGGACGCCGGGCTTAGGAGAAAGGTAATGCAGGTTCTGTTTAAAATTCTGGCAAGAGAGGCACCCCTGCCCGTGATAGACAAAAAAACGTGCATAAGGTGTATGAGGTGTGTCAGGAGCTGTCCGAAGGGTGCGATAACAGTTATCGATGCAAAACCGGTGATAGACTATAAGGATTGCATAAAATGCTACTGCTGTCATGAGATGTGCGACGAAAGCGCCATATCACTGAAAAGAAACATTTTTGGCAGGATTATTGCGAAAATCGCGGGTTTGTCCTGAAAAGACCTGAAATCATTTTCCGGTAGCATTTTCAAATAAAATTCATCCTGTCTCTGAAACAGAGAGTACCCGGGAATAATAAAACATTTTTTCCATGGATTCCTTATTTTTCAAAATGTTAATTTTAATATCTTCCCTGACAAATAGAATAAAGCGAAATTTCTTTACTGAAAATTTTTGCAAAAATTACAGTTTCCTTTACAAAAAATAAGGATATAAAAACTCCCGTAGTGTAGTGGTCAATCATTTCGGCCTTTGGAGCCGAAGACGGCGGTTCGAATCCGCCCGGGGGTATCGGTAATAATATTTCTTCTGTCAATGGAAAATTATGGTTAAAATTAATTTAGACAATGTTGAGTTTCAGCTAAAAGAAAGTCACGATTTTTCATGGATCAGTTCATTAGGTAAAGTTTTTTGTGTGTTTTCGCAAAATGATTCCGGCAATATTAGTTTCGGTGTTGAAGACGGAAATGAAAAATATTTTGTTAAAGTGGCAGGACTAAAGACAGTCGAATCAGTCCGAACACCTGAAGAAGCCATCGCTTCGTTAAAAGAAGCGATGCCCATATACAAGAATATAAAACATCCGAACTTAATTGAACTTGTCAGGCACTATTCTCTTGGTGACATCTATATAGCGGTATTCAAATGGGCAGACGGAGACTGCCTGTTTGATTATTGGAATTTCGAGAAATACCATGATAGTCCCCGGATAATATCACCTGCGAAACGATTCAGACAGTTGTCCCCGGAAAAGAGAATCAAAGCCGTGGAAGTGTTGTTTTCTTTTTTGTCTGAGGTTTCAAAAAGCAACTATGTCGCTGTAGATTTTTATGACGGAAGCATAATATACGATTTTTCAACCGAAACCACAACTATATGCGATATTGACTTTTTCAGGAAAAAACCGGCGATTAATGATATGGGAGAAGATTTCTGGGGGACTAAGAGATTTAAAGCCCCTGAAGAATATGTTAAAGGCGCCGTAATTGACGAAGCAACAAATGTTTATACGCTCGGAGCATTGATTTTTAGTTTCTTCGGCAATTTCACAGATGCCGACATAAGGCTAAGATACAGGAAAAATGTTTTCATGCCATGCACGTTTGAGAACTGGGAATTAAGCAGGTCGTGTTATAACTGTGTGTTAAAATCAGTATCCATTGACAGAAGTGCCAGATATGCTTCAATAAATGAATTTTTTATAGCCTGGAACAACTGCATTGTGTGCAGGCAAAATGATCACAACAGGCACTGACAAATCCTGGCATACCCTGGCCCTACTCGGATAATTTGTCCTGGCAGAAAAAATTTTATTTTTAATATAACCGTGCAAAAATTCCGGAAATATATTTTTATATTTTACAAAACCCGGCTTAACACGGTTCTATTGCTCTTTATTGTTTTTATCGCCTTTGTCTTCGTCTGTGGTATTGCGCGAAATTCCATAGTATTTCAAAAGATAATCCCTTATTTTTTTGGACTCGAGCCATTTCTGGTCAAGTTTATTTATAAGGTTGTCAATAACTTTTGCCTGTTCGAGAATTTTATCCGAATCTTCGTATTCATTGAGGGACGCATACCCGACGATTACGGCAAGAGGATTTCTTATCTCGTCGTTAAGTGCTGCAAGCCTTGCAATATTCTTCTCAATCTGTTTTAAAGCCTCCATTTCCCTTTTTCTTGCCTCCTTTTCAGCGGTAAGGTCTCGTATCAGGGAAAGGGCGTATTTTCTTTCTCCAAGTGTAAGAAGCCTGACCTTGGAGTAAGCCGGGAAAGTGCTTTTATCTTTCCTGACAATCTCAATTTCGTTTGAAACCAGACCTGTTTTTACAAGTTCCCTGCTGTAATGCTTCCTGATTTTTATATAGGAATCTTCTGAGATTATATCGTGAAGCCTGAGTGATAAGAGTTCTTCCTTTGAGTATCCAAGGTTTTCGCACGCAGAGTTGTTCACCTCAACAATTTTTCCGCTGTAGCGCTCATCCGGGTCGCTTGTCAGTATGTTTACGACTATCATCTCGTTTACGCTGTCAAAAATCTCGTGGTACTTGTATTCACTCTCATAAAGCGCGTTTTCAGCGTATTTAAGAGCGGAAATGTCTGTAAATGATCCGTGAACGCCGTAAAAATTATCTTTGTTGTCGGTGACTGCCGAAAAGGACCCGTATAACTCGGTGAATTTATCTCTCTCCACAAAAGCCTTGGTTTCTCCTGTCCAGCTTTCAGACCTGGCTTTACCTCTTAGGAAACTCTCAACGATTTCGGACCTGCTGAAAAGAGAAGGCATATATACGCCTTTTGCAGACCTTTTGTCCAGATTCCATAGTTTTAACGCCGCTTTGTTCATGTATACTATGCGGCCTCTCATGTTTGATATGACGACAGGGCTCACGGCTGATTCTATAGCCATATCCCTGAACATAATCTCTCTTTTGGCCTTTTCAAGGTCGCCTGTCTTTTTCTTCAGGTTTAAGTTAAGCCACAGGTAGCTGTAAAACGAATAGCCGATAAGAATCACTGCAATGATTCCCAGGACAAGGGTGACCGCCCGGAAAAATGATACCCTGCTTTCAACAAAAGGATTCCAGCCGTTTTCTGGAGCAAGTGCAAGTGTCCAGATTTTGTCTCCTATGTACATCTCGTATATGCCGGGGTCGTTTTCAAATGTTGAGACGTTTCCGTAGATTACAGACCCGTTGTCCTTCACCGCGACTGAAAAGCCGCTGAGTTCCTCAAAACCGCTCTGCCTGTATATTTCCGGTAGGTCTATTGCGACAAGTACAAAACCCCACAGTTCGGAGTCTTTTGATGTCCTGTTCAAGAATACAGGTTTTACGGCTATTATTTCTTTGTCGGGACTTTCTCCGGTAGCATTCTCAATGATAAAAGGCCTGCCTTTAAGCTTTTGGTCCAGTTCTGCCACCTTTTCCGTTGAAATCTTATTTAAATTGCTGCATCTGTCAAAAAATTTTTTACCTGACTTTGGGTAAACGTAGGTGCAGTTGCCTCCGGGAGCAAGAAATACAGCATTTATACCGGGATACTCCGAATACAACATTGATGCGAAATCAGGGAATTCCGCGCTGATTCTTGAGTCGTCCGTGTCTGCAAGTACAAAAGAGTAGAGAGACAGCGCAAGGTCTATTTTCTGGTTGAGATTGTATGTAAAGGAGTTGCTGTATACAGAAAAATCATGGTGAAACTGCTCTCTTTCGATGCCGACGAGTCTTTCCTCGTATAAGTTTCCTGAGAACCACCATGCAAAAAGCATCAGGAGGACTAATATAATAATTATCTGTAAGAAGGCCTTTTTCGAATTTTTTTTGATCTTTTCCGGCAGAATAATAAAAAATCCTCCGTATTTTAAATGATATATTATACTTCAAATATTTGTTTGGGGTTATTGTTTGATATGTAAATGTTGCTTTTGCCTCCTGGAGATATCAAAAAAACCACATGCATGATGTCTGTGTACTTCTATGCGCAGACCAAATTTATGCACTGGCGGTTTTTCTGCGCACCCGATTTTTTATTATTTTCCGGACTTTTCAGGCTTATTTTTGTATCAGTTCTCATTGTATTTAACAGATTACGAACGGTTGAATACGCCTGACAGGCGTGGACTCATTCCGGCAGAAATTTATCTCAAAGTTTTCTCCCTCTAAAAAAGGGTTGAATATTACTATTCCGGCTTTTTTGCTGTTCAAAACAAAAAACACTGAATATAGTTTTCTGCTGTGCTTTTCTCAGGTCATAATGAAGGTTCCTGCGAAACCTTTCTATTGTTTAAGACAAACCTAAAACCTGCGATAATATGAAGGGTGCAAAAAAAGAGACAAAACAAGAAGAGTCAAATCCGCTCAGGAAATTTATAAAAAGTGAAGACCCTGCTGTAAGTTTTGTACGTGACATCGTATGGGTCGTGTGTGCTGTCGGTATTATTGCACTCCTGCTTTTTGTTGCCTCAGGTACATGGCCTGCTGTTGTTGCAGTCGAATCTCAGAGCATGGTCCCTAACATGAATATCGGAGACCTTGTCTTCGTAGTCTCCCCGGACAGGTTCGGTGAACTGCAGACCTGGGAAGAAGGGCTTTCAACCGGTTACGGGAGGTTTAATTCCAATCCCGACAAGCAGGGAAACAGGGTCTATGGTGATGTCATTATCTACAGGCCCAACGGAGTCGGTGATGTAGACCCGATAATTCACCGGGCTGTGGAGTGGTATAACGATACTTCAGGGAATAAAGAAAGCGGTTATATAACAAAAGGCGACAACAACGACGTTTATGATCAGCAGGGGGGCATTGTAGGTGTCGGGGCGATAAAGCCGGTGAAAAAGGAGTGGATCGTAGGAAAAGCGCTGTTTTCTATACCGTTTGTCGGGTATGCACCGCTTCATCTCTTTGAGTTTGCACTGATACTGATCGCAATTATGGTAATACATGAGCTTTACGCCAGATGGAAAGAGGAAAAGAAAAAATGAAAGACAGTGACCTCAAAGACCTTCTCGATGATACCCTTGAAGGGCACAGGATGACAGTACCCGAAGCTGAAGAGCTTATGAAGATAAATGACAGGCGGATGTGGGATGTCATAAAAGCAGCCGATATCATGCGTGAAAAA
Source organism: Methanomicrobium sp. W14 (assembly GCF_017875315.1). Taxonomy (NCBI): domain Archaea; kingdom Methanobacteriati; phylum Methanobacteriota; class Methanomicrobia; order Methanomicrobiales; family Methanomicrobiaceae; genus Methanomicrobium; species Methanomicrobium sp. W14. Next base: position 263,621 of record NZ_JAGGMM010000002.1, read on the forward strand.
AAGGCAGGCGATGTCGTGACATATGTCAGAAACCAGAATATTCACGTCACAAACATCTGCAAAAACCTCTGCCGTTTTTGTGCTTTCGGAAGGCCAAAATCGGCAGAAGACGCGTATCTGTGCGACGAAGAGACCATAAGGGAAGGTGTCAGGCTTGCAAAGGAGAGAAAAGTAACGGAAATCTGCCTTCTTTCAGGTGTCCATCCCGATTTTACCGTTGAGACCTATGAAAATCTCCTGAAAATGATTACCGAGGAGTACCCGGGCGTGGATATTCATACAATGAGTCCTGACGAAATATCCCATGCGGCCAAAATGAGCGGGCTTACAACGAAGGAAGTCATAGAAAGAATGATTGACGCAGGTCTCGGGACTCTCCAGGGGACCGGAGCGGAGATGCTTGTCGACAGGGTGAGAAAAGTTATCTGCCCGGCAAAGGTCTCTACCGCCGAGTGGTCCCGCATTATAAAGGAAGCCCACTCGATGGGGCTTAAGTCGACTTCAACGATAATGTACGGGTCTGTTGACAACGAAAGGGACAGGGCCGAGCACCTCAATGTTTTAAGGGATATCCAGGACGAAACAAACGGTTTTACCGAGCTTGTGACACTTCCTTACCTGCACCAGAATACAAGGCTTTATGAGAAAGGACTTGCTCCAGCCGGAGCCACAGGAAAAGAGGATATGCTCTTTTTCGCCGTATCACGCCTTTTTCTGGACAATTTCGACAACCTCCAGATTGCATGGGGTAAGGTCGGCTTCAAGTTTACGCAGTTAGGACTTCTTGCTGGCGGAAACGACTATGGCGGGACGATGTTCACAGACGAAGTGTCGATTGATGCAGGAGGAAAAGGTTCCGACTACTTTGATCCTAAAGAGATGCAGAGGATTGCCGGGAGCATCGGAAGAACACTGCGGCAGAGAACAACAAGATATGAGCTTATCTGAAAAAATTTAAAAATATTTTTTCAGGATAAAATGGCGTTTTTCTGAAAAATCAGAGACTCCCGAAAAATCCAAAAAAATTCCCTGGAAAACCCTTATTTTTTTATAATTTTTTATATCTCAGAATTCTTATAACTTAATATAACTTTTATTTTGGGTTTTTCCTCTCCAAAAACGCCTTTACGAATCTTATATCACTGACCGGGACCCTGTCTCCTACAATTGTTTTTATGTCTTTTATTGATACGTCGCCGTAATTTTTGAGAGCCGATACCACGGCGTCCTGGTTTTTCTTAGACACAAGGTCACATATATCGATGTCAGCTCCGTTTCTTATCTTCTCTTCGAGGTGGACAGAGATAATATCAACAGTAAGTCCCCTTTCTGCGGCAATCTGGCTTAAGGTCATCCCAGAACAATACATCCTGTATGATATGTCACTGCTCTTTTCCCGGGATTTTTTTTGTGCAGAATTATTTTTCCTGTTTATCTCCCCGAGAATCAGGCCCCCGAAGTCGTCAGCCTTATGCTCCCCTATTCCTTTTACAGCCAGGAGTTCATCCCTTGTTTTCGGGTGTCTGGAAGCAAGTTCGGCAAGTGATGCGATTGAAAGCACCATGTATGGCGGGATCTTTTTTTCCTCGGCAATTCTTTTTCTTAGTGACTTTAAGCGTTCGTAAAGGTCTTTGTCAGCCTTTGCAATTTCACTTTTGCCTGCCTGTTTCTTTTTTTCTGCACCATTAAGTCTGGTTCCTGGACGGGGAACGGTCTTTTTTGTGCACCGTACAAGGGTTACACGTTCTTTTCCCGATATGACGTCCAGGCTCTTTTCGTTCATAACGACGACCGGGTACCTGCTGCCGCTTCTTGAAAGGTAGCCGAGGCGAATAATCTCTTTTATATAGGACTCCCATTCTTCCTTTGAAAAAGCTTTTCCCTGCCCGAACAGCGGTGATTTGTCATGCCCTTTTTCCTTAACCTTGCGGTTCTTCGACCCACGCAGAACGTCTGCAATGTGGCCTATTCCAAAAGGGATTCCCAGTGATTCCACGCACTTAATCACCTTTTTTGCGATGTCGGTCCCGTCAAATTCTTCCGAAGGGTTCAGGCAGTTGTCGCATATGCCGCATGAAAAGCCTCCTGTGTCCTCTCCGAAGTAGTCCAGAAAAGTTTTGACACGGCATTCGTGGCTTTCGCAGAAAGAGGTCATTGCTTCAAGTTTTTTAATTGCGATTGACTTCTGCCTGCCGCTGTCCATCCCGGAGATGAAATACTGTATTTTCGACCTGTCCCCCCTGCTGTAGAAAAGGAGGCAGTCCGAGGGAAGACCGTCTCTTCCTGCACGGCCTGTCTCCTGGTAGTAGTTCTCAAGGCTGTCCGGCAGGTCGTAGTGGATGACATACCTTACATCAGGCTTGTTTATGCCCATCCCGAAGGCTACCGTAGCAACGATTACAGGTACATTGTCCTTTATGAACCTGTCCTGGGTCTTTTCACGCACCTGCCTTGACAGTCCCGCATGATAGGGCAGAGCATATATTCCGGCAGAACCAAGTTTTTTTGCGATATCCTCGGCACCTTTTCTGCTCTGGCAGTATATTATCCCGGAATCATCCGTGCGCCTGCTTTTTATGTAGGCAACAACCTGCCCGAATGCATCTTTTTTAGGCATTACACTGTAGCAGAGGTTTTTCCTGTAAAAACTTCCAACATAAACGAGAGGGTTTTTGAGGCTTAGCTGCTTTTCGATGTCTTTTTGGACAACAGGCGTTGCCGTTGCAGTGAGGGCGATTACCGGAACTCTTTCAAGCTCTTTTTTCAAAACGCTTAATCTCCGGTATTCCGGGCGGAACTCATGCCCCCACTGGGATATGCAGTGCGCCTCGTCAACCGCAAGAAGAGACACCCTGCATTTTTTAAGTGTCGATATAAAGGACGGGGTGACGGCTCTTTCGGGGGATACATAAATAATATCTGCCCTGTTGTTTACCATGGATGACACTACTTCGGAGTACTGCGAGTAGTCCTGCGTGCTGTTTAAAAGTCCTGCCGAAATGCCTGCCGTTTTAAGCGAGTCCACCTGGTCCTTCATGAGAGATATAAGGGGGGATACGACAACTGCAATGCCGTTCATGAGAAGAGCCGGGAGCTGGTAGCATATCGACTTTCCTCCCCCTGTTGCAATTACTGCAAGGACATCCCGCCCGTTTAAAACCGCGTTTATTATATCTTTCTGGTAGGGATAAAGAGAGTTATAGCCGAAATATTTACGCAGGAATTTTTCTGCCGTTTCATCCTGCACAAAATTGTTGTCAAAAGCCCTGTTCATGAAGTTTCGTCCGAAGGATTATGCAATTGCTCTCTAAAAAAAATTTTTAAAATAAGTGTTGTGGTGACATTCTATTTTCTGTCAGTTTTGAATGTACCCATATTTTTCTTGAGTGTTCCGGCCATCTCGTTTACTTCGTGGATTGCGCTTCCTATCTCCTCGACCGACGCACTTGCCTCTTCTGCAAGCGCCGCGAGCTCTTCTACCTCCCTTAATGTCTCCTCTGTCTCTTTTGCGCCTTCGTCGGTTGCATTTACGACAATGTTTGCTATGTTTGCCTGACCGTCAATTGCCTTTGCTATTTCTCCCATATCTGATGTGACGTTCTGGGAGTCTGTTACTATATCGTTTAAGGCCTTTATTGTTGCATTTACACTGTCAACAGCGCTTTTTACGCCTTCACTTGCAGATTTTATGGCGTCGGCCGTATCTTTGCTGTTTTTCTGGACAGACCCTATGACCTTTTCTATATGGGTAGTCGCCTTTTTGGCATCGCCTGCAAGGTTTTTGACTTCCCCTGCAACGACGGCGAATCCTCTTCCGTGCTCTCCTGCACGTGCGGCTTCAATTGCCGCGTTTAAAGCTAAAAGGTTTATCTGGCCGGCGATGTCTGTTATCATCTTGACTATTTTGTTGATCTCCTTCATCTGGTCGTTTAAGCCTTCTATTTCGCTGACGCTTTTTGCTGTTATCTGCTGGACTTTCTCCATCTTCTGGCTTGCGTCGTTTCCCAAAACCTGCGCATCGTTTCCTTTTACGGCCATAGACTCCGCATTTTTAAGGACTTCCTGAGAAGTTGAGGAGATTTCGTTGTTGGACGCAGAAAGTTCAGATATCTGCCTCTGGATATCCTCCATCTTTGAAAGAACCGCCTTACTAAGGTCGGCGCATTTCTGGCTGGTCATTGCGACCTGCTCGGTTGCCTTTGCGACCTCGTCTGAGCCTTTGCTTGCTTCGGAAGTCCCTACAGTTACATTGTCGACTGCTTTTCTTACGTCATCTATAGTTGAGACAAGCTTTTTCCCCAGTTCGTTTATTGAGTCTTTGAACTCTGAAAACTCTCCGTTTACAGGGATTTCATCAGAGAATCTTGCGTTGTAATCGTTTTCGGCGTAGCGGCTTATCACGCGCATCGACTCCCTGAGAGGGCTTGATATCATATCCATTGTCCTGTTGAAGCCCTCGGCAACGCCCCTGAAGTGGCCGTTATGCTTTTTTACATCAATCCTGTCGCCGAGTTTTCCGTTTATGGCGGCATCCGAGAGATATTCAGTATCAATTACAAGACCCTGTATCGCTGATTTGGCTTTTTCAAGATTTGATGATATAATAGTCATCATCTCTTTTGCGTCCCTTGTGTTTTCGTCGGCCTGGCCTACGTTAAGGTCAAGGTCAAGGTCACCTCTGGATATCTTTTCTATATTGGCCGCTATTTTGTTGACCTCATTATGCATATATGAGTTGAGTGCCTTTTCTGCAGTCATGTCCTGGTATATGTAGTAATTTATGTCGATATTCCCCTGCTCGTTGAGAATAGGCATCTGGAAAAGCCTGAGTATTGTTTTTGTATTGTCAGGCCATGAGACCTCCATGTCTGTAACTGCATTCCTCCGTGTTTCAAACGAAGCATAGAAGTCGTCACCGCCTGTAATTTTTATATTGAAGTCATAGAGCCTTTTTTTCATAAGCTCCTGGAAGCTTCCGCGCCATATGCGCTCATATTCCCTGTTCAGGTCAATTCTTTTTTTGTCAGGCCCTAAAACAGCTATTGCCTGCGGGTTTGATTTGACAAAAGCTGTCATTCTTTTTTTGTATATTTGCGCCTCATTAGCTGTTTCAATCTTTTCAATGACAGCGTTGGCGGTTCCTGCAAGGTCTTTTAATTCCGGGGAGACTTCATATTCGTCGACTCTGACTGAGGTGTCACCCTCGAGAGCTCTCTTAAGGATTCTGCTTATAAGTTCGGCACTCATTGTTTTTCACATCACTAACCGGTCTTTAAAGATATGATTATTATTACCCTTAATATTCTGTTGATTTTACAGACAATAAAAATATTTAAATTCTCTTGATTTTTCGAATCCGGAAATCCAAAAGGCAACCGGGTAATTTCGTTGTAATGTATCACCCGGTATTTTTGGTGTGTCCCGTGTAGTCCGCAATGTAATCTGTGCCGAGTTATATTTCCTTAAACATTTTAATTATGAAATTCAATACTATTCTATACATCAGATGCCGGTAGGCAGTGAGTCTGAAGAATAATAAAAAAACAGTTTTGTAATGTGAAGAAAAAATACGAATATAATCAGTCACACCCAGATGCAACAGAAATACCTGATTTGGTGAGATCAATGCGACCGGAGATAAAATGAAAGTTGGCGTCAGTTACTGGTACAACAAAGGCCTGGCGCTTTGTGATGCCGAAATGCATGAAAAAGCGCTTTACTGTTTTGACAAGGCCCTTTCAATAGATGATAATGATGAACAGATCTGGTTCAGGCGCGGAATGGCACAGTTTTATGTAAAAAGAGCCGGGGATGCGGTTTTAAGCTTTAATGAGTCCATAAAGATAAAACCGCTCAACGCACCGGCTTTAAACAACAAGGGAGTTGCACTATCTGTTTTGAAAAAGTTTGATGAGGCAGACGAATGTTTTAGGAAAGCTCTTGAAATAAAACCCGGAAATCCCGGGGTTTTAATAAACCAGAACATTTCAAATGAGATGAGAAAGAAAGGGGATAATTAGGAAGGCAGGAATGAGTAATGCGTATTATAATTAATGTTGACGAAAAAACCGGTGCGCAGATAGAGGAGGCATCGGAAAAACTCGGCCTTAAAAAAGGCGACTGGGTAAAGATGGCATGCGAAACATTTCTTGGGAACTCCGGAGGTTACAGCCATGATGACAAAGCGGGCAGCCGGGCTTTGTCGTCCGTTTATTCAGAGGATGATATAGAGTCCCGTGACCATGAGATACAAAATCTCCGCGAGGAAATTGAACTTCAGAAAGACCTCAAGGACACCTATGCAAAGCTGATATCAGAAAAGGACCAGCGCATAGATGATCTTAAAGAGAGCGTCTCAAGGATCGAGGCTATGAGTATTACTACAACAGATCAGATTGCATCATCGAAGGATGAAAGAATAAACGACTTAAATCACATGATTGAGCACCTCCAGGCCCAGGCGGCTGCGCACAGCGTAGCGCTTCAGTCAGCGATAAAACCCGCTCTTGAAAATAGCCGCCAGGAGATTGAAGAGGAAAGCGTTGACATGATCCAGAAGCCGAAATGGATGTTCTGGAGATAATACAAAAATAAAGACAATATTTTATTAAACTCAGGCAGATTTCCGACAATAACAGATGTATGAGACAGGGCCTGCCGGTTTATACGGGTTTTCGTTTATTTATATAGATAAAACCGCCTTTTTTCTGGCCTCAAGTGCACCTTTATGTCCCGGTTCGATTTCAAGAGCCTTATCAAAGCATTCTATTGCATCAAAATAAATCCCTTTTTTACCGAAGAGTATTCCGAGCGCATAGACATACCTGGCGTCTTCAGGGTCAAGGTCGGAAGCTTTCTCAAAGCATTTTATAGCGGCGTCATAATACCCGAGTTTTGTAAGGGAAATCCCTTTTGAATATAGAAAGTCCGGGTCTTTGAGCTGCTCTTCCGTAGGTCTTCTGCTTTTCTTCTCTTTAGTATTCTTCATTTCCGGCAGAGTCTTTTCATCTCCGGCCTCTTCTGAATCAGTATCGAAAAAGTCTTTTTCCGGACTCCCGCCTTTCACCTCTTCTTTTGTCTCTACTTTAGGAGTGGGGATTTTTTCATCCGGAATATGTCTTTTTTCAGGAGCCTTCATCTCCATGAAAGACGTTGCGTCTATTCCGTTTTCCATCCATACGTTCCCGAATTTTGAGTCTATGTCTATTGTTTTCAGGTAGCACATCAGTGCCTCCTTTTTCTTTCCGAGTTTCAGCAGAACGAGTCCTTCTTTCATTACAGGGAGAGGACTGTCCGGATTTAGTCCGGCAGCTTTTCTGAATGAAATAAGCGCTCCTTCATAATCGCCTGCAGCGTATCTGGCCATCCCCCCGGACATGATAAGGTCAGGCTCATCAGGCAGCAGTTTCTCGAGCATGTCATAGTATGGGATCGTCTCTGAAAACATCTCCATATCTGACATAAGTGATATGAGATCAAGTATATTTGTGGAGTTTTCCGGCTCAAGATGCACGGCTGTGCGGTAGAGCATAAGAGCTTCGTCGTATCTTTTAAGTTTTGCAAGGGCAGAGCCTTTGCCTGCTATAAGACATGCATTTCCGGGCGTCATTACTATAAGCCTGTCGTAGATTAAAAGCGCCTCTTCATAATTTCCCGTTTTTATAAGGCTTTTCAGTTTTCCCTTTAATGCGGTATCTGATGCGGGGCTGATATCCAGTGCCCTGCTGTATGAAAGAAGAGCTTCTTTGCTCCTGCCGGCCTTATCGTATACTTCACCGAGGGAAATCCATACGGATTCATCGGAGGGATTGATGTCAAGGGCGGCCCTGAAGTCTGTTATAGCTTTGTCTGTATTTTCTGTCTCTTTTTCGCACTCGGCCCTTCCGAGAAGAGCTGTCATGTCGCCGGGCTTTTCCAGCAGGGCAAGGCCGTAGTTTGATGACGCCTTATCATAAATTCCCTGTTTCTGCTGAATTTCGGCTGTCTCAAGATAAATTAGGTAATCTTCGGCACCTTCACTGGTTAATTCACTGTACTGCTCCAGAGCCTCGTCATATCTTTGCAGTTTTGCAAGTGTACGGGCCTTTTCGTGCACTGTATCCATATCGCCGGGGGAGAGTGCTATTGAAACTTCAAATGAGTGGAGAGCCTCTTCATACATTCCGATGAATTTCTGCACAAGCCCTCTTGAGTACCACAGGCCGGCGTTTTCAGGGTTCTTGGATACCAGGTACTCATAACATTCAAGGGCTTCTTTGTGCCGCTCAAGTTTTATTAAGAGGAGTGCTTTTTTAACCCAGGCTTCAGTGAAGTCTTCTTTTAGCTCAAGGAGCTTGTCGTAATCCGAAACAGCTTCTTCGAATTTACCCGATTTTTCGTCAAGAACAGCTTTTTCATACCAGTAAACAGGCTCTTTAGGGTCCACTTCAGTCAGGGCTTCCAGGGTGAAGCGTGCTTCGTCAAATCTTTTTTGTTCCTTCAGGATTGAAAATTTGTTCTCCAGGGCTTCTGTACACCGCGGAGACACCGAAAGCATATGGTCATATGTTGCAAGCGCCTCCTGAATCTTTCCTGATTTTTTCTGTGCGTCTGCGAATTTGAGGAGGTCTTCGTCGCAGAATTTTACGGAAGAAAAAGCTTTTTCAAAGTCTTTTAGTGCGTCGTCTACCTTTCCTGAATCATAGAGAATCAGTGCACTGTTTAAAAGCGCCTCCCTGTCCGACGGGTCTGCTGCCAGAACTTTGCTGTATTTTTCCAGTGCTTCTTCAAAGAGCCCCTGTGAATATAGTTCATTAGCATTTTTCAGGTCAGACAAAGGTTTCTGACTTTCGGTTTTTTTATCATCTGTAACGGCTGCGGTTTCTGATGCAGGTCCCTTTAGCTCCTCTTTATTTTCAGGTTCGTCCTCCGCCGGAATATTAAGTTCCATGTCCCATGGAATATCTTTCTGTAAATCTTTTATATCCTGTTTTGAAGCGTTTAAACATGTTTCTCCGGAAAGTTCAGTTTCAGGGTCAGCTAAATTTACATCAGAGAAGGTAAAATCGTTTTCATCCGGCAGTTCATCCTGCAGGTCTGCTATATCATCTTCTGATATCTCTAAATCAATATCCGCCGGGAATTCCTCTTCCGGCATACCACTCAGGTCTGGGTCATCTCCTGAAATGCCTGAATCACCTGCTTCAGGCGGTTCTGTTTCTATGCCGGATGCCTCTGTATTCGGGACTTTTGGTTCGCTGTCATCGTCTGTCTCAGGAATATTATCTCCAATCTCATCAGAAATTTTGAATTCTACTCCTTTTTCTTCTGTGTCGGCTGAAATCTTTTCATCCAGAGGATTGTCTTCAGGAAAATCCTCGAAAAAGTTCATTTTCAGGGATTTTTTGAATATCAGCGATCCTTTGTTTGGTTCCGGTGCACTGTTCTCAGCCAGTATGACAAAATTATCCACTGAAAAGTCTTTATCGCACTGATCCTCGGAGTTGTTGCGGAGTTCAGGCTCCACGTAGTTGTACGTGTCATCAGGCTTTGACGGTATAATGACAGGTTTGTTCTCTTCAGAATCTTCGCAGACTTTTTCTGTTTGCGCCGGATTTTTGCAGTTAGCTATAACAGGTAAGGATTTCGGCAAATCTTCATTGTGGCCGGTGACAGGTTCTGCGGGTATAACTTCATCAGAACTTTTTTCATATGCAGCAGAATTTTCATGCAGCCCCTGTTGTTTAACCGGGCTTTTTCTTTCCGTTTCTTCAGCCCAGGAAAGCATGCCGGAAATTTCCTCCATTACCGAGTGAATCAGGGAGGGGTCTTCGGGAACCCTGACATTTACTTTGTTATTCCCTGAATCCACAAACAAGACCCGGTATTTGCTGAAAAGACCTGAAAAATCAGTTTTTTTAGCAGAGTTCAGGGATATTGTATATTCGGCGGGGATAAGGTAGCCGCCATCGCCCTCGAAGTAACGCTTTATTGAGATCTCTGCCATTTAATCATCTGACCATTATATTGATTAAATCTTATAAATATTCAAAATTACTTTGTATATATCAATTTAGAGTATCGGTTCTCTAATAAAAAAAATTTTGCATATAGATATATTTATGAAAATAATATATGTCAAAAATTTGGAAAAAGAAATTTTATTTCGCAAGGTATCATATTCTCTTTTAAATGTACCGGGATTTTCCGCAAATTTCACCTTTTTTTCTGGCCTGACCTGTGGGTATTGCTCACAAGTTTGAGTATTTTTTCTCCGATTTCAATGCATTTTTCCGTTGAACGTTCATCGTTTATTACATCGCCTTCACCAAAGCCTCTTCCCGCGACAAAACCCAGGGACGAGAATCCGTGGGTGTTTGCAAATCCTTCGAGTGTTTCAAGTGTCCTTTCGCCGCCCCTGTCGGCACAGACGGATACGACTACGGCGTTTTTGCCGGCAAGTTTTCTGTCGTGGTAAAGGGAATATGTCCTGTCAATAAGGTTTTTTACCTGACCGCTGACGTCATAGAAATACGTAGGAGACCCTATCACAAGGACATCGCATCCGGTCATTTTTTCTGCTATTGTATCCCAGTCGTCTTTTAATATACACCACTTTTTCTCCCTGCATTTTTCGCATCCTGTGCAGGGTGATATTTTAAGGCCTGAAAGCGACAGGTAATCTGTCTCAAATTCAGAGCAGCCTTCGTCTTTTACATAGTCAAGGATTTTTTTTACGAGAACTGATGTGTTTCCGGTTTTACGCATGCTTCCGCAGATGCCAAGAACTTTCATATCTTTATTCTTGGTGTGATCTTAGAAAATCTTTGGCATAAATGACGAGAATCCTCTTCCCTTAAAAGTATCGGCTTATAATTTAAATTGCGGGGTGGCTGTTGAAGGGGAGAGGCCAAGAGATCTGAATATCCCTGTCAGCTCGTCATGTGGGTCATTTTCCCTGTAAAACAGATGGGACCTGCACATGCAGTCGGTACAGCCGAAATTTTCAACGGATTTGCCTTTTGCCATCATTCCCGCCGCCTGGCACTCAAATCTTTCTTTTGTAGGGGCATATACTGCATAAACAGGTCTGAACTTTTCTGAAAGGAGCAGGTAATCTATGTGCCAGTGGGGTTTTCTGTCCTTTCTCTCTGCAAGGGAAAAGTGTCTTTCAACCCTTGAAAGACCGCCGCTTCCAAGCGCCGAACCTGCATATATGTGCCAGCCTTCTTTGAAACCGATATTTCCAAGGGCGCCAACTTTTATGCAGGCTTCCCTGTTTCTGAATACTATGAAATATATCCCCTTTTCAGCCATAATCAGTTCAGATTGTTTTTTTTTTGTTAATATAATTCAGCAGTCTTAAGAGCCCTTTTGATAATTTCCGAACCTGAATTCATGGCAGGGATGCCGTGGCCGGGATAGATTCCCCTGACCTCAAGCTTCTCAAGTTTTTTAAGCGAATTAAGCATATCTTCAGAACTTCCGCTCTGAAAGTCCGTCCTACCGAAGCTTCCGTCAGAGAAAACAGTGTCTCCTGATATAAGGTCTTTTGTCTTTCTGTCGTAAAGGCAGACCGAACCCTTTGTGTGCCCCGGGGTATGAACCACTTCAAACGGGCCGACGACGTCCCCTTCCTTTAGCAGTCTGTCAGGGCAGACTCCGGGTGACCTCTCGGAAAACATAGGAGAAAGGCTTCTTATATCGTCGCAAAGTCCCTGTGCGTCGTATTCATGGATGCATATAAAGGCGCCGCACATTGACTTTGCCTCTTTTATATGAGCGATATGATCGTAGTGGCAGTGGGTAATTATGATGGTATCAGTTTTGTCCTTGTATTTTTCAAAAGCCATCGGGTAAACACCGGCGTCGATGAGTATACCTTCGCAGAAATACGAATTTGCATAATAGCCCTCTCCTCTTATCCACTCGACTGACATTGGTAGTAGTTTTTAGTTAACAGGTACAAATTTATATCTATGCATACTCTCATCGGGGAGTGCAGATCAGGTATTCCTGAGAATGTAGTTTCCGCAGCAAAGGCAGAAGGGATTGATGCAGAAAAGCTTGCCCGTTCGGTACTCGGGGGAAGGGCGGTCATTCCTGCAAACAGAATACGCAGTCACAAACTGTGTGCGATAGGAGAAGGGTGCGGCGTCAGGGTGAACGTCAACATCGGCACATCGGGTGCAAGGTGCGACCCTGACCTCGAGATGAAAAAGGCTCAGTGTGCACTCGATGAGGGAGCTGACGCCATAATGGACCTGTCTACAGGAGGAGACCTTCCAGCCATAAGAAAGGAAGTCCTGAAGCTTGACACGACGGTAGGGACTGTACCGATATACGAGGCCGTACGCCGTGCCGGAAATGCACTGGATGTGACGGGCGACCTCCTGTTCAATGTCATCCGCGAGCACTGCAGGCAGGGAGTTGATTTTCTTACCCTTCACTGCGGTGTCAACCTTGACACTCTGAAGGCTTTGAAGGACGACCCGAGGACTATGGGTGTCGTTTCAAGGGGAGGTGCTTTTCATACGGCGATTATGGCTGCAAACGGCGAGGAAAATCCTCTTTACAGTGAATATGACTACCTCATGGAAATTCTTTCCGAGTATGACGTTGTTGTCTCTCTTGGTGACGGCATGCGGCCCGGTGCAATGGTCGACGCCGTAAAAAGGGCCAAAACCGTTGAATATTTAAACCTGGGCGAGCTCTCCAAAAGAGCCCTTGACGCCGGAGTTATGAGGATGATAGAAGGTCCGGGCCACATTCCTGTAGACCAGATTGCATACAACGTGAAGATGATAAAAGAGCTCTCCGGGTATGCTCCTTTATATCTTCTCGGGCCTCTCGTAACGGACATCGCACCCGGGTATGACCATGTCTCCGGGGCGATAGGGGGTGCTATAGCAGCTCTCAACGGGGCCGATTTTTTGTGCATGGTCTCACCTTCCGAGCATCTTGCACTGCCTGACATAGAAGACATCAGGGAGGGGACAAGGGTTGCAAGGATAGCTGCACATGTCGGAAGCATAAAAAGACTCGGGGACCGCTGGTTTGAGACCGGTGAAGCCGATATGGCGGAGGCTAGGCGTAATCTTGACTGGAAGAGGCAGTTTTCGCTTGCGATGTTCGGGGAGCATGCGAAGCGTATTCATGACCGCGACGGTGACCTTGAGACATGTTCAATGTGCGGTGACCTGTGCGCAGTAAAACTTGTCCGTGACTGTCTCGGGAATTTAAAAATGGAAGACAAAAAAAAGATAAAAAAGCAGCAAAACTGAAAAATAACCACCAAAATGAGGTAAAAATGCCTCAAAACAGTTTTTAAAAAAATTATGCTATTTTCAGGATGATTTTCTTTTTTTGAGCGACACAGATATTATTCTGCATATTATCAGGACAACGGCAATAACCCCTGTGGCAATCATCGCGTACATCATGAGGTCAAGGTTCTCTTTAATCTGGGGAATTTTTCCTGCGTGATAGCCTGCAAAGAGGATGACACCAGACCAGAGAAGCGCTCCCGATATGTTCCAGAACAGAAAGCGCCTGTATTTCATCTCCCCCATTCCAGCAAGAAAAGGCGCAAATGTCCTTGCATACGGTATGAATCTTCCTATGACTACAGCAGGGGCGCCGTATTTTTTGAAGAAAACGTTTGTTCTGTCAAGCCATTCCTGCTCTATCAGATGGCTGAAACTGCCCTCTCCTGTGAGTTTATGCCCGAGATATTTCCCAATCATGTAGTTTACGGAGTCTCCGGCGGCGGCTGCAAAAGAGAACGTGAAGAAAAGTGCCCATATATTGAACCCGCCGCCGTTTGCAAGGGCCCCTGCGGCGAATATTATCGAGTCCCCGGGAAGAAACGGAAATATGACAATTCCTGTCTCAAGAAAAATCACGCAAAAAAGTATAATATATGCAAATAATCCGTATTCCTGGGATATTGACGGAATCTGCTGAACCGCGTCCAGTGTCGCGTTAAATAGACTCATTTCTTTCAGGATTATTTTTAAGCTGTTTTAAGGATTCTTAAAGCGAGGTGGGCTGCGTTTGCACCGTTGTCTATACCCACGCACGCAACAGGCACACCTTTGGGCATCTGTACTATCGAGAGAAGTGCGTCAAGTCCGCCGAGAGTGCCGGAAACCGGAACACCTATCACCGGTTTGTCTGTCTTTGAAGCGACGACTCCGGGGAGGGCCGCCGAAAGACCTGCGATGCAGATGAAAACCTTTGCATCCGATGATTTGACATATTCGTCCAGTTTGTCCGGGTTTCTGTGCGCTGAAATCACCTGGTAGTCAAAGTCAGTGTTGCTCTCGGAAAGAACAGCCTTTACTTTCTCTACAACGTGCACGTCCGAAGCCGAGCCTGCTATAATCGCCACTTCTGTCATATACGTTTATATTTGGTCTCGTCAGTGATTTACCTTTTTGAAAGTGCACCTGACACAATTTTTTTCACGGACATAGTTTTCTGCAAAAAATTTTCATTTGACCGATTATTTTTGCGAATTCTTTCCCGTGCGCCCGCAGTTGAAAAAGTATTTTAAGTATAAACGAAAAAGTCATGTATGCACAGCTATTTGTGCATGGCGGCCGGAAATACTGCCTATATGACGATTTAAGGAGATATTTTATGTTTGACTGGCTTGGACTGATTATTATGATTCTGAAGTTTGTTTCAGAAAACCTTGACAGTATAGCTGCCTTGTTTTAAGGCAGCCCTGAAAAAATTCTTTTTTTTGCAGCCACCACCAAAACTTATCACTGAAGAATTTTCATGTCTGAATTTGGAGTCTTTATGCGGACCAATCAGTAAAATAAATTTCCTAGTACGCAGTACATATTATACTGATTTTTATGCAGGACGAAACACTTCTAATGATGCCGGGCCCTGTCCCAATGCCACAGAACGTAAGGATGGCAATGACAAAGCAGGCAATAAATCACAGGGGAGCGGAATTCGGGGAATGCCTCGATGACATTACCCGTATGCTAAAGCCCATGTTCGGAACAAAAAACGATATACTCGTCCTTTCGGGTTCCGGAACAGCGGGAATGGAGGCAGCTGTTGCAAACTTCTGCGCCAAAAAGAACGTTGCTTCGCTTGTCAACGGAAAGTTCGGCGAACGCCTCTTCAAGCTGGGCAAACTTTACTCCGACAATGCAGTGTGCCTTGAGTCCGAATGGGGTACTCCTCTTCCTCTCGAAAAACTTGAAGAAGAGCTTGAAAACGGTGCCGAAGCGGTAACACTTGTCCACAATGAAACGTCGGCAGCAATTCTGAACCCTGCCGGAGAGGTGGGAAGATTATGCAAAAAGTACGGTGCACTTTTTATTCTTGACGGAATCACATCCATTGCCGGAAACGAATTTTATGCCGACAAGTGGGGCGTTGATGTAGCAATTGTCGGCTCACAGAAATGCCTTGCGGCACCTGCCGGTCTTGCTGCTGTATCGGTCTCAGAGAAGGCATGGGACAGGATTGCAGAATGGAGACCTATGTATCTTGACCTTGCGGCATACAAAAAAAGTGCTGAAAAGAGCCAGACACCTTATACACCTGCAATTTCCCTGTTCTTTGCAATGAGGGAGGCCTGCAGGCTCGTTGAGAATGAAGGTCTTGAGAACAGGATTGCACGCCACAAAAACATGTCCGAAGCCGTGAGGGCCGCCGGAGAGGCATGGGGCCTTAAGTTATTCCCGAAGACCGATAAGTTCCATTCATACTCCAACACGGCGACCGCTTTCTGCTACCCCGACGGAATAGACGACTCAAAGTTCCGCGGTGCGGTGAAAAAGACAGGCATCGAGATTTCCGGCGGTCAGGACAGCCTGAAAGGCAAAATATTCAGAATAGGGACTATGGGTGCAACCGGAGCACCTGAGGTTATGGCCGTTTTGTCGGCAGTCCAGAAGACTCTTAAAGAGCAGGGCTTCAAACCGGCATCTTGCGGTGTCATGGCTGCGGCAGAAGTCCTTAAGGTCTGACAGGAAGCAACAGGATATTACTATGAAAGTTGGTGTTGCCGATACAACGTTCGCCCGCGTCAACATGGGAGCGATAGCGGTCGATGAGCTGCGCAGGCATGCAAGCGTTTCGATTGAGCGGTATACAGTTCCTGGTGTAAAAGACCTCCCCGTTGCAGCAAAAAAGCTTATAGAGGAGCGCGGGTGCGATATAGTCATGGCCCTCGGGATGCCCGGCGGAGTTGAAAAGGACAAGATGTGTGCACATGAGGCTTCGCAGGGTCTTATAAGGGCACAGCTTATGACAAACACCCATATAATAGAAGTGTTCGTCCACGAGGACGAGGCGAAAGACGATGCGCAGCTTGCATGGCTTGCCGAAAGGAGGACACGCGAGCATGCCGAAAATGCAATAAGGCTGATACTTAGGCCTGACGAACTTGTAAGGCTTGCGGGAACCGGCCAGAGACAGGGCTTTGATGATGCAGGGCCTGTAAGAGGATGAAAATAATTTTTTGGCAAAATTTTTTCAGCAAAATCTTTTTTTTAACAGAATAATTCAGTTGTATTTCCCATAGCAAAACTTATATTAAGGGTGACCTTCCATAAAAGGAAACAGCTAAGCCACAGGTGAAACGGGGGTATTTCTGACTGTGGTCAACTGGAAAATGTTGATTAAAATGCCCTTTCCGGAGGACGAAATTTATCATATCAGATAAAAGAAGGATAAAACAATACTATTACGGCATAATACTTGATGTTTTGGGAATTTATTTCAAAAAACGTATAATATAGAGATTCTGGTGTATTTAGTCATATAAAAGACGGCTTTTTTAAAGCGGCACCACCCGGACAAATATTCTGCACCATAAAATATGGGATTTGTAATTTTTCCGTTGTCAAAACCAGAGTATGGTGCAGTTTTTTGAAATACCTGATATTTCAGAGTGTGTTTTTCTGAAAAAATTCAGGGGAATTATAAAAAATTAATGAAATTTTATGAATTCGGATGTGAATATAAAAAACAGGATGACGGACCTTGCCGGTTCAAAAGAGAAGACTGCAAACTGGAGGGACTGGAGATGGCAGATAAAAAATACTGTCCGCGATATAAAAACGTTTGAAAAACTTACGGGCATTTCCTTTCCCCCTAAAAAAAGAGAGGAACTTGAAAAAACTCTTGAAAAGTTTCCTATGGCTGTAACTCCTTACTATCTCTCCCTTATAGAGACTGAAGACTACGAAAATGATCCTATATTCATGCAGGCCTTTCCGTCAGAGCGTGAACTTGACATAATAAAGGACGACATGAACGATCCTCTCTCAGAGGACCTTGACAGTCCGGTCGAAGGCATCACGCACAGGTACCCGGACAGGGTCCTTTTTATGGTGAGCAATGTCTGCGCCATGTACTGCCGGCACTGCACGAGAAAGCGAAGGGTAGGTGACTGCGAATACATCCCGGACAGAAACGAAATCAGCAAGGGCATCGATTACATCAATAATAACCCACAGATAAGGGACGTTCTCCTGTCGGGCGGGGACCCTCTGATGCTTGAAAACGACTATCTTGAGTGGATTCTTTCCGAATTGTCTGATATCAGGCATGTCGAGATAGTTCGCGTCGGAAGCAGAATGCCTGTGGTTTTGCCCTTCAGGGTGGACCGTGAACTCGTCGAGATGCTGGGACAGTACCAGCCGCTCTGGTTTAATACTCATTTCAATCACCCGAGAGAAATTACAGAATCTTCATCGGAAGCCCTGAGAAAACTTGCGGACGGTGGGATTCCTCTTGGAAACCAGTCGGTTCTCCTGGCGGGAGTAAACGACTGCCCGAGAATTATGAAGTCCCTTTTTCATAAACTTCTGATTAACAGGGTGCGTCCGTATTACATGTACCAGTGTGACCTCTCGGAGGGCCTTTCGCATTTCAGGACACCTATCGGGAAGGGAATCGAGATAATTGAAAGTCTAAGGGGACACACTTCAGGTCTCGCGGTTCCTACATATGTTGTAGATGCTCCGGGGGGAGGCGGAAAGATTCCGCTTGCACCAAACTATATTGTTTCGTGGTCAGCCAACAAGGTTGTCATGAGAAACTACGAGGGTGTACTTTGCACATACAAGGAACCTGATTCCTATGAACCGTATTTTTGCGACAGAAAATGCGACAAATGCAATTTAAGCCTGAAACTTGACGATGCATCGGAGATTAAGGCCATAGGTATTGAAAAACTCCTGTGTGATCATGACGGGACAATATCCCTTTATCCTGAGGACAACGAGAGAATGGAGAGAAGAGATGATCAGGGATGAAATCTGCACTATTCTGAACTCTGTTGTCCAGCACGGAGATTACAATGACCGTGTGTACCTAATGAAATTATCAGACTCTGACTATCCCGGAATAATAAAACTGATTGACAAACTTGCAGAGGAAAAAGGGTATTCAAAGTCTTTTGCAAAAGTTCCGGAACATATGAGAGAAGGATTTTTGTCAGACGGCTATATCCAGGAAGGTATAATCCCCGGTATGTACAGGGGTTTTTGTGACGGGTGCTTCCTTTCAAAGTATTATAACACTGTAAGGGGTATTCCCAAAGGAAAAATCATTGGACAAAAAGACCTTGAATCATCAGAGGGAAAGTTTACAGAAAGCTCTGTTTCTTCTGGCATGAAAGATCAAAAGAATAATCTTTCGGACGGCTTTACCGCCAGGAGGGCTGATGAGAAGGATTCAGGTCTGCTTGCAGACCTGTTTTCAAAAGTTTTTGAAAGCTATCCCTTCCCCGTTGATTCTCCGGAGTACATAAGGAAAACGATGGACTTTGGAACCGTCTATTTTGGTGTGCAAAGTGAAGAAACCAAGGAATTCGTTGCAGCTTCTTCCGCGGAGACAGACATTGATTCATTAAGTGCTGAGATGACAGATTTTGCAACTGACCCTGCATTTAGGGGAAAAGGTTTCGCAGGTTTTCTTCTTTTCCTGATGGAGGAAGAGATGAAAAAAAGAGGGATTACAATGTCATACACCATTGCAAGGGCAAGTTTTCTTCCTGTAAACCGCCTTTTTTATGACAGGTGCTACAGATTCGCCGGTACTCTTGTCAACAACACAAATATCTGCGGGTCATTTGAGTCGATGAACCTGTGGTATAAAAAACTTTAATCCTTTTGCTCTCCTTTTACCCGGGGCCGGTGTGTTATTCTGATGAGAAGGATAATACTATTTTAAGTACAAACCTGAGTAACGGAGAAAATGTCATGACAATAAAACTTGGATTCGTTGTCGCAGAGTTCAACCGCGACCTGACATATATGATGGAGCTTGAAGGCGGGGAACACGCAAAATTCCTCGGAGCGGAAGTTGTCCAGAGAATATACGTTCCTGGCGTATATGACATGCCGCTTGCGATAAAAAAGCTTTTGAAAGAGGATAATATAGATGCGGTCGTGACAATCGGCTGTATCATCGAGGGTGCGACCCAGCACGATGAAGTTATTGCTGCTCAGGCGGCAAGAAAAATAATAGACCTCTCGCTTGAGTATGACAAGCCTGTCGCACTTGGTATATCAGGACCGGGAATGACACGCATTGAGGCGTCGGACAGGATAGACTATGCAAAGCGTGCGGTCGAGTCCGCCGTGAAGATGGTCCAGAGACTTTAAAGAACGGTTTTAAAATCCGTTTGATTTATAAATCCAAATATCTGCAGTAAAAGAAAGTCGTGCTGGAATCATGAAGGAACTCTCTGAAAAAATTTCAAAAATACCCTCGTCTGCAACAATTGAGATAACAGACAAGGCCAGAAAAATGAAAGCCGAAGGAAAGGACGTCATATCACTTTCCATAGGTGAGCCTGACTTTGACACCCCCGCCCATATCACGCAGGCGTGCATTGATGCGCTGAAGAACGGGAAAACGCACTACGAGGCAAGCCAGGGGCTTTTAGAGCTTCGCAAGGCAATATCGGAAAAACTGTCCTTTGAAAACAGGATTCCGTCCGACCCTTCGCAGATTGTTGTTGCCTGCGGGGCAAAGGACAACATTTACGAGGCTATGGAGGCCTGCCTGAACCCTGAGGACGAGGTTTTGATACTCGATCCTTCATGGGTCAGTTATGAGCCTTCCGTAAGGATTGCCGGTGCCCGTCCTGTTCATCATTCACTGCGTGCCGGTGACTTTCAGGCCGATGATACAATTCTTGAAAAGATAAACAAAAAGACGAAGATGATAGTCTTTAATACTCCTTCAAATCCTACAGGCTCTGTTATGAATAAGGCTTCTCTCACCCTTATAAAGGACATCTGCGAGGACAACGATATTCTTGCCCTTTCTGACGAAATATACGAGAAGCTGATATACGAAAATGAGCACATCTCAATTGCGTCTTTAGGGGATATGCACGAGAGGACCATAACAGTGAACGGTTTTTCCAAGGCGTATGCAATGACAGGCTGGAGGCTGGGGTATGCCTGTGCACCTTTGAACATTACAAAGGCGATGACCAGAGTTCAGCAGCATACCATAAGCCATCCCGCATCATTTGCGATGTGGGGAGGTCTTGCAGCTCTTAAAGGTCCCCAGGCCTGCGTGGAGGATATGAGACAGGAGTTTGACAGGCGCCGGAAGTTTCTGATATCAGAGCTTAACAGGGCCGGATATGAGACCGCACCGGCACAGGGAGCGTTTTACGCTTTTCTAAAAGTCTGCGGTGACGACATGAAAGTCTGCGATGAGTGGCTTACAAAGGCGTTAGTCGCAACTACTCCCGGAACGGCGTTCTGTTCACCGGGCTGGGTCAGAATATCATACGCTGCCGGTATGGACACACTTAAAGAGGCTGTACGCCGGATAAGTGAGACCGGGTAATAAGGGAAACGGAAGTTTTATGACTGCGGGAGAAACGGAGGAAAAATCTTATTTTTTTCAGGTTTCCCGTGCCGGAAAAATTCTTTTTAACTTTATCCTGCCTTTTATAGTTGCAGGACTTTACTTTTTTATAACGTATCTTATACTTCCGTATGAAAGTTTTGAAAAGCTGATGGGGCTTATGGTCATAAACCTTATTCCCCCTGCCGGAAAGGAGAGCATAATTCCGCTGGGGATTGCTTTCGGGATTCCGTGGTGGGTTGTCGCCTCCTCGACGATGATGATGGACATCTGCGGGGCTATTTTTATGGCCTTAAACTTTGATCTTGCACTAAAAATCCCTGTTCTCGGAGGATGGATAAAAGGGGTTATGAAAGGCGGGGAAAATTTCTTTGAATCACACAAATGGCTTGAAAAGCTCTCCGAAGTGGGACTTGTGCTCTTTGTCGTTGTCCCGTTTCAGGGGTCAGGGGGAATTGGAGGGACCCTTGTCGGCAGGATGATGGGGCTTTCAAAACTCAAAGTTCTTGCTTCGATATCCCTGGGTGCGTTTATAGGCTCGTTTTCGATAGCTCTTGGAGTAGTTTACTTCATAGACATCTTCAGGTTTGACCCTGTCTTAGCGGCGGTATTATTGTCTGCTCTGATGCTTGTAATAGCGTCCTTATATCTTTTGAGGGAGAGGCACCGCAAAAGGCTGCGCGAGGGTCTCAGGAAAAAGAGAAAATTTTTATGAGTGCCGGTTTTTTAAATAATGGACGTATTTATGGATTGTTTTTATCTATAAACAGAGACCAAGTTTAATGAATGGATACGGCACCGGGCAACGGATCGGTTAATCTGGCAAGAGCCGGAAAAGCGTTATTTAACCTGGTAATACCGTTTATTGTCCTTGGGATTTACATTTTTATCTTATACGTGTCTCTCCCTGAGGCGGTGTACATCTCGCTTCTCGGGCTTATGTTTATTTATTTTATTCCGCCGGCGGGAAAAGAGTCAGTAATTCCTATAGGTATATCCCTTGGAATGCCCTGGTGGATTATAGGCACTTCGGTTGCGATGATGGATATTATATCAACGCTTTTTATGATACTGAATTTTGATCTTGCGCTTAAAATACCGGTACTTGGTGACCGGTGGATGAAGTCTTTCATGGAGCACGGGGGGGAATTTTTTTCAAAACACCGCTGGATTGAAAGATTTTCCTCTTTCGGGCTTGCGGTATTTGTGATGATTCCAATGCAGGGGACAGGGGGTGTTGCAACACCTATTGTTGGGAAGATGATAGGAATACCGGGAAAAAACGTTTTTCTGGCAGTAGTTGCAGGTTCTCTCTCAGGGTGCTATATCATCGCGCTTGGTTCGGAATACATAAAAGATCTGTTCTTAATTGACATCCGGTATGGAATTGCGGCTGTAGCTGTAACAGCGGTTGTTATTCTTACAGTGTACTATGCCTGGACACGGAAAAAGAAAAGGCTCAGGGAACGGGCATTATAACGGTTCAACTCTTTATCCGGGATTATATGTAATAAAATCTTAAATATTCTTTTGAATTCACCTGATATCCGCTAAAATGTCCTCAATCCAGTTTGCATATATACCAATATATATATGTTCAGGCATTCAATTTCCTATTATTGGGGAGGTGAGAGGTGATAAAAAAGAGGAAAAACGGAAAGTATTCGACTCAAGGGGTATGCAGTCCCGCAAAGGCTGCATACGGTATGGAAAAAATGCAAAGAACTGGAATGACAGCCACTCCATACTATGTCAAAAGTGCCTTTGAAGCTGAAAAGCGGTTCTTTTTACCTCATGTAAAAAGGAGCGTCCGCCTTTGGGCATTTGGTAGCAGAAATGCCTCTTTAGGACATTCACTTCAAACCGTGCTTAATGCCGATCTAAACATACCGCAACACACCGCAAATTATTGATAAAACAAATATCGCCATAAAATCTAAACTCTCATACCAGTAGTGCACAAATTCAAATCAGCCTCTAATATTAAGTTTATGAGATGGAGTGACCTTAAATCCGGGAGGGATAAGAAAAAGGAGAGATAAAAATTTGAAAATCCGGTTAGGGGTTAAGCCTGAAAAAAACATCTGTTTAACGGCTGTGGTCAGCAGAATCGGGAATCATGTGTCACATGCTCTTTAAATGACGTAATTTTCATGCTTCAATCCATAATGGAACCCAAAAATGGATTCAAACTTTCAACAATTGAATAATCTCTAGTCATTGTACAGGGAACATACGGTTAAGTTGTTCTGCTGTACATAAAAATAAGATTTCCTCCTATTTAAGAGAGAAACAAACACCACTGCCCCGGGGAGATTCCAGGCAAATCTTTCCGGGGTGTTCAACCGGACTAACAGTTCAGATAACCTACTTATATTTACAACCATTTTTTCTTTTTAAAATTTTAACGGTTTAACCGGAACTTTTGTCGTCTCTTTTCATAATAATCCGGTTTCACTTGAAATTTCTTATTTTCTTATGAATGAATATTATGATGAATAAAATACAAACATGACTTTGCACAAATCAGGTTTTTAATATGACAGAGAGAAAAAAAGTTCTTTTTATCTGCAGCCATAACGCCGGTAGGTCGCAGATGGGGGAAGCGGTGTTAAACTCCGGATACCAGGACAAATATGAGGCATTCAGCGCCGGAATCAATCCGGCACCTGTTATAAACCCGCATACTCTCGGGGTTTTAAAGGAAGCCGGAATCGATATAAACGGGAAAAAACCTAAAAAACTTGATTTTTACAGAGGGATGACCTTCGATTCCGTTGTCTTAATGTGCGAATGCAGCGGTGACATACCTGAAATTCCTAAACATCGTGACCTTGTGAAAAAAATATTTTATAATCCTTCAGAGTTTACAGGCTCCGAAGAGGAGATTATGGACGGGTTTAGGAGTGTCCTGAGTGATATCTCCAAATGGGTTGATGAATACTTTGGCGGAATAGAGGAAAAATGATGAAACAAATAGATGTTGTATTATTAAAAAACCCCTCGCGCAAAGGGTATATGCCGGTTTGTTCTGATACCCTGAGAAGCCCGCGTGACGTTTCTTATGATATGAGCTCTTTTCTGGCCGGAAAAGGAATTGAAATAAATTTCAGTGAAAAAGAGGAGAATATTGATGGTGAGAGGGCGTTTCAGATCCTTATAAACGAAAAGACCCTTGAAGAACTCGTCCCCCTCCCCGATCCTTCAAAATACTGTGGAATGTCATGCGAAAGTTGCGGCAGTGCGAAAAAAAACTTTGAGAGCAGTTGTCCGCGTTTCTATACTGAAGTGCCTGAGTCGGTATTAAGGCTTGCGATAAGAAAAGAGTCCTCTTTTATTTAGGAGACTGGAATATCCTGAAATAAAGTATTTTCAAAAAAGTATCCTAATATCCATCCTTTCAATACCGTTTTGCCTGAAAATCTCATATTCTCCGTTTCTGAATAACGTTTCAGTCCGCCTCTTTGCTGATGTGTTCCGGAAGACTTTTGGTATCTTCAAAAATTATATATTTCAAAAAAGCATCTTTTCACGCATGAATCTTCAGACAAGGGTTGTGGTGATTTTTTTGTGCCTTGCACTGCTTGTAATATTCCTTGTCGGAGTAATTCTTCCTGTAACTCTGAACCAGCACAGTCTTAATGCGATAACAAAAAGTTCGGACGAATACCTAAAACTAATAGACTACTCTTTTTCAGACTATCTCAATTCAACGAAAGGTGATGTTTATCAGCTTTCCCTGCAGTCTGAAATGGTTATACGGAATAACAGGGATTTGGAAAAGTTATCATGCAGTGAAAAAAACTATATGAATGAAAGTTTTCTGCAGGTAGAGGATGAACTGGAAGAGACACTTTATAACTATTACATTACCCACCAGCATGTGAATTATGTCTATTTTGGAACTGACAGCGGAGATTTCATAAGGTCACCTGACCTTTCCGGAAGCACTGCGGGATACGATCCAAGGGAGAGACCATGGTACACCCTCGCAGAGGAAAATCCTGAATCTGTCGTTATAACGGAGCCTTACCTTTCTTTGACATCGTCTGATCTGAATTTGGTTGTTGCAAAGGCGCTGACTGACGAAAAAGGCAGTGTTTACGGCGTTGTAGGTGCCGGTATAACCCTTGCCGAAATGGGAAATTATCTCACCGGTTTTGAACCCATAAAAAACGGGAAAATAGTAATTACTGACAGTAATGGCACAATCCTTTCAGAAGAGAATATTTCAGGAAGTTTTGGCAATATTGACAGTATTTTAAAAGAAAAATCCCCCGAATTCCTTGATAACGACAGTGGTGTCATTTTATCTGACGGAAATTACCTGATATACCGCACGTCGCCGGGTTCGGGGTGGAAGATAGGAGTCATAATCCCTTCTGTAGAAATACAGAAAGAGACCAATGATGTGGTGTTTACTGTTCTTGTCTCCCTTATATTATCTCTTGTTATTCTTGGTGTATTGTCTATTCTGGTCCTGAACAATGAGATAATAAGACCACTCTCCAGACTTACAAAGATCAGCAGAAATATTGCAGAGACTGGTGATTTGAATCAGGACATCCCGGTCGGAGGAACAGGTGAAATTTTTGTCCTGGCAGATGCCTTCAGAAAAATGGTCGGGAGGATAAAACTGGAAGAAGAAAAACTGAATATTGCTGTAAAGTATGAAAAAAAGGCAAAATCAGATCTTAAAAAAGCTCACGCCGAACTTGAGGAGAAAGTCACGGAAAGGACACGTGAACTTGCAGAAGCAAACGAGAACCTGAAAAATCTCGACAGTCTTAAGTCAATGTTTATAGCCTCAATGAGCCATGAGTTGAGGACACCTTTAAACTCCATAATCGGGTTTACCGTGGTTCTCCTTAAAGGGTGGAGCGGAGAAATAAACGACGAACAGAAAAAACAGCTGAAAATCATTGAAAACAGTTCCCGTCATCTTTTAAGCCTCATAAATGATGTCATAGACATAAGCAAAATCGAGGCCGACAAGATTCAGCTTTCAATAACTTCATTCGATCTGGTCCCGCTTATCAATGATGTCATATTGTCATTCCGTGAGGCTGCAGAAGACCAGAACATTGAAATGAAGTCTGATTTGCCTGAAACTCTCGTGATATCAGGAGACGAAAGAAGAGTTAGGCAGATCCTGATAAATTTCGTGAGCAATGCCCTGAAGTTTACCGACGCCGGAAAAATCATGGTGAAGGCGGGGATATCAGCTGAAGGCTGCTACATCTCAGTAAAGGATACTGGTATAGGAATTCCCGAGGACCAGATGAAAAATCTTTTCAAAGCATTTTCTAGAATTTCGACGGAAGGACGTCTGACAGAAGGTACCGGTCTTGGCCTGTATCTTTCGAATAAGCTGGCTCTGGCGCTTAAAGGCAGAATTGTTGCAAGCAGCACCCCTGGCAAAGGGAGTGAATTTATCCTGATTTTGCCGTTGAAGGAGGGGGATGATGATTAAAATTCTTATTGTGGAGGATAATCCCAACAATTTTTATCTGATTCAGTTTATTTTACAAAAGAACGGATTTGAGGTAATCTGGGCAAAAACAGGAGAGGAAGGTGTTGTTATGGCTTCCGGGGAGAAGCCTTCACTTATACTTATGGACATTCAGCTCCCGGGAATTGACGGATATGAAGCGACACGCAGAATAAGGGAGAATAAGGCCCTGTCCGAAATTCCTATAATTGCAGTAACCTCATATGCGATGACAGGTGATCGTGAAAAGAGTCTCAGGCTTGGTTGTACGGGATACATAGAAAAGCCGATAGACCCGGATAAAATTGTCAGCCAGATAATGAAGTTTCTGGATTAGGGGAAATGATGTCAATATGAAAGTACTTGTTGTGGATGATTTAAATGAGAACAGGTACCTGCTTGAGTCTGTGCTGAAAAGTCGAGGATATGAGGTTATAACTGCTGCAAACGGAGAGGACGCGCTGAATTCTCTTAATAAATCAAAGCCTGACCTGATAATAAGTGACATTCTGATGCCGAAAATGGACGGATTTCAGCTTTGCCGGGAGGTGAAAAGCGATGAAAATCTTAAGGACATCCCCTTTGTCTTTTATACCGCGGCATATACTTCACCAGAAGACCAGAAATTCGGCCTTGACCTCGGCGCTGACAGATATATAATAAAACCCGTAGACCCTGACGAATTCCTGAAAATAATTGACGGCATGCTTAAAAACCCGGATATAATTGCACCCATGAAAAAATCCAGTACTAGCGAGTCGGAAGAGGAATATCTTAAGAAATACACAAAAAGAGTCCTTTCTCAGCTTGAAACAAAGATCGAAGAGCTTGAAAAAAAGAATGCAGACCTTCTGAAATCCCAGAATGCCCTGAAGGAAAGCGAAAATAAATTTCATATACTTTATAACAGCATCATGGAGGCTGTCCTGTTTTATGAGGTCAAACCCAATAAAATGCCGGGCAGGATTCTTGAGGTAAACGAAACGGCATGCAAAAATTTTGGATATTCGTATGAAGAGTTTCTAAAAAAAAATATTGACGACCTCTATGTAGTGCCTCCCGGAGAGGACTATATTGATTATTTTGCAACTCCCGGCGAAGAGAGCAGGTATTCCTTCGAGGAAAAAATGAAAAAGAAGGACAGCACAGTATTTCCGGTTTACATCAAGGCCGGGCTTATTGAGATCAGAGATACTGTCTACGGGCTGTGCCTGATACGTGATATCTCCAGGGAAAAGGAGAGCCGTAGAAGAGAGGCAGAAGCACTGAAGGATATAGAGGACAACCTTGCCACAAGTGCAATATTAAACGATGCAATAAGAAATCCGCTGGCTGTCATTTCCGGCTATGCAGAAATATGTAATGACGAAATCTCTGATAAGATTCTTAGCCAGGTCAAAGAAATAAACGACATAATCACAAGACTTGACAGAGGATGGCTTCAGTCTGCAAAAATTCGCGAATTTTTAAAAAAGCATTATGATTTCAGCGACAAATAACTCTTAAATTCTCTGCAAAGGTATCTGCGGGATCCTCTCAATATATATAATTGATAAATGATTACTGTGTATGAATATGTTTCGGGAAATTCTGTTGTCCCCAAAGGAATTTTTTGATGAGCTTGTAAATAAGCCTGAAAGCCTGAAATACCCGGCGTTAATAGTCCTTGTTACAGGTATTATCACAGGAATCTCAGCTGCCCTTCTTGCAGGAGCATCCTCAGACATCCTCCCGCCTGAAGCTTCGTTTATGAGTGGTGTCCTCCCGTTCATAGGTTTTTTTGTGGGTTTAATCGGATCGTTTGTAATGTGGGTTATATGGGCGGCAGTTATGCATATAATCTCGATTCCCCTCAAAGGAAAAGGGTCTTTTTCCCGTACTCTTGAAATTACAGGATACGGTATTGTACCCCAGATATTCGGCACTGTTATTGCAACGGTTCTCACATATGCCCATGTGTCGTCGCTGTCTCTTTCCCCTGTTTCAACATCGGCGGAAGTAGAGGCCGCTACGCAACTTATGTCAACTGGTCCTCTTATGACGGCGTCTGCGGTCGTGTCGGTGATATTTCTGTTGTGGAGTGCAAATGTCTGGATATTTGGGTTTATAAAATGCAGAAGAATGGAGTTTAAGGGTGCAGCGATAGCAGTTGGCATTCCTATCCTTGTTGACCTTGTATTTGTTTTAACGTCAGTTGTCTGAAAAACCCTGAATAAAATTTTTGCACGGAATGTTGAAATGATAAAAAAAATTATATTTTTCGCATTGGCAGTTGTTCTGCTGATTGGTGTTCACGTATCGGCAGATGACATATCGGATTCTGCCTCGTCCCATCTTGCGGTTTTGTCGTATGAAACTGATCCAGGTGTCCTTATGCCCGGTGACACGGCTCTGGTGAAGGTATCTGTTCAAAATACCGGCACTGAGAGTGTAAACATAAAAAGAGCGACACTTATTACAAAAGACCTCTCTCTTAAAAGCGAAAGCGCTTATTCAACCGTAGGCGCTATAGGCCCTGGAGTT
This sequence comes from Methanomicrobium sp. W14, assembly GCF_017875315.1. Taxonomy (NCBI): domain Archaea; kingdom Methanobacteriati; phylum Methanobacteriota; class Methanomicrobia; order Methanomicrobiales; family Methanomicrobiaceae; genus Methanomicrobium; species Methanomicrobium sp. W14. Next base: position 292,485 of record NZ_JAGGMM010000002.1, read on the forward strand.
ACAAAGGAGTTCTCATTTACGGTTAAGTCCTCCGGAAGCGGGATATTTTACCCGAAATTTTACCTTGACTTTGTAAACGGGGGAAGTATGAGTTACCCTCTTGCAGTAAAAGTTGAGGCTACACCAATTGAGCTTTCGGTTGTCGAAAAACCTGACGTATTCCAGAAGGATGTAAAGGAAACGATAAAGGTAGTTGTTGGAAATCCAAGAGAAAACACTGTAAACGGTGTTTTCGTAAAACCCGTCAGCAATGTTTCATCCTTTACGCAGTCCAGTGTGTTCATCGGAGAGTTGAAGCCTAACCAGAATGCTGAGGTAATGTTCGACGCAACACCTGAAGACAATGGTGAAATTGAATTTATAGCGGAGTACAGAAACGGAGTAAACCGGCATGAAAGTAGTATAACTGTTCCCGTGGAGCTTGGTGAAGACAAGAAAAATGCCAATCCGGTTGTGAACAATATAGAGGTGACCACATCAGGAAAAGGATATAAGATATCCGGAGATATCACCAATGCAGGACTTAAGGATGCAAAATCGATTATAGTTACTACAAAAAGCCCGGCGGAGCCTACGGAGCCCAACAAAGTTTATGTAATAGGAGGGCTTGAGTCTGATGATTTTTCGACTTTTTATATTGATTTTACCGTGCCTGACGATGTCCTCGAAGTCCCGGTTGTTGTAAGCTACAAAGATGAGGACGGAAATGACTACACAAAGACCATATCTGTTAAAATACGAGACAGCCTGCCTTTAAAGGGAGATAAAACGCAGAGCAGTGCAGGCAGCGGTTTTGGCACAGATGTTATTGTTATAGTAGTTGTGGTACTGGCCGCTCTTGTTGCCGGCGCTGCTGTATACAGGTCGTGGAAGAAGTAAATTTTTGGCCGGATGTATTCTGAAATCTGAAAAATCAATTTATTTTTTTGGAGGTGTTTGTTTTTTGACCGGAGATATGCCAGTTATAAGCCTTAAAAACGTAAGTAAGACATATCCGCTGCCATTCGGTGATGTTAAGGCCCTCAAAAACGTGTCTCTTGATATAATGAAGGGGGAGTTCGTCGCAATTATGGGGCCTTCAGGGTCTGGCAAATCGACTATGTTGAACCTTATAGGGTCCCTTGACGTTCCGACATCCGGAGAACTTCTGATAAATGGAGTCAACGTCAGGGAGCTCACCGATTTTGAGCTTACCGACCTGAGGCGGGATACTATAGGATTTATTTTCCAGCAGTTCAACCTTATTCCCCTTCTTTCCGTAAAAGAGAATGTTGAATATCCGTATATAATGAAATACAGGCATGAAGACAACGAAGGAAGGTGCAGGGAGCTTATTTTAAAGGTTGGTCTGACCGAGAGCATGATGCACCACAAGCCGGCTGAGCTTTCAGGTGGGCAGCAGCAGAGAGTCGCTATAGCACGTGCACTTGTAAACAGTCCGGTTATTCTTTTGTGCGACGAGCCTACGGGAAATCTTGATACAAAAACCGGTCTTCAGGTGATGGATATTTTGTCCGAACTCAACAGCCAGGGAAAGACGGTTATCATGGTTACGCATGACCCGGGCACAGCCGAATTTGCCGACAGGACAATAGTCATCAGGGACGGTGAAATCCAGTGAAAAAAATGCTTTTCTTTGAATTTGCAAAGAGAAATGTAAGGCTCAACTGGCTGAGATCCATTCTTGCCGTTATCGGGATAGTGATAGGTGTTGCTGCAATAGCTGCCATGGGAATGCTTGGAAACAGTCTTGTAATGGCGGTTTCAGACCAGCTTTCCGATGTAGGTGACTCAATTGTAATATATCCTTACGGGGGGACATATGACAATATATCCAAAAGACAGGTCAAGGATATAACGAACGCGGCAGGCGGAGGAGGAAACAAGGTGATTCCTCTTTACTCTGATTATGACGAGATAAAGGCAGGAGGTAAAGATGGTCTTGCAACTGTTTACGGGCTTGATACCGGAGATATGCCGGCTCTTCTGGGCCTGTCCGACGGGCAGTGGCTTAAAAGCTCGTCCGGATGCATGGTAGGATCAAAAATCGCCGAAGACTATTCACTGAAACCCGGGAGCAGGATAAAACTTGGCGGACATAATCTCAGGGTGGTAGGTATCCTTGAAGAAAGGGGCATGGGGTTTGATATAAGTCCTGACAATGCGATTTTCGTCACTGATAAATACATCACGTCGACGTATGACAAAGACAATTATGACCAGGTCATAGTCAAGGTGGCTGATATAAACACTATAGATGCAACAATTGACGCCATTGAAAAGAAGATGAACAGGCGTCACGATGTGATTACTGCATTTGACACAAAGGCGATTCTTGATACGCTTCTGACCACCTTTGACCAGATATCCATGTTTACAACGGCAATCGGGGGAATATCACTAATCGTTGCCGGAGTATCGATATTCAATGTCCAGATGATGTCTGTTACGGAAAGAATCAAGGAGATAGGAATTATGAGGAGTATCGGGGCCCAGAAAGCCGAAGTAATGAGAATGTTTCTCTATGAAGCGCTGGTACTTGGTTTCCTGGGGTCTCTGATAGGCGCTATATTCAGTTTTATCGGCGGGTATCTTGCGGTGTACCTGGTTCTCCAGGATGCGTCGTATGTGCTTGAGCCTTCAACGCTTATTTATATTCCATTCGGAATGGCTTTCGGAATTGTAACGAGTCTTTTGTCTGGTCTGTACCCGGCATGGAAAGCCTCAAACCTGAACCCGATAGAAGCCCTGAGACATGAATAAATGGTTTTAAAGAGTTTTAAGGAACTCTTCAATCCATGAATCATCTTTTTTAAAAGAGAACTTGTAGTAATTTTCACCTGAAATTATTATAAGGCCCTGCGGGTCTGTACTAAAAAATCCGCATTTTCCTGCCATTACGGCATCCGTACTGACTATAGGAATAACCGTGAAATTTCCTGCCGACCTTTCTTTTCCTGCCATTATCCCTGATTTATGCAGCATTTACGGTTCCTCCTTTAATCTTTGAACATTTTTTGGCTGCCAAAACTTTTCTGTATACTGCTATTGCAGGTGAAAATAACTTGTATGGCTTTTTCGCAATTATATCGCACCTGAATTCAGGTTCAAACCCGGATTCTTCAAAGTCCGGAAAGGCTTCTATGCAGACTCTTTCTTCAGGAGTCAGGATTCCCTTAATTGCCATTATATAGCCGTACATGACTGCCGTTTCAGCTGCGTCACCAAGGCCGAATTTTAGTTTCAGGTACAGTTTTTCTATTTCAAATGCATATATAATCTTTAAAAAATCGTTTTTTGCGTCCTTTAACGGCAAAAGCATATCCAAAGATAACCCTGCATTTTCCTTCTTTTTTTCGTCTTTATTAAGCAGGTCTTTTTCCGTAATTTTCAGGCCGCAGAACCACACCTTAAGAATTTTGTCTTTTGTAATGTCGGCCTTTATTCTCAGAAAGCCCCATATAACATGAAATTCCGCGTAGTTTCCGGCACAAGGTTTTGTCCCTGCGGATATTTTTACCGGTATTGCAAAAATGTGAAGCAGGACAATTAAGAATACGGCAGAGACCGCAAAAAATATTATGCTGAGAATGTCCATCTCAATCTTGTCTTATTCTTTCTTTTCCTCTTTTTTTGCTTCCTTTGGTTCTTCTTTTGCTTTTATGACTTTCGCGACTTTTGGGAGGAGGTCGCTTCCTATTGCAGATATTGCCTCACTTACAGGTCCGGGCTTTCTTACGGGGACAACTTTTACTGCGTCCGGGCCGTGTCCTTTTTTGTCTATTATTACGACTGCGACAGCAGAGACTCCGCCGCCTCCCCCTGTTCCGCCGCAGTCCCCGTTCTCTTTTTTGCTCCCAAATCCTGCCCCAAATCCGAATCCTGCCGATGCGACGGGTATTATTACGTGATCTCCTATCTCAACAGGCTCTCCAAGTGTGGAGCCGGCTTTTACGAGTTTATTTACTTCATCGAGTGATTTTTCAAACAGTTCTTCGGTATTCATTTCTGACACCTCTTTGTGTAATGAGGTAAAATAGAGATACTTGTATAAATATGTATACCATCATGAAGACCCGGTTGGTTTACCTTAGACTTTCAATGGTTTAATTCAAAGATATCATTCAGGTAAAAAGATGCACCTGAATACCCATTAAAACAGAGAAAAAAAGTAAAAGAAAGTTATTGTCCTTTATTATCCAGACATTATCTGTACGTATTATTTTCATTTGCATCCGGCGTAGTTCTGCTGTCACATGAAATGTCTTTTTGACAGCCTCTTTTTTTTAATTTCAGCTCAGCTTCAAAAGTCAGATCTGCAAAGTCCTGATATTCCCGGCCTTTTTCCTTTAGTTCACAATCAGTTCTTCTGAAATATTACAACCCTGTTTGTGTTTGTCCCGCGTTTTTTGTTTGAAATCCCCCAGATATTGGAAGTCTTTGTAAAATTCTGTTCATTGATAAGAGTGCCTGCGCATTCAAAACCTGCGTTTATCCCCAGGGGAAAAACATGTTCGTCAAGGTTTAAGCTTCCTTTTCTTATTTCTCCCACTTCAAACGCAACCCAGCCGCCTGGTTTTGTAATCCTGTAAAGTTCATTGAATACTTCTCCCATGACTTTGCACCACCCTTTAAGGGTCGGTGACATGGTTATGCTTTTTCTGATCTCCTCTGCGTCAAGCGAGTTGAACCAGCACCTAAGCCAGTTGTCATTATCATAGCGTACTATATCAAGAAAAGGAGGAGACGTCACAGTAAGGGATACTGAAGAATCAGGAATTCCAGACGTTTTTGTTGCATTATTCGTAAGAAAAACGGCGTTTTCGCCACTTTTTCTCAGTTTTTTCAGTTCATTTTCGTTTACGTTTTTCAGAAGCCTTCTTGTTTTTTTCAGGATGAGCTCTGTGGTATTCCTGTATTCAGGCGTCTGCTTTCTCTGTGCATTGATTTTTACCTGCCTCTCCTTTGATACGGCCTGGTTGGGAGGGAGAGTGTAGACCGAAAAAAATCCGGGTGAATGCCCTGTAAGGCGGTTTGTTGCGACCATTCTTATCCATTTGTCGCAGATATCTTCTGTTCCGGATGCTCTTCTTCTTTCGAGGTAATTCCTGAGCGACACAATCTCAGCCTCGGTGTCAGGGTGATAGAACATTGAAAGCGTGTGTGTTTTTATGTCAGCCCTTTCGCTTTCTATGCAGGAAAGTCTTCTTTCAATGTCACCGTATTCCGGGACAAGAAGCCTGGGTCTGCACAGTATTCCGCTTAAAGGATTTATGTCGTTTGAAACCACTTCTCTTCCGAGTAGGCCCGCCTCGATTGCTGTTGTGCCCCTGCCGGTGAAAGGGTCGTACACGATATCGTTTTCGTCCGTTAGAAGCTCAATAAAAAAACGCGGTAACTGGGGCTTAAAACACGCCCTGTATGATATTTCATGAATCGATGAAGCCTGTCTTTGTTTTTTTGTCCAGAAGCTGTTTGTAAAAGACTTTATGCCTTTTGATTCCGACACTACGGTTTTAAGCACACAACCGCATTCCTCCGATCCGTGGAAATCAGGGTCTTTACAGCTTTTCAGGTACTCGTGCAGCTCTGAAACAGACGAAACTTCGGGCATAACTCTGCTGTATTATTTTGGTTCAGGCTGATGTTATCTCTTCTGGAAACTGTGACTGCAGCAAATTAAATAGACAACAATGTATAAATATATACAAAGATAAACAGATATTCTATGCCAACAAAGATAATCCTGGATGAAAACGAGATACCCGATAAATGGTACAACATCCAGGCGGATATGCCCAATCCCCTGGGCCCTTCCTATAACCCGATTACAAAGGAGCCCGTAAAACCTGAAGACCTTGCACCGATATTTGCAAAAGAGCTGATAAAGCAGGAGGTCAGCACAAAACGCTACATCGATATCCCCGGAGAGGTCAGGGATATCTACACACTGTGGAGGCCTTCTCCCCTTTATCACGCGGAAAGGCTTGAAAAACTATTAAAGACGCCTGCAAAAATATACTACAAATACGAAGGCGTAAGTCCTGCCGGGTCGCATAAGCTCAATACGGCCGTTGCACAGGCTTACTATAATAAAAAGGACGGAATAGAAAGGCTTTCAACCGAGACCGGTGCAGGCCAGTGGGGTTCGTCCCTTGCCTTTGCGACGAAGCACTTTGGAATGGAATGTACGGTCTACATGGTGAGGGGGAGCTATGAGCAGAAGCCCTACCGCAAGATGATGATGCATACATGGGGTGCGAAGTGCTACCCGAGTCCGACCAGCCTGACAAAGTCCGGCAGGGCAATCCTTGAGCGTGAACCTGACACCTCAGGAAGTCTCGGGATTGCAATATCGGAAGCTGTAGAGGACGCGGTCACGCACGAGAACACCAATTATGCCCTGGGTTCGGTGCTTAACCACGTGTGCATACACCAGAGCATCATAGGTCTTGAAACCAAAAAACAGCTTGAATACGATGATAAGACTGCCGACGTCGTTATAGGCTGCGCAGGCGGGGGCTCCAACTTTGCGGGAATTGCTTTCCCGTTCATAAAGGACAAAATAGATGGGAAAAACCCTGATCTTAGGGTTATTGCAACAGAGCCGACCGCGTGTCCGTCGCTTACAAAAGGGCTTTATGCGTATGACTACGGCGATGTCGCAGGTCTTACCCCAATTATGCAGATGTACACCCTTGGTCATGACTTCATACCTCCTTCAATTCATTCAGGAGGGTTGAGGTATCACGGGATGTCGCCGCTTGTTTCAAGGCTGCATGCCGACGGGCTGGTAGATGCGGTTGCATATCACCAGAACGAGGTCTTTAAGGCGGGCGTTGCATTTGCAGGTGCTGAAGGGATAATACCTGCACCTGAGTCGGCACATGCAATAAAGGCTGTCTTTGACGTTGCAGAGGAGTGCAGGAAAAAGGATGAGTCCAAAACGATTGTGTTCAACCTGAGCGGGCATGCGAACTTTGATATGACTGCATACGAGGCATATTTCGAAGGAAACCTGCCTGACTACGAATATCCCGCAGACCTTATCAAAGCGTCCCTGAAAAAACTCCCGCAGGTGCGGGCGTGAAATAGTGGTAAAATAAAGGTATATTAAAAAAAGTTATGAAAAAAATCGGATTCCTTTTAAATCCCGTATCCGGGATGGGCGGCAGAGTGGCACTGAAGGGGACTGACGGAAAAGCCTCTCTTGCAGAAAAACTTGGTGCAGAGAGGGTTTCCGGGAAAAAAGCCTTCTCTTTTCTGGTGTCTTTTTTGGAAGAAAATACGGCTGATACGCAGTTTTTTGTGCCGGCAGGTGAGATGGGTGAGGACTCGCTGAAGGCTTCCGGAATTACAGGCTATAAGGTAATATCAGACCCCCTGTACCCTTCATGTGCTGATGATACAAAGGATGCATGCAGAAAGATGCTTTCTGAAAACGTCTCCTTAATCGTTTTTTGCGGCGGAGACGGGACAGCAAGGGACGTTGTATCCGCCGTAGGGACAAAAGTTCCCGTGCTTGGCATACCGTCCGGGGTCAAGATGTTTTCAGGAGTATTTGCGGTTACCCCGCAGGCGGGTGCAGAGATAGTCCGGGCTTTTCCGGACATACCGGTAACCGATACCGAAATAATGGATATAGACGAGGAGGAATACAGGAAGGGGAACCTCAGGTCAGAAATTTACGGTATCGCAAAGGTCCCCTTTATTCCCCATAAAAGACAGGGCGGAAAGTGGGTCTCTTCAGGAAGCGACGAGAGAAACCGCAAAGAAATAGGGGATTTTCTTGCGGAAATCGTGGGAGACGACATACTTTACCTTGTCGGGGCAGGCTCGACAGCAAAAGCTTTTCTTGACTCGATGAACATCAGGGATTATACGATTCTCGGCGTTGACGCGTTGTACAACAAAAAGATAATCGGAAAAGACCTGGGAGAAAAAGAGATACTCTCCCTTCTTCTGAAGTATGAAAAAGTCATTATCATATTGAGCCCTATTGGGGCACAGGGTTTCGTCCTCGGGCGCGGGAACCAGCAGTTTTCACCGGAAGTGATAAAAAAGGCGGGTGTCGGGAGTATATTTGTCGTTGCAACCGGGGCCAAGCTCAGGGTTACAAAAGAGCTCTTCATAGATACCGGAGACCCCAAATTAAACGGCATGTTTCCGGATTCTATATCAGTTATATGCGGGGACTCCCTTGCACAGAGAGTTCCTGTTGCCGATACGGGCGTTAACAGAAGATGATACGTAAAGAAAAACAGAGAGGAATCTCCGTGGGAGTTAAAGCGTTTAACTCATTTCATCCGCTCCTGTTATATGCATTCTTTCTGTAAATTATGAGAACAATGGAAAGCATCAGAGTTTGTATCAACGAAAAGGAAGCAGAAGGTTTTGTGATTCCCATAGGAAAAGTCAGCCTTGTATTCATGAAGACTGAAAAAGGAATGATTGGATGCGGAGCTTTTGATGTCGGAGCTCTTGAAAAGTTCGGGTACCCGGCGGCGAAGGTAAAACCTGCAGGAAATTCCGTAAAGGACATTAACGATCTTTTGTCTGGAGAAATTGCGGCTGCAAATTCTTCTGCCGAAAAACTCGGGATAAAGAAAGGAATGAGCGGAAAAGAGGCTGCCGCATTTATAGTCTGAACAACATCTTAAATTAATAATTAATTGTTTTTTTGTTTTAACGGCACTTTTGTTCAGGGTTTTTTATCAGGTAGTTTACAGCCTCCCCTATATCGGAGCGGTCTATTATTGAGACTTTGTAATGCTTTGCTATCATTTTTCTGACTTTTTCAGATTCGACCCACCCGTTGTCGAGCCTGTTTATTATGCTGTCTATCTCTTTTATATGTGGAAGAATTTTGCCTGCAACTTCAGGGCATTCAAGGTCTACGATTCCAAGGATTACCTGCAGCGGGTTTCTTATATGATCGTTTAAAATAGCGAACTGCTCCATGTTTTTATCTATCTGCATGAAAGCATCCTTTTTTATCTTGTCCATCAAATGGTATTCTGTCATATCGCGGAGATATAATACGGACTGTCTGAATTTGCCGCTTTCAAATATCGGGAGGTTTCTTGCGCTGTATATCGCGACATCACCCCCGTGCTTGTATTTTAGATTAATTTCAAAAAATTCTGTATATGCAGATGCGTTTTCCAGGTCAACATATCCTTCGTAAAAAAAGTATTTCCTGATATTTTTCAGGTTTTTTGCGTTTTCCGCTGATCCTGTTTCAGTTTTTCTGCAAAAAGTATCAAAGGCCTCATTGAATATCACAATGTCAAGGTTTTCATCAGCAACGATAATTATGTCATTAAGGCTGTTTATCGTCATCCTGTACTGAAGTTCCGACTCTTTTACTGCGTCTTCAAGAATTTTTCTCTCGGTAAGGTCACGGCATACGGCCGCTGCAAATGTGTCTTCTCCAAGTCCGGCAAGACTTATGTTTATTTCAGTTTTTATGCATTCTCCGTTTTTTTTGAATATATCGGCATTAAGAAAACCCGACTGTTTTTTAAAGTTCAAAAGCATATTTGAGATATATTTCGCGGTTTTCTCACCTGTGAGATGACCGATATTTTTATTAAGAAATTCGCTTTTTGTGTAGCCGAGAGCCCTTTCTGCACGTCCGTTTGCATCTATAATGTTAAAGGACGGATAATCAAGAATAAATACCAGGTCACTTGTGCTGTCAAGAGCGGTCCTGAAACGCTTCAGTTCGTCCTCTTTATACTGCAGCATCGGGTAATAACTTTTTTTCAGTGTGTCCTCGCCAAAACCTATGATTCTTCTCCTGATCTCTTCAAGGCTATCTTTGAATGGTATTTTGTCATCTTCTGTCATCCCTGTATCCACCAGCAGCTGTTTCTAATGTTTTTCTGACTGTCCGAAAAGTGGCGCTGTAATTGTATATTATTTTCAGGGAAATAAAACTGTGACGGAAAATTTATACGCTGTCAAAAATTTTTATAATAAGTTTTTTGATGTCTTCTGAAGGCGGAAGTCTTGGGTTCGTGGCTATGCAGGGATCGACGACGGCTCTTTTTACGAGATCAGGAATATCCCCGTATGATGCGCCGAACGATTTGATGTCAGGGTATTTTTGATATTCCCCGTACATTGACAGAACCTTTTCTATAAGTGCGTCCGGAATTTTCTCGTCAGGGATTCCTTTGTTCTCAGGCATAATGGCTTCGGCTATTTTCCTGTACCTGCCGGGAGCTGAACTGAAATTGTAGCGTACCACAAATGGCATAACTATGGCACTTGAAAGCCCGTGTGGCATGTCATACATTCCGCCGAAAGCATGCGACAGGGAATGTATAAGGCCAAGTCCGGCATTTGAAAATGAAATCCCCGCACACAGACTTGCAATGAGAGTTTTAAACCTGAAATCCGTATTTTCCCTCTGCGCCGGATCATATGGCAGCACCTCCCCTAAAATCCTTACAGCTTCAAGGGCCAGAATGTCGCTTATATATGATGAGCCGTTTGAGACATAGGCTTCAATGGCATGCGACAGTGCGTCTATGGCCGAATATACAGTAATTTCGTCCGGCTGCGTTGCAAGAGGGACGGGGTCAAGGAGTGAGACGTCCGGGACGAGGGATTTGGAGATAATAAGGTTCTTTTCCCTTTTTTCGGGGCAGGTGATTACAGCGTACTGTGAAACGTCGGCAGAGCTTCCTCCTGTTGTTGGTATGCATATAAGAGGAGGCATCGGATTTTTCACCCTGTCAACTCCTATATAGTCCGAGATCTTTCCTCCGTTTGCGGAGATTATCCCTATGCCTTTTGAACAGTCCATAATACTTCCCCCGCCCACAGCTACGATTCCCGTGCACTCCTCGGCCCTGTAAACCTCCGCGCCTTTGATTACGTCATAATCCCGTGGATTCTCGGAAATGCCTGTAAATAATTCATATTCAGCCCCGCCTTCAGAGAGGCTGTCTGTTATTCCGTTCATCCAGTCCATATCTAAAAGTCTTTCGTCTGTTGCCAGAAGAACTCTCTTTGAATAAAAGCTGTGGGCATATCTTCCTGCAAAAATCCTCGAATTGTCTCCTGTGATATACTCCGGGGTGACTATCTTTCTAAGCTCTCTGTTTAAGGGAAGAGTCATCTGTAAAATCTCCTGATTTTTGCCGGCAGCACTGCCCGAAAGATAATCTTATTATATCAGATGATAGTAGAAAAATATTAGCTTTCAGCGAAAAAACCTAAAAAGTAAACTGCCGGTTTCTGAAAAGTTATTCCTGAAATTTGCAAGAATACCCTGTATTTATATTTAAGCTTATATCTTTTTGTATATTCATGAGTTTTTTGTCTCTCTAACATGTTTAGGGGAATATTGGTGTTCCCCTAAAGTCAAACGGATAAATTGCCATAAGAATGAAGATTTATTCCAGGTTCTGGTCACGTATAGCATCTTTATCATGACCCCCGTGTGGAGGTAATGCCCGGTTTGAATCAGCGTTTAAGGAAAAAACAGACTTATCGTTTGTTTTGAGATATTTATGAATTCTTTTTCAAAGTTTATGGCAAAAATAATATGAAAGCTATGCTTCTATAAATTAAACAGAACTGTTTAAAGGAGGCCTGTAAACGGATAATGATGAAGATACCGGGAACGGGAAGAGCAAAAAAACTGATCTGAAGATTACCGGCATGCACTGTGCGTCGTGTGCCGCAAACGTGGAGTCGGCGTTAAAGAAAGCTGAAGGAATCGAATCGGCTTCGGTTGATATTTCATCGGAAAATGCGGATATTATGTTTGATCCCAAAAAAACAAGCATATCAGACATTGAAAAAATTGTCGAAGATGCAGGGTACGGGGTTTTAAAGGGGACAAAACGTGTCAAAATCGGCGGTATGCATTGTGCATCGTGTGCCGGAGCTGTAAAGGACTCTCTTTTAAAGACCGAAGGGGTCCTGGGAGCAGAAATAAACCTTATTGACAACTCCGCAGACATAACATACGTTCCCGGAAAAGCCGGACTTTATGAATTTAAAAAGGCGATAGAAAGTGCGGGCTACGAGTACCTGGGGACCGACGAAGAGGTCACAGCAGACGTCGAAGCGGAGCTCTTTGAAAAGGAGCAGAAAGACCGGGTAAACAGGATAATAATAGGATTCGGAGTCTCGATTCTTCTTATTGCGATTATGTTTTCGGGGATAAGCCTCCCGTTTCCTGTATCGTATCTCATGTTTGTCATAACCACGCCTGCGTTCATATACCTTGGCTACCCGATATTTAAGGCGGCTTTTGCAGGTCTCAGGAATTTCACACTTAACATGGACGTTATGTACGCACTTGGAATCGGCGTTGCGTATGTGGCATCAGTTCTGGGGACTTTTGAGATATTTCTGACCCGTGACTTCATGTTCTATGAGACTTCCGTTATGCTTACCGCCTTTCTGACCCTCGGCCGCTACCTTGAGGCCAACGCCAAGGGAAAGACGAACGACGCCGTGAAAAAGCTCATCGAGTTAAGGCCAAAGACTGCATTTGTCAAAAAAGACGACGGTTTTGCAGAGGTTTCGGCGGAGGAGCTTGTCCCCGGGGACGAGATTATGGTAAAACCCGGCGGGAGAATCCCCGTCGACGGTGTCGTCATATCAGGAGAAGCCTATATTGACGAGTCCGTTATAACAGGCGAGTCTCTTCCGGTAAAAAAAGCAGCCGGGGACGCTGTCGTGGGGGGTACGCTTAATACAAGCGGCTCGGTTGTGTTCCGATCAACAAAGGTGGGCCGCGACACGGTTCTTTTCCAGATAATCAGACTCGTTGAGGAGACACAGAGGCAGAAGCCTCCTGTACAGAGGCTTGCCGACGTTGCGGTCACATACTTCATTCCTACAATTCTTACAATAGCAATGGTAGCGTCTCTTGTCTGGTACTTCCTTCTCCACAGCACTACACTTTATGCGGTCACGGTTTTCGTATCGGTTATAGTTGTCGCATGCCCGTGTGCACTTGGACTTGCAACGCCTACCGCCGTCACCGTTGGAATAGGACGGGGTGCAGAGCTCGGAATTCTTATAAAAAACGGTGAAGCCCTTGAGACTGCTGAAAAACTGAAATGTGTCGTCTTTGATAAGACCGGGACCCTTACTGTAGGAAAACCGGTCGTAACCTCCGTAAAAACATATGGCATGGGTGAAAAAGAGCTTCTCGAGATAGCCGCCGGGGCTGAAATGTCCTCAGAGCACCCTATTGCAAAAGCTGTCGTAAACCGTGCGGGTGAAGACGGATTAAAACCAGTGAAAACCGAAGACTTCATGTCATTTGCGGGGGGAGGAGTTTCCGCGAATTATGACGGAAAGGAAGTTCTAATCGGGAATTCCGATTTCATAACCGGAAACGGCGGGACAATCCCGGATGAAGTTGAAAGGGAGCTTGGTGAAAACCAGAAGTCCGGAAAAACTGCTGTAATAGTAGCGGTCAACAGAAATGTCGCAGGCATAATCTCGGTATCGGATATGCTTAAAAAAAGCGCCGTTTCTGCAATAGAGGGGATAAAGAATGAGGGACTTTCTGTTGCGATGGTAACAGGCGACAATGCCATAACGGCGTTTTCAATAGCGGACGAAGCAGGCATAAAGGACGTTTATGCAAACGTCCTTCCGAAGGACAAGTCCGAGGAGGTAGGAAGGATTCGTGAGAAGTCAGGTGAAGTCGCTTTTGTCGGCGACGGCATAAACGACGCTCCCGCTCTTGCCAAAGCAGACGTCGGGATAGCCGTCGGGAGCGGGACCGACGTGGCACTTGAAAGCGCCGATATAATCCTTATGAGAGACAACCTCCTTGATGTCCTGGCATCGATACAGCTTTCAAAGAAGGTCATGGGCAGGATAAAGTTAAACCTGTTCTGGGCATTTGCGTACAACGCTGCCCTTATTCCTCTTGCGGCGGGCATCTTGTACCCCTTCTTCGGCTTTGTGTTCAGGCCCGAGTATGCAGGCGCTGCAATGGTCTTAAGCTCGGTCACTGTCGTGACGCTCTCTCTCCTCCTGAAAAACTACACACCTCCGGCTCTTATGAATGAGAACCCGGCAAAAAAATAATTTTTTTAAAAATGATTAAAAAGGCCCGGAATTATTCCGGTGTTTTTTGCATTTACTAGTCAGTTCTGTTCTGAAGGGTTTTCAGTGCGCTGAAGATTGTATTGGTATCGGGCTTCATTATTGCCACAGGGACGTCAACTATTTTCTCTATAATCGATGAAAGAATCGGGGCGCAGACGATACCGAGTGCACCGTCCTTTTCGGCGTGCACGGCCGATACAATGCATTCTTCCATGGTATATGCAGGATAACCGCGGATTTTAATGTTTTTTCCGCATTTTTCAAATTTCTGCAGTTCTACTTCCTCAAGCACAAATTTTGCGGCGATTACCGCAACAAATCCCGACTCCCTGGGTTCAAGGGCATTGACTATGGCCTGCACCGTCGAAAATCTCGGGTCCCTTTCACCTGAGGTAATCTTATATATGGTTGCCGAAGGGACGTCAGCCAGTTCTGCAAGCTCTTTTATGCTGACGCCTTTTCTTGAAAGCTCCTCTTCAAGCGCTGCTTTAAACCCTGCCTCAAAAATCCTTTTTGAGAACATAAATTATCTATCAACTATTGTACAAATAAGGAGTTAATAATTTTCCTTTTTGTAAAAAAATTAAATGTAGGGGCAGTAAAGTTTTACCTTCACTTTTTCGGGAGAAAACGAAAGATAATCGCCGCTTACAAAAAGATGTCCTCCCTCTCCGCAGCAGATCTCATCGTAAAGTGCATAAAACCTGTCTGCCACGTCGCAGAATGCTTTGGATGATCCTGCCTCAAATTCCGCTTCGGCGTTAATGTATGCCTGCATAATCTCTGATGTGTCTAATCCTTCAGATGCCGCTTTTATGCAGTAGTCATTCATCAGCGCAAGTTCGTCTTCAGGGGCAATTGTGATATCGCGATATGTGTATGAGCACTGCATACGGTCGGGTAATAAAAGGTCGTCCTTTTTGCTTTGCCCGGAGTCTGCATTGCTGTATTTTTCGCTTTTTTCAATGTATGGGAGTATATACCCGCAAACAGTTCCGTCTCTCATGTTAACAACCTCATCTTTTATCCCGTATTCG
Source organism: Methanomicrobium sp. W14 (assembly GCF_017875315.1). NCBI lineage: Archaea > Methanobacteriati > Methanobacteriota > Methanomicrobia > Methanomicrobiales > Methanomicrobiaceae > Methanomicrobium > Methanomicrobium sp. W14. The sequence goes on from NZ_JAGGMM010000002.1 coordinate 307,619, forward strand.
CATGCTGTCAGGGTCATTTTTCCATATTTTCCGTTTTTTTCTTTTGTGTCCGGGTCAGGTAACGGACCCGAAACTTTCCGGCTTCAGGGTAATTTGTCTGACTACCGCACTGTACAGGAATACTACGGCAAAATGGGCTATAAATGATTAAACCCGCCCTGATTATACTGACTAACCTCCCGGTTAAACGGTTCGGATTAACCCGAAAAAACCGGGGCCGGGCAGTAAGCAGCCAAAAAACGGTATTTTGCCTGCATTGTTGCCATAAAATCAATTGTTCATCCCGGACATTATTTCACTATACGCCATTAATATCTACAATATTGATCCCATAAGGAAAAGTTAGCATCCTTTAAGGAAATATTATATAAAAAAGGGGACTTTACTATTAAGTATGCACCAGGTCGTGATAGAAGAGATTACCGTCCTGCCCGGAAAGAACCGTGCCGGAGCGGATGAAAATTTTAAGGAGATCAAAATACGCCCCGGAGATACCATCTCAATTGTAGGGCCTACCGGTTCGGGTAAAAGCGCCTTCATAAATGATATCGAAATATTTGCGCAGAACGACACGGTCACGGGAAGGAGGGTCCTTGTAAACGGGGACGTTCCGCCCGAGGATTTTGTCCGTGACCCTTCGAAAAAGCCTGTTGCAATGATAACGCAGAATACGAAATGCCTTGCCGACTTAACGGTCAGAGATTTTATTTTGATGCATGCAAGGTCCAGAAAAATAGACGGTGAAAACATAATTGAAAAGACAATCGCCCTTGCAAACGAGTTCACAGGTGAAGAAATAAGGCCGGTGTCAAGGATGACGTCTCTTTCCGGGGGCCAGACCAGGTCTCTTATGATAGCAGATGCAGTCGTGATATCCGACACCCCTGTAATCCTTCTTGATGAGGTGGAAAACGCCGGGATATTCAAGGAAAAAGTGATGGAGTGCCTGAAACTCTATAAAAAAGCGTTTTTGTTTGTGACCCACGACCCTCTGATTTCACTTTTGTCGAAGAGGAGAATTGTAATGAAAAACGGTGCCGTTTCGGATGTTATCTGCCCCGGCGACTCGGAAAAAGAGGCGCTTTATGAGGTATTGAAAATGGACTCTGCAATGTCTGCCCTCCGTGAAAGGATACGCTGCGGGGAGCTTATAAAAAGCGTGCCCCTTCCATGAAGCTTATAGTTATAGCAGGGCCTCCTTCAGCCGGAAAAACTGCCGTCTCAAGACAGATAATCTCGCATTTCAACCCGCGTCTGAAGTGCTCCTATCTTAAAATCGACGTTGTGCGGGCTTTTGAGGACGAAGAGCTTAAAAAAGAGTTCAATATCCCTGCAAGAAAGGTATATTCGGGTGACGTCTGCCCAGACCACGTCGGAATTCTCGTGATGAAGGACGCAATAGACTGGGCAGACTCGAACAAATCCGATATTCTTATCGTTGAAAGTGCCGGGCTTTGCCTCCGCTGTTCACCGTATACCACCCAGTCGCTTGGGATATCCGTTTTAAGTGCCGTTTCAGGCACGAATTCACCTCTGAAGATGTCTGCAATGCTTGCTCTCTCCGACATCGCCGTGGTTACAAGAGTTGACCTCGTCTCCCAGGCTGAAAAGGAGGTGTTCAGGGAGAAGATAAAGGAGGTCAGAGGTGACCTTGACATAGTAGAGACTAATGCGGTCTTCGGGACGGGTATGAGGTATCTTTTGAGAGCAATAGAGGAGCAGCCTGATATAAAAGACCCTTCTTCTGTAACGCTTAGGGGAAACCCTCCTCTCGGGGTATGCACGGTGTGCGCCGGGAAGAAGCAGATAGGCTGGGAGAACCATTTCGGTGTCATAAGAAAGCTTTCATCGTGTGATTTTTTCTTCAGGGGTGACTAAAAAATGCAGAAAACGCGGTCCTGGAAGAATACGGGGAGAGACTGCGGTGCATGCGGAATTCCCACATGTGCCGGTTTTGAGGAAAAAGTGTTATCTGGTGAAAAAAACTATTCCGACTGCCCTTTTTTTGAAGTCAGTGCAGGAGAAAAAGACGGATGTGAACAAAGCGGGGTTTTCCCGTCAGGTGCGGACTATACCGGGTATGATATCCTGAAAAAGCCGTATGATTTCGTGATTCACCCTTTTCCCGGAGAGCCTTCGGCAAGAAAGATTATTCTTCCGTTCAGGCCCGGCATCACGGAAAAGATGAAGATTGAAAAGGGCGATATTGTCCTTGGAAGACCGCAGGGTGCCGGATGTCCCGTTCAGCATGTGCTCAGGGTAATTGACGCCGACATCTTGACAGGACTTATTTCTTCGCACGTCATAAGTCCCCTTGAAGCAAGAAAGAACCCTGATGCGGTAAAAGAGATCAGGGCATACCATATCATAGGCTTTGAAGGACTGGCACAGACGGTAATGGCAGAACCCGTGTTCGGGAGGAGGCAGAGGTTTCTTCCAGGGTTCTGCATGATGAATCTCGGTCATACGGGTGTCGTAAACTTTGTTGCCGAAGATAAGTCCGGAGTGCATGTCCGGGTGGAGGATATACGGATAATATGAAGTCGGTTTATGAAATAAACGAGAAAATAATGAACGGTGAGGCAGTCGTTATGACTGCGGGGGAATTCAAGGAGAGTGTGCGTGAGGGTAAGGCGCCTTCCCTTTCAGATGTTGATATAGTCACCTGCGGGACGTGCGGTGTCATGTCCGGGACTTTTGCCGTCATGACAGTTCCTGTGGCGCAGCCCGGAACTTTCCGCCGCTGTGAAAAAATAAGCCTGAACGGTGTCCCGTGCTTCCCCGGACCGTGCCCGAACGAAGGTCTTGGGACGGCAGACATCGTTGTATTCGGGACAACGCACGCTTCTGAAAAATACGGTGGAGGAAACCTTTTCAGGGACATAGTCGAAGGAAAGGAGATAAAAGTCGTCGCCGAGTCTGAGGGCAGGGTATACGAGAACGAAATATTTTCCGATGACATAATGTCTGCACGCATCATAACGTCCAGAAGCGCCTTTAAAAACTATTCCGCATTTTTGAACTGCGGTAAAAGTCCGTTCAATACTATATTTTCAGTCCTTCCTCTTGGAGGAGGTGCCTCGGAAGCGACAGTGAGCGGGTGCGGGGAAATAAACCCTGTCCAGAACGATCCAACTCTGCGGTTTCTCAAATCAGGTGCAAAGGTACTCCTGGACGGTGCGCAGGGAAGAGTCATAGGTGAAGGTACGAGGAGTTCGGACAAAAAGCCCAACCTTTCCGCATATGCTGATATGAAGGACATGATGCCTGAGTTTATGGGCGGTTTCGTCACTTCGAAAGGCCCTGAGTGCATAACTACCATTGCAGCGGCGATACCGGTAACCGATGAAAAATGCCTTGAAGACCTCTCAGTTCTTGACTGCGATATACCTCTTCCTGTTGTTGACGTCGTAAAAAGAGATGACGTCGGGACATCGGACTACGGCAGAATCTGGCAGGGGACTGACCTCAAAGTGTCCGTCAACCCCTTAAACTGCCTTTTCTGCGGAGAGTGCCCCGCAAACCTTGCCTGCCCGACAAGGGCGATAATGCCCGGCGGTGGAATTATACAGTCAAGGTGTGTTTCCTGTGGGACATGCATCCGTACATGTCCGGGTGAAGTGTACAGCATGGACATGGGCTCGGTAACCTTCGGTGAGAGTTGTGCACCTGTTGTCCTCAGGCAGTCCGACAGGAGTAAGGCGGTTGAGATTACTGAAATCCTTAAAGATATGATTGAAAGAAAAGAATTCACACTCCTTTAGAAAAAAGATGACTTATGGGAGAATATAGTTTAAAGTGCCCAAAATGCGGCTCGGTGTTTGAGGACAAATACACCAACAGTTGTCCTGACGGCTGCAGCTCGCTGATTAAGGCCGAATATAAACAAAAAAAGCTGAGGATACGCGACCTTCCGGGAATGTTTCGTTATCATGACTGGCTGCCGGTCGAAGACTGCCGCAATGTCGGGACAAAACCTGTAACCTACAAGAGCAGGGAGCTTTCAAGGGAGCTCGGGATCAAAAACCTCTATATCTGTTTCAACGGCTACAACCCGGATATAAACGCGGCCGTTAAGTCCTGCTCCTTCAAGGAGCTTGAGGCTGTTCCTACAATGCTCCGGATGAAGGAGAAAGGTTCCGGAATCATACAGGTGTCTTCTGCTGGAAACACTGCACGTGCGTTCTGCGAAGTCTCAGCCGCTACAGGTATGCCTGTAATTGCCGTCGTTCCTAAGTATGCGAAGGACAATATCTGGACGACAGTCCCTGCCGGTGACGTTCTCATGATAACGGTCGACGGGGACTATACCGACGCGATAGAGTTTGGAAACAGGCTCTGCTCAATAAACGGAGTCGTTGCGGAAGGGGGAGCAAAAAATCCTGCACGACGGGATGGAATGGGTACAACCCTTCTTGACTGCGCAGTTGCGGCCGGAAGAATTCCTGACTGGTACTTCCAGGCTGTAGGGAGCGGTACAGGAGCCATTGCTGCTTTTGAGATGTCGGAACGCCTCATTGAAGACGGCAGATACGGCGGAAAGCTTCCGAGGCTTTACCTCTCGCAAAACGATGTTTTTGCACCCATTGTAAACGCGTGGAAGGAGAGGAGGCGTGAGATTATTCCTGATAAGGATATGCCGGATGCAAAGAATTCCGCGATGAAGGCCTATTCTCCGGTCCTTACGAACAGGACTCCTCCTTATTCGGTCTTCGGCGGTCTTTTCGACGCCCTGACTGCAACCGATGGTATCACAGTCCCAGTCCCCCGGGATAAGGCCGAGAGTGCGGGAAAGCTGTTTGAGGAGGTTGAAGGCCCCGACCTTGACCCGGCAGCGGCCGTGTGTCTCGCCTCACTTCTCGATGTTTCTGAAAAAGGGACTTTTAAGCCTGAAGACACGGTCATGCTCAACATCACAGGCGGCGGGTACAGGCGTGCCAGAGAGGATTTTGATATAATAAAAGTAAATCCGTCATTTGAAGCAAGTGCAGGCGACGATATATCGAAAATTTCTTCTGATGTCGCAAAATGGGTGAAGCGTTATGTATGAAGATGATTTTGCGGGCGGACTGAAGAGGCTTGGCATAGAGTTTGTGGTGTCGCTTCCGTGCGACCGGACAAAAGACCTGTGCTCTTTGATGGAGAGAAACTTTCATTACGTGAACATTAACCGCGAGGAGGACGGTGTCGGCATATGTGCAGGGCTTGCCCTTTCGAAGAGGAGGTTTGTCCTTCACATGCAGAGTTCAGGTCTCGGAAACTCGCTTAACGCAATGATGTCTCTTAATTATCTCTACGGTCTGCCGCTTCCCGTTGTTGCAAGCCTGAGGGGGTATTATAAGGAAAAAATTCCTGCACAAATCCCTTTCAACAGCAAAATCCCCGGTGTTCTGGATGCACTTGGAATAAAATACACGATAATCGAAGACTCTTCAGGACTTAAGAAGGCGTACCGGATAATAGATGAATGCTTCAAAAATTCTGAAATTCATGTAATCCTTATATCCCCTAAAGTATGGGAGGGAGAACCCTGCACGTGCGAATCCAAATTTCCCGGGCGCAGCCGTGATATAAGCCTGTCTTTTGAAAGAGAGATAAAAGAGCCTGTTCTTACAAGACGTGACGCAATAAAAATAATCTCTGAATACCTGTCCGGTGAACCGGCCGTATGCAATATAGGTGTTCCCTGCAAAGAGCTATACGCCGAAAATGACAGGCAACAGAACTTCTATATGCTTGGGAGCTACACCCAGGCGACGCCGATAGGTCTTGGTCTTGCCCTCGGGCAGAAGAAGCACGTGTATGTGATAGACGGCGACGGGAGTCTCCTCGGGACTGCCGTTTTGCCGGTCGTCGCGGCTGAAAACCCAAAAAACCTGACGATATTTGCGCTTGACAACGGGGCTTTCGGCAGCACGGGAATGCAGATTACGCATTCATGGAACGTGTGCAGCCTTGAGCTTATGGCTGTTGCCGCCGGGATAAAAGATACTGCAATGGCCCGGACAGGAGACGATCTGAAAAGGGTTCTTTCATCCGGGAAGATACCTCAGTTTGTCCATGTAATCATAAAACCCGGAAATTCGGATGCAAAAAATATCCCGCTTTCACCGTCAGATATAATGGAAAGGTTTGAAAAAAGCATATAACAAATTTGTTTTTTTTTATTTCATCCGGGTTTCCGGATTATTTTTTTCCGAACATCTCCCGGCTCTTTTCAAGGGCCGAGATTGCAGGAAGCTTTTTTCCTGTCAGAAATTCTATGCAGGCACCTCCGCCCGTTGATATGTGGCTGAACCTGTCGTTTATACCAAGTGATTCGGCGACGACTGCGGTGTGCCCTCCGCCGACAACCGAAAACTCCGACTCTGATGCAGCCTTTAAAAGTTCGAAGGTTCCTGTTGAAAAAAGGTCCTCTTCAAAAAGCCCTGCAGGGCCGTTGAATACGACTGTCCCCGAGTTCCTGAGTATATCGGTGAACGGGACAAGGGAATCAAGGCCGAGGTCGAGGACAGGATATTTATCAGGTATTTTATCTACGGAAAACTCGCCTCTTGTCCCGTCTTCATTTCTAACCGCGACATATTCCGGGAGAATCACCTTGTCTTTAAACTTTGAAAGAATTTCTGCGGCTTTTTTAATTTCCCCGTAGTAACCGAGTTTTTTTATCAGGTCTGATGACGGGCATCCTATGTCAACTCCCTCTGCCAGGAGAAAGACGTTTGCAACGACTCCGACCACAACAACCCTGTCGGCGATGCCGCATTCAAGGACGTTTCTCGCAACATTCATGGAGTCGTCTACCTTCGTCCCCCCGAGGACAAAGGTGACGGGCTTCGGTGAATCGGAAAACACCTTTGAAAGGCAGGACACCTCTTTTTCCATAAGTGTCCCCGCAACGGACTTCATAACGTACGGAAGGCCTACCATTGTCGGCTGCGAACGGTGTGCAGTCCCGAAAGCATCGTTTACGTATATGTCGCCGAGCTTTGAAAGGCCGCGTACAAGATGGGTGGACGCAGCCTCTTCAGGAGTCATTTTGATGTTTTCTTCTGCATTGAACCTCACGTTTTCAAGCATAAGGATGTCCCCGCAGTCCATCTTTTTTACCGCATCGCGTGCACAGCGCCCAAAAATGTCGTCGATGTATTCAACAGGTCTTCCCAGAAGGTGTTCAAGTCTTTCGGCGTGGGCTTTAAGAGTCGTGAAGTCCTTTTTCTGCGGGCGGCTCTGGTGAGTTACGATTACCACTTTCGAGTCCTGAAGGTTCTGGACCGTAGGAGTATGCTCACGGAATCTTTTGTCGTCAAGAATCGTGTTTGACGCAGGGTCTATGGGAGAATTGAAGTCAACACGTAAAATGACGGTTTTTCTGGCGGTTTCTATATCATCAAGCGTTCCAAATTTCATATTTTATGCACCCGGAAAGGAATAGCAGGTTTTGCTGATTATTATTTGATGTTGGACGCTATTGGAATTATTGTTTTTTGTCCCGAACTTTTTTTGATTTATTTTTCCGGTGAACTTATTTCAGGACTGTCCTGACGGCACTTACAGGAATATTTTGAAAAATTTCAGAATGCCTGTCCTTTTTTGGAGCTGTCGCGAAAGTCCCCGTGGAGTAATCCGTAAAAACGTTATTTTGCCGCTTTTTCAACCAAAAAGTATGTGGCACATAGAAAGTCTATCTATTTGTATAAATGGCGGAGAACTATATATTCAAACTCTTTGAAGGCCTTAACAGGCAGGGACCCGGAAACGACGGGTGCACAAAAAAGGCTTTTTCATACCTGAAAAACCTCCCTGAAAACCCCAAAATTCTTGATATCGGGTGCGATGTCGTGCCTGAAAAGGAGAGGATAAATGATGCATATGATGCAGGGTATTCTCTTGTAACATCCTTCAGACTTCCTGTTTCTGCGTGGACAGATGAGTATTACGCCCCGGTCCCAAAGAGGGTAAAAGCCTTCAGAAATGAATACAAAGACAACCCAGATGCGCAAAATCTTGCCGATGCGATATTGGAAGAGATATCCTTTTACAACGGTCATTTTTCAGAATACGGATATACTTTCTATATTTTCCATAAAGAAGAGTGAAGAGGGGAATAATCCGGCAGACTTCCATTATTCTGCCTCATTATTTTGTAATATTACATATATGTTTTACAATTATGCCTCTAATTTGTAATTTTATGTTCCGGCTAACAGTATGCAACTATATTATATGCCTGTCAGCAGGAATTATATACACCACATAAACAGTCCCGTTATTGTGACGGACAGAATGAATATCAGGATACAGGATTAATATGCGTGAACAGAAGTTTTTGGAGAGGTCATTTGAACATGCACTCTGGAATATGAGGTTTGTAGTCCTTCTCGGAGTCATTTTCGGTGCACTGAGTGCACTTGTCCTTTTTGTTGCAGGTTCTCTTGAGATTTTTGAGGTCCTGAAGGATTACCTTGTTTCAACCGAGCTTTCAATGACCCACGAGGATATTCTTATCGGGATAATCGGCGCAGTCGACTTTTATCTTATAGGGCTTGTCCTTTTAATATTCAGCTTCGGAATCTATGAGCTTTTCATATCAAAGCTTGATATTGCAAGAGTGCAGGGCGAATTCGGAAATATACTTGAAGTAAGAAATCTTGACGACCTGAAAAACAAAATTATAAAAGTCATAATTATGGTTTTAATAGTAAGTTTTTTCCAGAGAGTGCTTTCGATGGAGCTTACAACGTCGATGGACATGCTTGCAATGGCAGTCTCCATAGGTGTCATATGTATTGGAGTTTATTTTCTTGGAAAGCATACCTGAAAGAAAACTTTTTCCTTATTGTACTTTTTTAATAAAAAAATTGTAAACAACCAGATTTGTGGCATATAATATAAATCCATTTATATTTGGTACCAACGAAAGCTTTCTTGAAGATTAAATCCCACTGTAGAAAGGATATAATCTCCAGTAATATACCAGAATGATCCCTGTTCAGAGGAGTATGTAAAAAAGGTCTTCAAAGAACAGAATTTTCCGTAAAATCCAAAAGAGATTATACCTTTACAGATCTCCGGATAAGCTGCAGGATTTATGTGCGGTGAAGGTTTGCTGCTTTACCAGGGTACACAGTAAATTTGAATCCTGCCGGCCGTTTGGGGACAAGATTTGACAGCGAGGTAAATTATGAAAGTAGTAGCATTTAACGGAAGTCCGAAAAAGCATGGTAACACCTACATGCTCCTTAAGATGATCCAGTCAGAACTCAGGAACCAGGATATTGACGTTGAGATTGTCCATATAGGCGGAAAGAAGGTTATAGACTGCATAGCCTGCAACAAGTGTTTTGACAGAAAAGATAAGAGATGTATTCTGAACAGCGACTTTGTCAATGATGCAATTGAAAAGATGGTAGAGGCTGACGGAATAATTATAGGTTCCCCGACATACTTTGCAGACGTTTCATCAGATACTAAGGCTCTTATCGACAGGGCAGGTCTTGTTGGTATTGCAAACGACGGAATGTTCTCCAAGAAGGTCGGTGCGGCTGTTGTCACTGCGAGAAGAGGCGGATATATTCATGCGTATGATACTATCAACCATTTCTTTGGAATGTCCAACATGATAACCGTAGGCTCTTCAGACTGGAATGTAGCACTTGGTGAGGAAATTGGTGATGTTGAAAAGGACGAGGAAGGTCTTAAAGGTATAAAGAACCTCGCTGAAAATATGGCATGGCTTCTTAAAAAGATCCACGCCGGCGAGGAAAAGGCATAACTCAATAATATTCGCCATAATTTAATCCGGGAAAATATGTTTGCATGAACTCATTTCGGATTATCCTGTATGCTTTAGTTATATCACTAATCACTGAAATTAAGATATAGTTTCACCAATATGATGCCCGTTTCCCTGATAAAAGGGATAATGGGAAACAAAAATAATTTTTGCCGAAAAAATAACGGATTCAGACTATTGTTCCGGTGTTCTCTTTTTAATTTAATTATGTAAAATGTTCCGGGCAGAATTTTTTTGTCTGTATGTTTATCAGATGCGGGAACGGTGTTGTCATCCAGTAATATATACCATCAGGTCGAGTCTATTAAAGAAGACTTAATATGGAGCAGATTATCCTTGTTTCCGGCCTGAAAAAAACCTTCGGCAAAAAGCCGGTTCTGTCAGGAATTTCCTTTGATGTGAACAGAGGAGAGGTTTTTGGTTTTCTTGGGCCAAACGGAGCCGGAAAGACTACAACTATGAGAATCCTTCTTGGACTTTTAAAGCCTGATTCCGGGAAAGCTTTTGTATTCGGTGAAGACCTCGGTGTTTCAGACAGTTCACGTTCGCGTGTGGGAGTCCTGATGGAAAACAACGGGCTTTTCGAGAATTTTACTCCGCTTGAAAATCTTGAGTACTACGCCGGAATATACGGTGTTCCTGATGCAGGAAAAAGAATAGAATACCTTCTTGAGCTGACAGACCTTGAGGCGGAAGCAAACGCTAAGGTAGGAAGTTTTTCAACAGGTATGAAAAGAAAGCTTGGAATAGCAAGAGCAATATTACACAGTCCCGAGGTCCTTTTTCTCGACGAGCCCACCTCTGCCCTTGACCCGCAGGCGCAGAAGATGGTACGGGATTTAATTCAGCATCTTGCAAATGACGAGTCCATGACTGTTTTTCTGAGTTCGCATAATCTCGACGAGGTGCAGAAAATATGCAGCAGGGTCGCGATACTTCACGGCGGAGAGATAAAGGCGCTTGATTCTGTAGAAAATCTGAGAAGAGGCAGTGAGGGCAGAAGAGTGAGGATAAAACTTTCTGACGTCTCAAAAACGGATAAAGCCTTTTCATTAATCGCGGGAAATCCTGAATATACGGGTTTTCAGGAAACCGGCGGGGGTTTTTCGGTTAACCTGCACTCAGGCTCAGCCTCGCCTCTTATATGCAGTCTTTGCAGCGCCGGAGTAGGTATTGAGGAGGTTTTGACTGACAAACGTTCTCTTGAAGATATCTATATTGAAATTATGAAAGAGGAGGCCTGATTAAAATGGATCCGCTTTTTGTTGTAGCCAGAAAGGAGATAAAGCAGATATTAAAAAACAAGTCGCTTATAATCGGGGTTATCTTTTTTATGGGAATATTCGGAGGGATTACTTCTATGGGTGCCGTGATGTCTGCTGCGGAGGGCAGTTCAGGTGTTATTACGTCATCTCTTGATTCCCTGATAGTCTACCTGATTCTTGTTATGGGAATATTTACGGGTTATTTCTTCTCGTCTCAGGCTTTTTTGAGAGAGAAGACAGACGGGACTATAGAGACGATACTGTGCTCGCCTCTGTCCTTAAGAGAGGTCTGGCTCGGAAAGGTCATCGGCGTAACAGTCCCCGCGTATATTGTATCCCTGGTAATTGCCGTGATACTTGTTGCAGCGGCGAACTTCGGTTCTGGTTACCTGGTTCTGCCTTCACCGGCGATGATATTGTACCTTCTGATTGTGGTTCCCGTATATATCGGGTGCGCAACAGGTCTTCTTGGTTTTGTCCAGCTCCTTTTAGGGATGAGAGAAAACCAGATTGTCAATTTCGTCATGATATTCGGATTTATTGTCGCCATCTCGTTTTTCGAGTCTATGATAGCCGATAATGCTATAACGGTCTCGTTTTTGCTTGTGATAGAAATGGCTGCTGCGGGTGTAATCCTTATGGGAATAGTCCGATATTTAACCGGTTTTTTGAGCCGCGAAAAGATTGTTACGACAATACCATAATTTTTTTAAATTTTCAGCGGGATTTTAAAAGCAGATTATACCGGTTTATACAACCTTTTAACCAGATTGTTCAATTCATGGAAGTCTTGCATTTTATTCATATATATAGGCATCATGCAGATTATTATTCAGAGTGTCAGGGAAAGAATAAATAAAACGAAAAGACCTGAAAAAGAAATTTTTTAAGTCACGTTTCGTTTTCTTGTTCTTTTCAGTGGCACTGGTAACCAGAAAACAACCTCCTGAATTAGAAACCAGTTAAGGCAAACCAGAAAATCCAGCATAAAAAAACCACAAGAATCACCAAAAACCAATTTGTGAATCAAAAAACCCCCAAATCAAAAAAAGGCGCCTTTGTGAAGATAAAATGCAGGGGTGCCGTAAAAAAATCATTTTTTATAGCATCTGTATTTTTAATAAATCCTGTTTTGACTGGAAAATCCTGATGCATGAAATTAATATGGTATATTTGCACTCTCTTTTATATGGAATATATAATCCGGTAAAAAAATGAATAGATAATCAGGCGGCTATTTTGTGAGTCCGGTAACTATAGTCTTATGCGGGACGGCTTAAGTCTGGATGTTTCCCGTTCATGTTAAAAAAACCCGTTTTTACAACCTTTTAACCAGATTGTTCAATTCTTTGAATCCAGGTATTTTATTCATATATATAGATATCATGCAGAGTATTATTCAGAGTGTCAGGGAAGGAGCAGAAAAGAGGGACATGAAAAAAGACCAGCAGAGTTCCTGAGTTGTTCTGTTTATTTCATCTGGCACTGAAAACCAGATAAAAACCAAAAAACCTCCTGAATGAAACCAGTTAAGGCAAACCAGAAAAATCCAGCATAAAAACCACTACAATCACCAAAAACCAATTTGTTAATCAAAAAACCCCCCCAAAAAAAGAAGGACACCTTTGCTCAAGAGCTGAAAAAATACTCAAAAGGTGTCCTTTTTTTAATTTTCTGTTCTTGTCATTATAATTCCAACAGGTTAAGCCGTTTTCAAGTGATGTTTAAACCGGTTATTTTCTTTAGTCAAATCCCGGAGAAGGATTTTTCTTCCGGTATAGCATTAATTCATCCGTTAATTCAGATCTGTTTGTACATCCATACTTCATCGATGTATTCGACGTTTTTTTTCATGACACCGGGAAAAATGCCGCATTTCAAAAATCCGTTTTTTTCGTGGAAATGTATGCTGCCGGTATTTTTTGAGGATATGCCGGCGATTACAACTTTGATTCCAAAATCTTTTCCTTCACTCTGAAGGGAGTTCAGCATCTCTTTTCCGATTCCTCTGCCTGTATATCCGGGTTTTATGAAATATGTGATCTTGGCTGTATGAGAAAATGACCGGACCGGACTATGCGGGCGAAGCATTCCGAATCCGAGAATATTCCCTTTTTCGTCCTTTACAGAAACCGAAGGGTATTTTTGCGATATTTCAAGAAAGTTGTCAAAAAATTCATATGAAACTTTATTTTCCGGGTATGCAGCGAAACTGTTCTCTATATACCAGTTGAAAATGTCAATTATTCCGTTCCTGTCGTCTTCGCAGATTTTTCCATAGTTTAACCCGTCCATTTCTCTCATTAATATGATGTGTTATCTACTAATCTATAGTTTAGTTACTAAACTAAATGTGCCTGTGGGCTTATGGCTCCCATGCCATTGATATTTCTTAATCTGTTTTTTAGCAAAAGAATCCTGAGGAAATAGTTTATATTTTCTTATTTTCGGTTAATGCCAGGGATTTTTTTCTCATGATGAGACATGAATCAAAAAGGTTTTCGAATTCGGATAATGTTTCGATGAGATTTCCGAAGCTTTCGTCATCCATTTTGTCTGCAAATTCAGAAATTTTTTTGTTCATCATATCATGGTAGTTTTTGTGCCACAAACAGGCTTTTTCCCCGGATTCAGTAAGAACGGCATTGATTTTTTTACCATCCTCGCCGGCTTTCACTCTTTTAATGCAGCCTTTTTTTTCAAGTTTTAATGCCGTCTGGGACACTGCACCTTTTGTAATCCCAAGCCTTTTTGCAGCATCTGACATCCCTTCATCAGGGAACCTGCCGAAGATATCTATAAGGTGCACCTCAGATGCATGGAGATATACGCCGCCTATGTCGACCGGCTCTTTTTCTATTGATGCGGCTTTGTTCAGAAGTTTTATGACCGAATCAAAAAGTATGCCGGTGTCCTTTGAAGTCCTGTCTGGTTTTGTTGAAGGATTTTCGGGCATTACAAGTAATAAGACCCAGCAGGTGAATAATCGTTTCCCGCATTTAAGCCTTTTTGAAATGTGCTTCACGCAAATATAATCCCGTATGATATACAAAATTAAAGGAAGTTATGCTTGAACTTAAATTCATTCGCAATAATCCTGACGTCGTAAAAGCTGATCTTAGGAAAAGGGGTGATCTGGAGAAGCTTTCGTGGATTGACGACCTTTTGGAGAAGGACAAAAAGTCGCGCGAGATGCAGACCGGAATCAATGCGATGCGCAACCGCCGCAATGTCATAAGCCGGGATATCAAGGAAGCCAGAAAGGAGAAGAAGGACATTTCCGGTCTTCTTGATGAGGCAAAGACACTGCCTGCAAAAATCAAGGCAGACGAGGAGCAGCTTTCGGAGATAAACGGGAAGATTAAGTACTACCGCATGAGAATCCCCAATATCCTTCACGAGAGCGTACCCGTGGGAAAGGACGACACCGAAAATGTCGAGGTCAAAAAATGGGGAAAGCCGAAGGAGTTTTCATTTGAACTGAAAAACCACGGTGAACTTGTCGTCGAAAAAGGCCTTGCCGAGTTTGAGAGGGCTGCAAAGATTGCCGGCGCCGGATTTTACATGCTCAAGGGAAACCTTGCGATAATGGACATGTCTCTTCAGCGCCTTGCGGTAGATATGCTTGTAAAACGCGGCTATACTCCTGTCATACCCCCGTATATGATGAACCGCAAAGCCTACGAGGGTGTTACCGACCTTGCCGATTTCGAGAACGTGATGTACAAGATAGACGGCGAGGACGAATTTCTTATTGCGACAAGCGAGCACCCCATGGCTGCAATGTACATGGACGAAATTTTCGAGGAGAAAGACCTGCCGATAAAGCTTGCCGGGATAAGCCCGTGCTTCAGGCGCGAGATCGGTTCGCACGGCCTTGATACGAGAGGGCTTTTCAGGGTCCACCAGTTCAACAAGGTTGAGCAGTTCATATACTGCAAGCCCGAGGACTCGTGGAATATGCACGCCGAACTTTTGAAAAACGCCGAAGACTTTTTCCAGGCGCTTAAGCTCCCCTATCATGTCGTAAACATATGCACAGGTGATATCGGAACGGTTGCGGCGAAAAAGTATGACATCGAGGTGTGGATGCCGCGTGAAAATGCATACCGCGAGGTCGTTTCGTGCTCAAACTGCACTGCGTACCAGTCCGTAAGGCTTAACATAAGGGCAAGGGACCCGCACGACTTCGAGAACAAGTACTTTGTGCACACACTGAACAGTACTGCCGTGGCGACTACAAGGACACTTCGTGCAATTCTTGAAAACTACCAGGAAGAGGACGGAACGGTTGTCATACCCGAGGTCTTAAGGCCTTATATGAACGGCGCAGAGACTCTTTAATCAGTTTATCTTTAGAATCAGCGGGATGGTTAATCCATCCTGAGTATATTTTTTTGACAGCCTGAAAAGTCAGACCATGTCTTTTCTAAGGTATTTTCATAACCGGTCTTTTGGTATATTGCGTTTTATGAAATTTTTTCAGGACATTGAGACGAGAATTTTGTAATAGCTGTTGTTCCAGTACAGGGCTTTGTGTATATACTTCGAGCTGTTGTTTTTGTCGGCTTCAACGGAATAACGGGATTTTAGTTCATATATTACTCTTCCGGAAACGCCGGCGGTACTTATGAACCCGCTTTTGTCCGGGTCGGCATTTTCAAAAAGTTTTCTTAACTGCGGATATCTACTGAAGTCGTCATCCGTTAAGTTTACGACCTGCATCTTCGATGCATTGGCGGCATCGATTTCACTGAGATAAAGCGTTCCCCCGAGGTCCATTGAGGAGATGTACATTATAAGAAATATTCCGGATATTATGACTGCTGCAAAAAACAGGACGATTAACAGGGTTTTATATATCTTTTCCATCTTCCCGGATGTCTCCCTTTATTTGTCATGATATCCTCTATAATATATTTTTTGTTATTTACTGTCCAATGTAAATGTCAGTTGTTTTACAGTGCTGCTGTTTTTATTGCTTCCTGTTTTTTTGGGATCCGGGAAACCGGCAGTAAATTACAGGCATGTTCTCCTGAGCTTCAGCCTGAAATATATGAATGAAGCCGTCAGGACAATTGAATATATAGTCCCGTAAAAAACTCTCAGGCTCATTCTGAAAAGTATCTGACCTTTAAGTATATCTTATGAAAGTTTTTGGTTGGGCCTGCATTTTCGTTTTTCAACATATTTTGTGGTTCTTTTCGAGGATTCCCAAAACTGCCACTGCTAAAACTCCAAGAACTGCAAAGAGAAGCATTATTGCCCACTGGCCTGTCACTGCCCCGTAAAGAACGGCAATTATGGCAATAATAAAAATGATCCAGTTATACCTGTCCATATTTTATATAATTTTTATCAATGGTAATTATAGATTTCCGTTATAAATCTGAATGTGTAAAAACAAAATTTTATTTTCCGGTGTTCTGCCCGTGTTTCATTTTAAAGGCAAAATACAAGATTATCATGAAAACAAATCCGGCAGGTGTCGTGACGTAACCGTCGCTTAAATAAGCGTTAACCTGAGTTATCTGCAGTAAAGCCACAATGAAAAGCCAGATAATGAATCCCGTAATCAGGCCTGATATTTCCCAAAAATCCGTTTTTTCGAAATAGTATATCCCTGCAGATACAAATACGGGGATTGCTCCGAGAGTCAGCCAGTTTCCAAAAGGACTTTTAATGGTTAAAATTTCTGCCGGCAAAAACATTCCTGCCACATAAATGACTGAAATATACACAAAATAGAACAGAATACCGAGAAGTATCCCGTATGTCCTGTATGTTTTTTCGTTTTTCATTCAGATTTCTCCTTATTTTTGTTGCGGTTTTGGTGTTATCAGGACTTTTTTTATGGATTTGCACGTTTTTAGTCGCCGCAGTTTGCGATATAGACCGGATATGTGTGGTAGGCTGTTGAAACTTCGCATGAGTCATTTATCTGAGCATATATCCTCGTTGGCAGAAGGCAGTCTTTTGGATCAGGGTCATAAGGGTCGAATGTAATCATGGTATAATTCATTTTGCATGTCTCAGAGTACTCGTTGCAGTTGTAGTTTGAGAGATTTGATTTTGAAAATGATATCGATTTTATACTGTAGTTTCCAAGCAAATCCATCACTTTAGGGTCATTTATTGCAATTTTAAGAGCCTGTGCGTCCGTAAGTTCCATAGTGTTTGTGACATTCTGCGGGCATTTGTCCGGAATGCTCATTGAAGTATTATTTTCGTAAACGGAGTTTTTCAAATCTGAGACGGTGTATCCTGCAATTATTCCCAGAAAGAAGACCGCGATAAAAACAATCACTGTTGCCGTTTTATCAGTACATTTCATAAGTCCCTTGCCTTTTTCTTAAGTTGATTTCTCCCACGGAATATATCACAGTTTTAATATAGACCATTTATTGCACATTTCTCTACACGTTTTTTAGCATTTCAGTTTGATATCATCCTCAGGACAGAGTATTTAATCCGGTCGATTCTGTTCTCCAAAAAGGATTTCCCCTCATCTATAACGTCAACAGACCTGTAGGAAAAGTGAATGACCCTCCCTGATTCTGATTTTTCAGGAGTACTTTCTATGATATAGTTTATGCCGTTTACATTGATTCTTGCAATAAGCGTATTTTCACTTATGGTAAGGACGATTTCACTCTTTTTTGCGTTGTCCAGGTTTCCGGTGAAAGAAAAGGTCTGCGACACTACGTCTGGTGCATTGACCCTCATTCTCCCGAGGTTCATCGTGTATGAAGCTCCATCAATTACGACCGGTATTTTTTCGCCGTTTTTGAGCATCTCACGCATTTTTTGCGTGTCAAGTGTTGATAATTCGTATCTTTCAATAGTATGAGG
This sequence comes from Methanomicrobium sp. W14, assembly GCF_017875315.1. NCBI lineage: Archaea > Methanobacteriati > Methanobacteriota > Methanomicrobia > Methanomicrobiales > Methanomicrobiaceae > Methanomicrobium > Methanomicrobium sp. W14. The sequence continues at coordinate 325,532 of NZ_JAGGMM010000002.1, forward strand.
TATTTTTAGTCCGGATTCATTGACTGGTTCCGTGATTTTTTCCGAAATACCTTCAATGTTTATAATTGAGAGTTCTGTCGTTTTATCGGAAATGCCTCTGAATATATCATCCTTTGGACCTGTAACAGAAACCAGCACTGCACCTGCTATAAGTAAAACAATAAAAAGCAGACTTATAACCAGTTCACCGTTTTTGGTTTTCACCTGAATCCTGCCCCCTTTGAATTCTTACGAAATCCCGTGTGAAAGGGAATGGTTCCGGCATTAAAAACCCTGTAATTACGTTTGAACATCACTTAAACACTCATCCTGCTTAAAATAAGCATGGTTTTAATATAAACTTCTTATTGGACATTCATATTACGCATTGGTTTATGCCGCAAATAAAAAAGGCATTTATATCCCTGTAAAATATTTATGCACAGCCTATTAAAGTGTAATATAGAGAGCCGTTGTACTCAAGCACTTTCCCGTTCAGGACAGCAGTACTGTTTCGGTCTTCGGAATATATCATTGCAATATGGCCGTCTTCAAATGCACGTTTCAGAGCCGGTGTCTCTTCAATGAAAGTGTCATTTATTTCCATAATTTCATAGCCTTTATTTATGATATTCTCTCTTGTAGCGTTTTCACCAAAGGTATACTTTTCATCTCCGGCACTTATATTAAAAAGACTCAGAAAACTCGTTGCAATTTTTTCTTCGTTTACACCTGGAATCGTTATCATGTGTGACATTACCAGGAAGAGCGAAACCAATACCAGCACCAGAACTATTGCAAAAAATTTTAAAATTTTATTTCTATTCATTCATCAACCTTCTTTTAATCCTTCAGTTTGCATATGATGCAACTATATTTTTTGTTTCATAAATTCTCAGTGCATTGTTGCAGTAGTAGTCGCCGTGGTAGTCATTTGAAGAGACTTCAAATGTGTTGCTTTTCAGAATAGGTGTCCACATAACAGTTTGTTTTGTGAAAATCAGATTTTCTGTCCACTGATATGCACGATTATATGATTCCCCCTGTCCCGAACTTTGTTCTCCCTGCTGGTGATCTGCATCAAATATATGACCGATTTCATGAATTGTAGCTTTTGCTCTGTCTTCATGAACTCCATCATATGAGGAAGGGTCATCTTTCATCTGAACCCATGCATATCTTCTTTGAAGTGGATTTGGACAATCATAACCATACGTCGCTGCAATACCTATGTAAGAACTATCGTAACCACCAAGATAGAGAGCAATGTCTTCATGGTTACTGTTCAGATATTCTATTGGTACCTGACGAATAATTGAATCACATGGTGATGTTATGTGTTGACTGTCCGATGACAAAGCTGAGGCCTTAGATGTATCGTAATGTGCATAAAATCTTATAAATATGTCAGACCTTTGAAATTGGTTGTTTAGCTCTGCAATTATATCCTGAGCTTTAGCCAGCCAGTCAGGTTCATCTGAAATCCATTGGTTATCTGTAAAAACCCTTATTCTGACTGGGGTTAAACTCTTCGTTGAACTTTTGGAGTTAATTCTCTCTTCTTCGATTTTAGCTTCATCATCTCTCTGTTTGAGCTCTTCATCTGAATAATATTTATGGGCAAGGTAATCTTCTTCTGTATTTAAGGAACTTCCGTCATCCTTGACGTCGGTAGATCTATGAGAGTAATGAATAATTCTTCCAGATTTTGATTTATCAGGCGTACTTTCTATAACGTAGTCAATACCGTTAACATTTATTCTTGCAATTAACACTCTTTCACTTATAGTAAGAACGACCTCGCTGTCTTTGGTATCTTCAAGGTTTCCAACATATGAGTATGTTTGAGACTTAACGTCAGGTGCATTTACTTCCATCTCACTGAGGTTCATTGAGTATGAAACTCCATCAATAGTTACAGGGATTTTTTTATCACTTATCAATAGGTCACGCATTTTTTGGATGTCCAAAGTAAAAAGATCATATTTTTCAATAGAATCTGGGATATCCAGAGAAGACTTTTCAGTTGTTTCCGGCATTGCCTCAGAAATACCATCGCCAATTTTTATAATTGTCAATTTTTCAGTAATGCTGGATATATTTGTATTTTTTCTTCTGCACTGACCGTCGGAACAAAGACCATTCCGATGAGTGCCGCAATCAAAAGCAGGCTTAAAGCCCACATGCCTTTTCCGGTTTTCATTTTTTACCTCTGTTTTGTTTTTTTGAAAATCCGGCATGCAAACTTTAATCTGCAATAATGCGGTTACACTTACATGCCGGAATATACCAGCCGGCTGATAAACACCCGGAAAAAGAATGAAAGTGATTCAGGTAAATTGGTTCTTTCTTTTTTTCCGGTTTCTTATTTTTCGACTGACTTATAATTTTACAGGATCGATAAAAAAAAGAGTGAACATCCCCCTTCTATTGTCTCTCCCGGTTGAGACTTATAAAAGTTGTAGTATAAGCGGTTTTCCGTCCCAGTCCTCTACACGTTTTCAGAAAATGCCTCTTGATGTTAATATTGTTACTCATTTATTCATAAGAAAAAATGCACTCCTCTCTAAAGTGCTCTCAATTTGGAATTTACGAATTCCTTTGACAATTCTCTCTCTGTTGCGCGGACAAGCGGGTAGTTGGCCGGCAGTTTAATAATAATTTTATAACACACATTTCTCCATTTTTAGCGTTAACCACTGTGAATCAGGCGGGTTTTTACTGAAAAAGGTTACAGCCCTGTAAAGTCTTCTTCGTCCCATTTTTTGAACCCGCTTTTCAGAAGAAGCCATGCCGGGATAAGGACTATGACCGAGGCGTAGGCAAGGAGAGGATTTGCGGACGTCAGTGCGAGGAGGACGAGTATCAGGGGACCTGTTGTCAGCATGTACTTGAGAAAAACCCTGACGTTGTATATCATATTCCCCGGCTCAAGTCCGCACAGCCTTATTGTGAGTCCAAGTTCAAAAAAAGAAATAGAAAGGCAGAGTACAACGGCGTTCGGGACATAACCGGCGGAACCTGAAATTAGTCCCGCAGCAGAGAGAAAAAGAACAGGGATAACCTGAAGAAACGTGAAAGTCTTTGCCTTAGCCTCTATGACTGATGAAATTTTAAGCGGGAGGAAGTAATATGCCGAAATCGAGTCGAATTCCGTAAGCCACGTGTACATGGTCGACGAGATGACTCCTGCAACGACCGCAAGCGTGAAGAGAATGATTCCCTGGCTAATTAATCCGCCTAAAAATGATAAAAACAGCCATATCAGGCATAGCGGGAGTAGAAACGAGAAAACAGTCTGTCCCAGTCCGATACCGCTCCTGTAAAGGTCGACGAAATCCTTTGCAACGATTATATTATCGCTGAAAAATTCATATTTCTTCGTCAGCCTGTCGAGAAGGTTTTTGTGATGTTTTTCGGAGCCGTTGTCATATGGCGTGAAGAATTCGATTGAAAGCAGAAACATCACGGCTATTATAATGAGGGTTATCGCAAGTCCTGAATATGAAAACGACGGGAAAAGTGTCAACGGCAAAAAAACACCTTTTATAACAGTTTCAGGGGAACAGAGAAACGCAGAGATTATGACTGCCAAAACCGCCGCAGCAACAATTATGGCGGCGGCTTTTTTGCTCCTCACGTAGACTGCCGACAGAAGAAACACTGTGCAGAGTCCTGCAAGAAATGAAACCGAAGACGTAAGGAGCAGAAGCAGGGGCCAGTATATGCTTATTCCGAGAACCGGCGATGCGACCAGAAATCCGGCCCCAAACGGGAATATCCAGAGCAGAAAATAGTATAGAATGTCTTTTACCACGAAGTTTAGAAACAGGACCTTTTCAGGTACCGGAAGACTTCTTGCCGAATATGCAACAAGGCTTGCCTGCCCGAGCCTTCTGTTCATGACCTCCTTTCCCAAAATCCCGAATGACCCCACCATAATCCCTAGAAGTGCGAACTGCGCATGAATCACGAGCCCGAGGACCATTGTGTCGATTACACTTGTTATGATAGGAATCAGAAACGAGCCCATAAAGGCGATTGCAAAAATAAGTATGGGAAACAATGCGAAATTGAGGCTTCCGAAAAGGGTGGAGTGCATCCTCCACTCCTCCTTAAACATCGCGAGAAAAAGGTCAAACATCCTTTTCCCTCTTTTCGACAAGCTCCATGAAAAAGTCTTCCAGCCTGACGTTTTTTTCCTTCAGGCCGGAAACGTTTCCTGCGTGCAGGAGCTTTCCCTTGTGCAGTATTGCAAAATCGGAACAGATCTCCTCTGCGGTCTCAAGGATGTGCGTCGAAAGAAATATCGTATTCCCCTTTGATACGTAGTCCTTCAGGAAGTTTTTGACTTTTCTCTGCATTACCGGGTCAAGGTTTATCAAAGGCTCGTCTATAAGGGCAAGTTTCGGTTCGTGCAAAAAAGCCTGTGCAAACATGAGCTTCTGTCTGGTCCCGCGGGACAAGTCCTTGCATAATACGTCCTTTTTATCAGAAAAGTCAAGGTAATCGAACCAGAGGTCTATTTTTTCCGAAGTGTCCCCGAGTTTTCTTATTTTTGAGACGAAGAAAAGGTATTCCGAAGCCGTAAGAAAGCTTGGCGGAGTCTCCTGTTCGGGGATTATTCCGACGAGTTCACGCACTTTAATCCCGTTTTTGAAAGGGTTTTCCCCAAGAATTTCAGCGGAGCCTGATGATGATTTAATCTGCCCTGTAAGCATCTTTATAATAGTGGTCTTTCCTGACCCGTTAGGTCCCAGAAGCCCGAACAAGGCTCCTTTTTCAACGGAAATGCTGACCGAGTCAACAGCTCTCAGGCTGCCGTAGTCTTTTGAAAGACCTAATGTTTTTATCGCAGGCTCCATAGTAATCTTTTCTTTTCAGTAAAATGTTGTTTTTGCACTATATCAAAATGGTACCTGTTAGTCTGGGAGTATCTGTATTTGAATGTCAAATTTAAAATAAGAATCATACCATTACTTGAGTTAAAAAGAAAATTCAGAAATTCTAAAAAGTTAACTCCATATTTCCACAATACGGAGTACGGCAACATCTGTCACCTCAATAAGCAACAGGACAAGTACAGCTAAAACGATTCCTTTTAAAATAGATTTAACAGTTTTAACTAATTTAAAGCGTTCTTTATTATTTTTAAAAAAGATGATTAAGCAAAGCAGCCACAAAACCGGAAATATTAATGCAATATACCCGCCACCAAGCAGATATCCGCAAATAAAAAGCAGAAACAGTAGTGAAGTACACAACACAAGTTGGGAATAGTTTATTTTCTTGTCGAATATACTTTTTATGTCGTTTTTCATTGGAATCTCGGGATAATTTCAGGCAATATAATATGTATAACCTAAATTGTAATTTATCTTCATAATCATAAGAACTTTAGTATAAATCATCTGAGTCTGTCAGGCCCCAGTATATACAGATATTATTATGTTAATTTTTTTTAAAATTGCCGGTCTTGTAAAAACACTTCCAAGGGAGAGAAAATTCTAATTTTAACTCAGGGAAGATTTAGTCCGGTAAATTTTGTGAAATGCATGTTTTCGGTGATTTAATGAAAGTAAGGCAATAATTTAAGTTTCGGAAAATACCCTGATCAGGTTGGGAAAATCATAATAATTCTTTACAATATGTTTCTTAAAAAAGGTAATTTGGTCTTCTGGAGAGTCATTAATTCATTATGATATTTTCTTTTTACACTACAAACCTCTACACGTTAAGCGGGAGCAGTACTTTGTTCACTGGATTAAAGCCCTTAGAGACCGGTTACTATTTTATTTTGGAGGCAGAAGGAACATGACTTTGGTCATTGCCGGCAGGTCGGATTTGTGCGGGTCTGAAGGTGTAAAATACGGCTGGTCTTATAGCAGGCACCTGAAGAACGCTTAATAGGAATATAAAATAAAAAAACCCATTATCGGGAGAAAAAAATATATGAATCTTAAAAAACTCTGCGAAATATCGGAAAAACCGGAAATATACGAGAAGGGGGACGCTTTCATGTGGGATGACGAATATATCTCAAAAAAACTCCTTGAAATTCATTTAAGCCAGGATACGGACCTCGCAAGCAGGAAAAAGCCTGCAATTGAAAAAACGACCGGCTGGATCCTGGAAAGGCTTGGAAAGGAGAACGCCGACATTCTTGATTTAGGGTGCGGGCCCGGTCTTTATTGTGAAATTTTCGCCGGGAGCGGTCACAGGGTGACCGGTGTGGACATTTCAAAACGTTCAATCGAATACGCGAGAGAAAAAGCCCTTGAAAAACACCTTGATATCAGTTATATCAACGAAAATTACCTGAATATCAGTTTTGAAGAGAAGTTCGACCTTATTGTAATGATATTCTGCGACATTGACGTTCTGGTTCCGGTTGAAAGGGACAGGCTCCTGGATATTGTTTTTAAAGCCTTAAAACCCGGAGGTATGTTTATATTTGATACGATGAACGGAGAAACAACCGGGATTATGAAAGACGGTGAAAGAAACTGGGAAGTCTCAGAGACGGGATTCTGGAAAGATTCACCGCATATGGCACTTTCGGAGTCGTTTCATTACCCGGAGAATAACGTATTTTTAAACCAGACTATAGTCTTTTCAGAACCTGACGAGTACAGGACATACCGCTTCTGGATGAATTACTATGAGTTTTCCGGCCTTCGGCCCGTTCTTGAAGAAAGGGGATTTTCAGGCGTAAAAAAGCATGAAAACGTCCTGACAAGTGACGACTTCTACTGTGGAAGTGCCGTTACCTTTTACGAAACGGTAAAACCTGAAAGGATAATATAAAAAATCCTGATAAAAAAGTTTGAAGGTTATTTCTCTGCCATGGTGTAGGAAAAAATAGCAGTTTTATTTTTATATTCCTTTTTCTCTGTTTTTATCTTGCGGGGATTATAAGGGAGCGTTCTCCTGCCGGCATAAATTCACGTACAGCTCCTCTTGCGAATTCACGTCTCGGTTCGGTAAAATCAAACCTAAGAGAAGGATCGGCAAACGTTATTTTAATCAGGGGTTCTAGGCAGAAAGCGTCTCCTCTTCCGTAATGGGCTCCGGACACGATAGCCGCGTATTCTCCCTGGTGGCCGACGTTCATAGCGTAGTTGGGGTAATTAGGCCCCCTGAACTCCCCTACAAGGCCCCTGTCAGGTTCGACAGAAAGGGAGTTTGCAGAACCGCACTGGTCCTGAAGGTCGTAGCCGAAGAACCCGAGCCTGCTCCACCCGTCTTTGTGCATAAGCATGCACAGGTACCATGCATTAAGCCCTGCATTCGAGTTTCCGGTTGCAATTGACGTCGAAAGACCGCATGCAGCGGCCATTACACCGGCACGCTGCGAACCGCCGAAATGGTCTTCCATCATTGTCGGGAACTGCTCGTACTGCTCCATTGCATTGAGGCAGACCTCGGTTGCAATATCGTTTACTATCTCCTGTGTGGGCCTTACTTTGTCCGAAGGTGAAGGGTTCTTCCAGTCGACATTGTATTTCCGGTTTATGTAGTCCATGCCGTAGTACGTAAAGTCGTCAAGGATGTTGTCGGTGTATGCGGCAGTTGCGTACTGGGTGAAGCCGACACCGCCTGACATGTATGAACCCAGCCAGATCTGGTCGAAGAGCATACACCCTGCACCCACGACTTCAAGAGAGGCTTTTGCCGGGTCGTTTGGGTATTTGCGGTTTGCCTGTATCATGTCGCCGAAATAGCCGAATTTGATGCCTCCTGGCTCGTTTGGGCCTCTCGCACGGCGGGCGGGGAGAATAGTCCCCATCTGGATGACACCTGCGTGCTTTGCGGCAAAAGAAAGGTCTGCTACAGCCGCTTCACCGGCACACATCCTGTAAGCGGCGATAAAGGACATTCCAATCTGCATTGCGGACCATCTTGAGGTTGTACCCCCGTCGCATGTCCTTGAGACGATGGTCGGGATGTGAATCGCCTGGAATATGGATTTTCCGACTTCTTCCTTTAGTTCTGCGGCCTGATTATTAGGGAACAGTTTGTCTATGTTTATCAGGTACTGCGGGTCTATATCGTCAGCAAGTTCGTCGTCGCCTGTGAATATCTTGACATAGCAGTCGTCGGTAAGGCTCGGGTGTGTTTCGACCATATGCTCCTGTACGACGGCACCGCCGGGCATTGCGTGGTTGAGGGTGTGAAGGTACTCGTTGATTGTCTCCGGAGTTACCTCTTTTCCGAGCCGCTTTTGCAGGGTGGCATGAGCCATATCCATTCCTACAATGACGGTTCTTCTGATTTCGTCCCACATCTGCTGCATTGCGGCGTTGTTGACGAAGTGCAGGTCGTCGCCTTCTACGAAGACATCGGTTCCGGAGACCTCGTATGTCATAAGCTGGCGCTGGCCCATAGGAATTCCGCCGAGATGGCAGCGTTCGGGGTCATACATCGATATGCCGCGTTTTTTTTCGATTTCTGCGGTTTCAGCCATGAACTCCCGCTTACGCGGGGACTGCCTGACGCCGTTGAAGTTGTAGAATGTGGTCCTTTCGGATTCTATATCCTGTCCCCTGAATTTTTCTTTAAGAGCATTCAGAAAAAGTTTCTGTGATTTTTCGATTTTACTCATGGTTTCACTCCTCGGAAGGCATGAAGCCGTATTTAGTTCTCAGCGAGTGGATACGCTGGATGTATTCGATATATTCGCTGTCCCTGCGCAGTGCCGTTCCTACAAGAGAGTGGAATATGGTGCTTTTTTCGCGGAGCCATTCGTCGTCCATAGGCTTTCCTACAACAACAGGTCTGTCGAGCGGGACTCCCACCTGGTCTTTTACATAGCAGACATTGCCGTCTTCTGCAAGTATGCAGCGCTGAATAGCATCGAACATAAGGCCGTCCTCTGCAAGGCGCAGTGAATGCCCGTGAACGGTTGCCCCCCTGCACGAGACTGTGGCAGGATCGAAGACTTCTGTCTCGATAAGTATTTTGGCGTATTTTTCGAGGTCACGTTCACGACATTCTACAATCTGGCGGCCTGAAAGAGTCCCCGGGTCTATTGCCCGGAAGCGGTACATCTCCATGTATGTCCTCTGGTAGGGCTGGCTGGGCGCATTGAACATCGAGTCTGCAAACTGGATATAGCGGACACGGTCACCGGCCTTTGCCCCTTCCGTCGGTTTGACCAGTTCTCTCATCGGGTCTTCGGGCTCCTGCTGTTCGGAGAGCGGGGGGTGGGCGGACGGGTATGCCTGCCCTGGAGCACGGTGCCCGAGGATCATGATAATGTCCTCGTCTGTTACAGATCTGATTTTTTGCAGTTCATATTCGGGGTTCATCTGGTTACGCCGGTTTTGCGCAACGTTTGATGTTCCCGGACCATATTGGGGTTTATACATATTATCACTAAAATCCCGTCAAAAAATATTTGTCCTAAACATTTTCTGAAAAATTCTGTTCTCAAAACAGCAGGCTGATCAGGCGACTTCCCCTGCACCCTTCGCTATCTGGTGCAACGGTTTTCTGAAGACGTCTATCTGGCCGTAAGTTTCGCCCATTATCTTTGATGTACTCTCAGGCGAGAACATCTGCGTCCCTGCATCAAGAGCACAGGCCGCAACGGCACACGGAATCGCCACACCGTTTGCATGCCTTGTCACGACGTGGTTTCCGTTGAAAATTCCGGGTCCTCCGCCTCCGTAAATGGAATGGCTGAAGAATGAAAATCCTACGGCTGTACCCATCATACGCCCGAAATCGCAGGACGGAAGGCCTGTTTCGTGCTCAATCAGGTCGTTGAAGTAAAGAAGCGTCGCCGAAGCCGCCTGCGCAAATCTTCCTGCACCGCAGTTTACGATTGTTGCGGCAAGCTGTCCTGCCGCGACATATGCATTCCACATCATCGGGTCTTTGGTATCGTAAAATCTGAAGTATTCGCCTTTTTTGCCCGGGGAAATTACCCTGTCCTCAAGAGCCCGTTCGACAAGTGACTGGACGACAGTGCCGACTGTTCCCGACTGTCCGTTGTCCTTTACGATGTCGTAAACCATGTTGTCGGCGTTGAGGCCCTGGTGTCCGTAGGAGAGCAGAAGGTTTCTTTCGAAAGGCCCGATTGCGGCCCCCATCTCGTACTGTCCGGCCATTTCCAGGGTTGAAGCAAGTGCAACGCCCTGAAGCGAGTTTCTTCCTGTCATCATGACGAAATGGTTTACAGGTATATTTCTGAGCGCAAATCCGATTCCCTCGTTGTTCTGCGGTATTGAAAGAATAGATGTGACAAGGGCGCCCTGCATGTCCATAGTCTGCGGGTAGGAACCCCAGCATGCGGCTTTAACCATTGAAGCGTCAAAGGCATCGACTTTGAACTGGTCGATTATCGAATATGTCACAGCCGATGCGACAGAGCTTATTGCCGCATCGTATGTCGCCGCGTTCTGCAGTCTTTTTGAAGGGACCTGGACAAGAAGCAGATTTCCGCCGTTGAATTCAAGAATGTTGGTGTCATCATCTTCTTCGATTTGGATCATGCTCCTAATCTTTTCAACGAGACTGTCCTTGTTTTCAAGAATCGGAATATCGAGTTCCCTTCCTTTGATTCTGCTTTTGCCTTTACCAATCCTTCCTGTCCTGAGGGCATTTTCTATACCTCCAAGATTGACGTTAATCGTTCTTTTAGTCAGATCGATGATCTTATTCGCAGCGGGGTTAATCATCGGACTTATTTGCCCGAGGTTAACATCACTTTTGAGAAGTTTGCCGTCGTCTGAATACAGATCGATTGTATCTGAATATGCTACCATATCAGTTCATCCTTTTAACCTTTGTTCAGAGTCCTTTTAAGAGAAAGAAATCTTTTGAATTTTGTCAGATTCTTAAAATTAAAATATCAAAACTCTGAAAGGGGCAATAAATGTTTAAGAATAAAACATATAAAGTTTAGCAAATAATTCTAAAAAATTGTATTGATGTAATACTAAATCTAATAATTTTACCTTATAAGCATTACCATATATGGTTATTAATTAAAAACATATGATCTAACAGCTAAAAAACAGGTCCTGATTAATAAAAAGCTGTAAAAGGATTATTTTTAATTTTTATGTACTCCGGTCTTTTATTTTTATTAATCTTCAGACACCTCAGTACACCTGTTAAAAGCGCAGCTGCTGCGAAAATCAATTCCCACAAGTATGAATACCATCCCGACTGCACGTGGTACAGCTTTTCGGACTTCTTTTGAGAGACCGATTTCCATAAACAGTCCCCCTTTTTTTTGCGGCTGGCACCCGATTACATGGACGTCCATCTTATTTTTAAGCATTTCCAGAGATGATGAGATACCCCCGGGCTCTGCGTCCTTCAGTTTTCTTTCAAATTCCTCATTAAGGTTGAATTTCGTAATGTCGCCAGGCACGGAGCAAAAATCGACGATGTCAATTACAATCAGTTTTTTTGTGGTTTTAGGATCAAGCAGGCTAAAGAGAAGTTCAGGCCCGCCAAGCCCGGCATCGATGGTTTTTACGTTTCCGGGAAGCACGGTTCTTTTAAGCTCTTCAATTACAGCCGGACCGAACCCGTCATCGGCAAATAACGGATTTCCGCAGCCTGCGATTACAATCTCGGGATACAATTGCAATACCTCTTTTTTCGTTTAGTATACCTGTTGCAGTCTGATCTCTTTGGTATTAAAAATAATAAATATTTAGTGATTTAGTAATATTAAAAATAGGTTTAATATGAAAATTTAATATTGCATAACCTGAACCATATATGTGATGAAACAATGATTGAAGATATCCTGAAAATGGCGGAGTGTGGGATAAGACCTGGCAAAAGTGATGTTTTGCGCCTCTTCCAGCCGAAAAATGATGATGAATTCTCAAAAATAATTGATACTGCCTTTGGAATTAAAAAGCAATACAGCAAAACCGTAAAACTGACATCTACAATTCATATTACAAACGAGTGCAGTATCACACCTAAATGCAAGTACTGCGGTTTTGCCGCAGGGACATCTCCTGACGGGTACTATAAGCCGTTTTTTAAGACCGACGAAGAAATACTCCGGGCCTCGGTAAAGATTGAGGAGTCGGGCATCCCGAGGGTCAGCTGTTCCGGGGGTCACGGGTTCGGGGGGAAGCAGGCAGTTAAGGCCGCTTCTATCGTAAAGGAAAATACATCTCTTGAACTTTTAGTCAATGTAGGGTTTGACCTGGACAAAAACTCTCTTGAAGAACTGGCCGGCTACGGAACGGATACGGTATGCTGCAATCTTGAGACGACAAATGAAGCGATATTCAGTTACTTAAAGCCGGGTGAGTCACTTAGAGGCCGGATAGATGTGTGCAGAAAGATATGCGACAGCGGCATAGAGCTCTCGTCAGGACTTCTTATAGGAATAGGCGAATCTTATGAAGACCGTTTCAATCACCTGAATTTCCTGGGGGAATTTTCAGGTCTCGGAGAAATTCCTATAATGGGCTTCAATCCTTACAGGGGTACACCTATGGAAAACTGCCCTCCGTGTCCGTTAAGGGAGCAGATGCTTACAATAGCGGTAACCAGGATATTGTTCCCTGAAATCAGGATTACCGTCCCGACACCTACCATAGGGCCTGAAAACGTCAGGTATTCCCTGATGGCCGGTGCTGATAATCTTGCCACAGTAATCCCTGTAAATTATCCTCTTGAAGTGAAAGGTGTCGGCTCTCCTGTCTGCGGAACGCTTGACGGCGTCCTGAAAGTCGTAGAAGAAATGGAATTAAGTCCGCAGATCCGGTTTTCCAAAAAGTCGCAGAGAAGAATAGTTCCTGTCGGTCAGGTAATACGGCATGAGTAGAATTTTTTGATTTTCAGGAAGAAGACATGAGTTTCGAAGATATAATCAAAAACGCTTTTCTGGAGTCGATGAACGGTGAAAGGAGGGGGGACACTCCCGGTGAAACCGAAATGATAAGGGAATATATCAAAGATTCAAAGAAAATTGTCGTCCCGAACTGCAATGACCAGAAAGTGGAGGCTATAAACGAAGTATTAAAAAAGTTCGGGCTTTCTTTGGCCTCTCATCTTAATGTATATACAAACTGCTGCGATGCCTCAAGGATGCCGGCCGTGGAAAAAGCCTGTCTTGCACTCGACATTACAGGGGCCGACCTCGTGATTGCAAGGGGAAGGCTTGGAGTTCCTGGCTCAGGGTCAATGCTTATAATAATGGACTGCAGGGGAAGAATTCTTTCGGCAGCAATTTCCCCCCCGCATCATGCCCACGGAAAAACAGTCTATGAAGCCGTAAAAGACGAAATTAAAACTGCTCTGGAAAGAATCGGGTTTGTTGACGGAATAATTTCATGAGACGATTAATATGACGGATAGCATAACCTGCGAAACGGGAATCACTCCAACTGTTATGACTTTTTTTTCGGACTGTACAGTATACGACCTTATTGACGCTGTTGCAGGAGTAAAAGTCCTCTCAGTACTTGAATGGATGATGAAAAAACGCATCTCTCCCGGGAAATGTCTTATTATGGGTTCATATCTTACGGGTGCAAAGCTTGCAGACTGCCTGTCTGAAAAGTCCCGTGTGACGGTTGTCGATATCAACCCCCAGACGCATTTTCTTCTCGGTGACCGGGTTAGGGTTGCAGGCTGCATTGAAGAGGTTTCGGATGAGAGATGGGACATGATTGTTGATACGACGGGTTTCGGAGGAACGGACCCAAAAAGTCTTCTGAAGTTACGGACTCCGGATGTTTTTATTGTTGAAAACCCGTGTTCTGATGGCAGCGGAGATGCTTTGAAAAAAATCAATCACAGCAGAAAACTGCTTGAAACAATGAACGCACCAGCGGGTGGACTTTTGCATTCCGGTGGTCTGAATTCAAAAACTTCAGGTACAATGACCATTGCAATCGAAATTCTGCGCAGGTCTATGGAGGATGCACTCTCAATGGACGGGGTATTATATGCTGCGGCATCGATGGAATTTTACGAACGGATTCTTTTCAAAGAAAAGAACCCGGAAAAATTTGTGAAAAGCCTGAAGAAAAATGCCTTTACTGTTTCATCCGTAAACTCTGTGGACTGCAACGATATTATCACAAATAACCTTGGAAGACTAAAATCAGAGGTCATTGATTTTGGGGGTGGGAAAAATAAAGGCGTCTTATCTTTTTAAAAGAATTGAAGAGAAAATACCTCCAAATCTGGCTTTGGACAACGATAAAATCGGTCTTACAGACAGGACGGGTGATTGCGATTTTGAAGTGGAAAAAGTTTTGGTCCTTATGGACTACCTATCTCCCGGGGCCGGGGACTTTACAGACTACGACAGTTATGACCTTCTAATCCTTCATCATCCCCCGGCGGAAAAACCTCCTCTTCCTGCATACGTTATTCATTCCAACTGGGATATCGTCAGAGGCGGAGCCTGCGACGCACTTGCCGACTGCCTTAATGTCATTTCCGAGGAAGTTCTTGATGAGAATACCGGGCTTGGGAGAATCGGGACTTTAAAATGCGGGCCGGTTCCACTCTCTGAATTCTGCAGAGATGTAATGGAAAAACTTGGTATAAACTTTATCAGAACGGTAAACTACCGGGGTGACGTGATGATTGAAAGAATCAGCCTGGTGTCCGGTTTTGGTCTCAAAAATCCGGGTCTCATAGAAAAAGCACAGCAAAAAGGAGCAGACCTTTTCCTTTCAGGTGATCTGGTTCATTCATGCGCAGTTGCCGCAAAAAATTCCGGCTTTGTTCTTTTGGACGCATCACATTATGCAACCGAACTTCCCGGCCTGTACAAACTTGGCAGAGTGATAGAAGGACTCGGCGTAAAAGCCAATGTAATCGATACAAAAATTCCGTGGACAGTCATCCACTGATATAACCGGAATATATCTTTTTTAATATTTTAGGATCTAAATTTTTTATCTTTTCGGCGCCTTTTTGTATTTTCCAAAGTCTTTTTTTGCAGATATATGATTTCAATATCTGATCCTCCAACACGGATCTTTAATATTTATTCATAAAGAAAATTATTTTAGTAATAATAACCAAAAACCAGACAAAGCGGATTGATGTTCTGCCTGACAATCCGTTTGGAACCGGATTATGTAGTGATATAATGTCCATCGAAGATTTGGAAAAAAAGAAAGTCCCTTTTGGAGAAGTTACCCTTGTGGGTGCAGGAAGGCTTGGACTGCGCACAGCCATCAACCTTTACGGTGTCCATGGCGGCGGCCCTGAAAGGCTTACTCTTATTGACGGTCAGAAAATTTCTTCCGACGATCAGCCGTTTAAACTGCTCGGAGCAAAGAATGGTGATTTCAAGGTCCGTTTCATTGAAAGGATTCTCGGTGACACCGGCACGAAAAAAGTAACCGGAATCCCTGAAAATGCCTGTGAAAACAACCTTGATTTTATTAAAGGCGATGTTGTATGCATTGAAGTTGCAGGAGGGGACACTCTCCCCTTAACGGCTGAAATAATCAGGCATGTCAAAAGCTACGGCGGCTCAACAATAAGCACGATGGGTGTAGGTGGAGTTGGTGACGAGGAGGTGAAGGTCATTGACATAAGCGAAGGCAGTCCCGACAATCCGATAATTACCGGTCTTCAGAGTTATGGAATTACAAAGAACCACGTGATGGTAGGCACCGGAAAACTGATACGTGACTGGGAGCCGGTGACTCCATGGGTCCTTGACAGGGTGGCGTGCAGGATAAGTTCTGAAATACTGAAAATTCTAAACCGCAGAAAGTGAAAAAATGATAAAAATAGCTACCGCCGAGTGTTTCACCCACGGCAGAATAGGTATGGAAATCCACGCTTTTTCACGCGGGTACTTTAATGATTACGTTATTGACCTTGACCCTGAGGTGTACAGGTTGTCGCTTGTGGCGTCCCTGTTCATTCCGACGCTTACAGGTGTCAGGAGTATTCTTGGTTTTGAACCCCTTAAACCTGAGGAAACGATAGACGACATAAAGGTGTATGATCAGGAGAAGGATAATTTAATGGCGGTAAAAATGGCCGAAGCCGTCAGGTCAAAGACCGGTGCGGATATAGGCATAGGCACTACGGCCGGCATCGGAAAAGGTGCGATCGCCGTTTTGACCAATGACTTAAAGGTTGTAGCCTCTTCAGGTATGTATGCGGATTTGAGGTCTTCTGATGTGCACCAGATTATGAAAAGGGAGGATTATGGTGTGAAAAAGGCTCTCCTTCTCCTTGAAAACGTTTTGAAAGGAGAAATAAAAGCTGATAAAAGCGAAATCCTTTATTTCTGAAGTTTTGTCCGGCTTTTGATTTTGAGAGAGTCTTTAAAATTCAATTCCTTTTAATTTCTGTTTTTGCAGTAATCAGGTCCGTATCCGTATTTTAAAACTTTTGTATAATAGGCATCTTTTAGGCTGTAGGCTCTTTTTATTAAATCTAATAAAATTAGTATGAATTAATAAGTATTATTTTAGAATAATAACATACATTGCCTTTTGGCAGGATGACATATGGAAGATGTAATCAGAAGAGCTGTATCGGACCCAATGGCCGCATGGGAGCTTTCAAAAACAAAGAAAGACCCGGCAGAGATTGTCGAATGCGTATCGCGTCTTGACAGAAACGAAACGATGAAACTGGGGATGAATTTTAAGAGGTTTCCTATAGGTTGCGATTTAACGGAGGTCCTTGTAGGGACCTGCGCCTCGGACCTGGACAAAATCGATATAATGGGAAATTCTTTTCTTTCCGATTCCATTGGTGCGTCTGTTCACGTATGCGCCTATGCATTTGCAGATATCGCCGAAGCGAACGGGATGAAGGGAATAGATCTTTTTAAGGAAATAAGGGAGAACACCGAGGTCCCGCTGGATTTGGACCATTTCGGAAGCTACGGACCGATGAGGTTTCCTAAAGAAATTACTGGTTGTTCAGGGTGGTGCTATAACCAGGGCCCTCCGTTTGAAGGCTGCCCGCGGGACAGGATTCATGTAAGACTTGTCGATAAGGAAAAGGAGGACCTCTGCGACAGGGATGAATGGGTAAAAGTTTCATCGTCGGTTGCGGTTAATCTTACATGCGTCCAGGGAGCGGAGGGGCACGCTGCACCGCTTAAAGAAGCCGTGGACGTTGCAGGACTCGCGAAAAAGTATGGCAAACCCGTTGAAGCGATTATGTTCGCCGGGGACGGTTATGAAGATCTCATCAAAGGCTTTTCTTCGGCTCTTGATATTGGTGCGGACATATTTGTAATAGAGGGAGGCCCTTTTAACCGTGCAGAAAACCGTCTCGACGCCTTTTCAAGGGCGGTTGCTGTGGCAAGGATTCTTGCACCCGGAAAAATAGTGGTTACAAACGGTGCCTACGAGGATGAATGCCGTATTGGTCTTCGTTCCGGTCTGAACGGTATAATTACCGGATTTCCGAAGAACCATCACGGTTATATGTGCGGCTATTCACCCGGAACGGCGAAAAGGGGCAGGTTCGGACTTCCGAGAGTTATGCAGATTATACGTGAAGAGGTTAAGGAGGGCCTGACGCATGCACCTATAGGGAAAGGAGAACTGGAATCTCTTGCACGTGCTGTGAAAGCCGCGGGTCAGTCGAACGTTTACCCTGAAAAGATAGGATATACTTATGTCGGAGATGCTCACTGGGTGTCTCTTCCTTCAACGCCTTTATATGAAAGGGTTTCCGTCAAAAACACTGTTTCTGATATTGTCAAAATGGCTGATGAGGGTATTATAGGAGAAAGTGTGGCTCTTCTCGGGGGACGGTTTGTCTCCTGGGTTATTGCAAAGGAGCTTGACGGCAGGGTTGACCGGATAAGGATAAGCGATGCCGACTCATGGGTGGAGCAGGTGACTGTCGACAATCTCAGTTGCGGGCTGAAATCAGAAGTATGCCGCGCATACTCGGATGACAAAGCCGCATATGATCAAAGCGACAGTACGATAATCTGCTCTACGATACCTTTCCTTTCGGAAAAAATTTCATGCGGTCTGAAAAATTCCATAAAGCTGGTTTAAGCGGAACCTTATTTCCCTGAAAATAATCTTTTTCAGGAAGTTTGTCCCGCTGTTTATTTACGTATTATATTCAGGATATGCAGGAAATAATGGCAAATATACTTTTTTTGCAAAAATCATGAAAAAATCTGATTAGAATACGTTTTTTTAAGTTTTTTTCATTTGTTTTTCTATAGGATCAAATAATAAAGTTTATAATAAATAAAGCCAATTTTTTCATATTGTTTAAGTAAATTGTATAAAAAAATATTACTACTTACTTAAATAATAAAAAGAAATATCATAGAATGTAAAGAAATTAAATTTTTTACAGACTATGATAGATATAGGTGCATAAGATGAGTATTAAGAAAGTTGCGATTTTAGGTGCCGGCTGCTACAGGACGCACGCGGCAACAGGTATAACCAACTTTGCAAGAGCCTGTGAAGTTGCAGAAAAGGTCGGAAAGCCGGAGATAGCAATGGCGCACTCCACGGTGATTATGGGCGCCGAGCTTAAGTATCTGGCCGGAATAGACAACATAGTTATCTCTGATCCTTCATTTGGGGGGGAATTCACTGTAGTCAAAGACTTTGACTATAATGAAGTGATAAAGGCGCACAAGGACGATCCCGAAAAGATAATGCCGAAGATAAGGGAAAAGGTCAACGAACTTGCAAAAACCGTTCCGAAACCTCCGAAAGGTGCAATCCATTTCGTACACCCTGAAGAGCTCGGCCTGAAGGTAACGACGGACGACAGGGAGGCGGTAAAGGACGCTGACCTCATAATCACCTGGCTTCCGAAGGGGGACATGCAAAAAGGAATCATCGAGAAGTTTGCCGGGGATATCAAACAGGGGGCTATAATTACACATGCATGCACAATCCCGACGACTCTGTTCTACAAGATATTTGAAGACCTTGGTATTGCCGACAAGGTTGAAGTAACATCATATCATCCCGGTTCTGTTCCGGAGAACAAGGGTCAGGTGTATATTGCAGAAGGCTATGCCTCCAAAGAAGCTATTGACACGATGTACGAACTTGGAAAGAAGGCCCGCGGCAATGCGTTCAAGCTGCCTGCAGAACTTCTCGGGCCGGTCTGCGACATGTGTGCCGCACTTACGGCAATAACATATGCAGGTCTTCTGGCCTATCGTGACGCTGTCATGAACATTCTCGGGGCACCGGCAGGGTTCAGCCAGATGATGGCAAAGGAGTCGCTTGAGCAGGTCAACGCCTACATGAACAGGGTAGGGATAAAGCACCTTGAGGAAAACCTTGACCCGGGTGTATTCCTTGGTACTGCCGATTCGATGAACTTCGGGCCAATAGCAGAGATTCTGCCCACAGTCCTGAAATTCCTGGAGAAAAGATCAAAATAAATTAATTTTTCCGGAGGTATGCCATTTCACGTTAAAGGACCGTATTCTATCCATAATTAAATATAAACAGGGTAAAAAGCAGCTTTGGTTGCAACACACATGCCTGAAGTATATATTTTGCTGTTGTTTTCCCCGCATAGGACTTAAAAAGGCAAATATATAAAATATTTAATCTCTGTTCCGGACAAAAAATCCTTTAACATACGTATTGTGGTATTCTAAGAAATTCATTTTATTTTCAATCCTTCATTCTGCCGGTTTGCCGGTATCCTGACGGCTTTTCATGCCGTCTGTTTTATTTTCACGGTACCGGGAGCATGGGGTCATAGTAGATGTCATCAGATGAGTACACTGCATACAAAATGCCGGATGAATTTTTTGCGGCCTTTGTTGACTGAACCGGCTTTATGTATATCCCGTAGTTATTTGCTGATTCCGACTGAAAGTTAACTGAAAAAATAAAATAATCAAAATTTTCATTTGTAAGGTCTCTGGAATAACCTAAAGACAGAATTTTTTCCCCGGGATAACTGTCGTCGTCAATTAAACCGGAATAGTAGTCCAGACTCCTTTTTGTTTCATTTCTGATTTCATTGCCGTTGAATATCAGATTAACGCTGTATTTTTTATCTTTAATCCGCACAGGAAGGACTGTGCTGTTGTCCTCTTTAAGCCCGAAATCTTTGAACTCAACAAGGTCACAGGTTGTAACACCGTAAGGGATGTAGATTTCACCGTATTTTTCAGTGATGTAGCCGGGAATTGGAAGTGAGGTATTGTATCGTTCTTCTATCACGTTAGTGTACCCTGTGATATCGCATGCTATGCCCGGGTTGGCGCTGAAATTTCCGGTTATTTCATAGTTGCCGGGGTTCTGGGAGTCCGGTGCAAAAACCGGTATTTCACCGCAAAGAAAAATAAGTGCTGAAAAAATTATAATGATGACTGCAAGAGCTATACATGCTACGGTGAGAGCTTTTTCCTGCTCAGTCAATTCCTGTTCGTCTCCCGGAAAAATTCTGGGTTTGAAAATTTTTCCTGATAAAAATTGAGGATATAATATATTATTTATTCTCACTATGGAATTGAACTGTTGAAGAGGAAAATTCTTAAAATTCCCAAAATATTATAGGATTCTCTTTTTGGATCAATGAAAAACAGAAGTAACAAAGATGACGATTAACATGAAAAATAAGATAATTTTGATGGAATTTCAGTGAGAGTGGAAAAAATCTAAAGTTATCACAATAATATTAAGTGATCAGACTGTAATCCTCAGTAGTAAGAATCTTTCTAAAATAGTCAATTGTGATCTTTTATAGATAATAGCGGTGTTTAAATGGAAAATAAGAAAAAACTAACAATTTTTGTGTCATCTACTGTGTATGGTTTTGAGGAACTTTTAGATAAAACTTACACACTTTTGACTAAATATGGTTATGAGGTCTGGATGTCACATAAAGGAACAGTTCCAGTTTTTTCCGATCGCTCTGCTTTTGAGAATTGCATCAACGCAGTAGTAAATTGTGATCTGTTTCTAGGATTGATAACTCCATTTTATGGATCTGGAAGAAATGGTGAAGAAATTTCTATAACGCATCAGGAGTTAAAAAAGGCTATTGAGCTGAATAAACCACGCTGGTTATTAGTTCATGATCATGTAGTTTTCGCCAAATCGCTTCTTAAATATTTAGGATATGACACTAAATTAAGCAGAAAAAAACTTTCCTTAGGAAAAAACCGTATTTTTGATGATCTCCGTGTTATTGATATGTATGAGGAAGCACTAATTTCACAAAAGCCTCTTTCAAAGCGGAGTGGGAACTGGGTTCAAAAGTATTATTCTGATGATGATGTCATCATTTTTGCAAATGCACAATTTTTCCGCTACCAAGAGGTTGAAGCATTTGTAAAAGAAAATTTTGAAGACTATAATCATGTCTCTAAAGCAATACGTGACTCTGGAGGTAGATTATGAAATTCAATAAGCTTAATGAGTACCTAATGCTTGGGGAAGAGGGGCAAAATATTGAATTCAAAGAAAAATGTCAGAATATTTCACATGTCGGCAAGATCGTCTGTGGTTTTTTGAACACATCTGGAGGATATATCTTATGTGGAGTGGATGAAACCGGTAATATTAAAGGGATCAATATAACCAAATCAAGATTAAATAGTATTGAAAAAAATTTTCAACAAAATATCTCACCAAAAGTTCTTATTTCCGTTGAATTGACTGAAATTGAAGGAAAATATATTCTTGTCATAGAAGTTCCTGCAGGTAAGGATGTACCCTATGCATATGATGACATCGTTTACATCAGGGCAGATAATATTACAAAAAAAGCTGACATTTATACAGTTCAGGATATGATCCTCCGTAAACAAATTGAAACTGAAAGATGGGAACGACGTTTCTCAACGGCCAATATCAATGATGATTTAGATCAAACTGAAATATTTTCAACAGTGAAAGAATTATCCAGTCGCTTCAAATTTCGGGATAGAGATAACACAAGTATGATTCTTGAGGACTTATCTGTCTCTAAATATGGTCGTTTAACAAATGGTGGAGACGTCCTTTTTGGAAAGAACCCTGCAATTAGATATCCACAAGTTCGTGTTCGTGCTTCATGCTATACGTCTGATAAATCTGATGAAAATTATAAAGATTTAAAATCATTTGAGGGACCTCTGATTTCGACTCTTGAAGATGTATTTCTCTTTATACAGAGGAATACGCCCACGAAATCACATTTTAGCCTCAATGATCTAAAACGTGAAGATAAATCACTTTATCCACCTGCTGCGATTCGTGAAGGTCTCGTAAATGCTTTTGTTCACCGAGATTATAGTAATTTTGCAGGAGGGATTATAGTCAGCATTTATCCAAACAGACTGGAAATTAATAATACTGGTACTCTTCCTGATGGTGTCACATTAGGTAAACTTTCATCAGGGCAGATCTCAGTCTTGAGGAACCCTGATATAGCTCATGTTGTTTATCTGCGGGGATTAATGGAAAAGATGGGGCGCGGTAGTATAATGATCCAAAAATCTTGTGTAGATCATGGATTACCTATTCCCAGATGGTTCTGTGATAAGAACGGCGTTACTTTAATTTTCTATGCCCCGGAAGTTGCCCCGGAAGTTGCCCCGGAAGTTGCCCCGGAAGTTGCCCCGGAAGTCATAAAAGTATTACAAGTTTTAAAAGGAGAAATGTCACGCAAAGAGCTTCAAAAAAGTTTAAATCTAAAAGATGCTGAAAACTTTAGGAAAAAATACTTACTCCCCTCAATTAAAGGAGGATATATTGAAATGACAATTCCAGAGAAACCAAATAGCAGAAATCAAAAATATTGTCTAGAGAATAAAGGTAAAAAAATTTTAAAGTTACTTGAATTAGATTCATAGATTAAACAAATATTGACTTTGGAGATATTTTTTTGAAAAATATCATTTTGAAGGATTGACCATGATCACTATCCTAACATCATAATGTAATGGGGCAAAAGTTACACAATTACCTAAATTTATTATAACCTCAAAAACCTCCTGTTTTTCCACAAAATTACTACCTGCAAAAAATCCGCACCAGCTGCTACTTGTAAAAGAGGAATATACGGTTAGTCAGCGGTGATTTTTGGATACAGGATAACAAACTGCATAAAGTCTTTTGCCGGAAGGATTAGCTGAAAAAACAGGTCTCTAAAAAAAGCAAAAAAATTATTTAGCCTGGGCCTTGGCCCGGATCTTTTTGAGACGGACAATCTCGTCTCTTTCCATCTCATCAAGCCTCATCTTGATGAAGTCACGTCCCTCGCAGAGTTCAGGGATGACCTTGAACTCAAGGGCATTAACACGGCGTTTTGTGGACTCTATTTCGTCCAGGAGACGCTTCATGGTGGTCTCGATTTCAGCCGCCTCGATGATTGCCTCGACAAGCTCCTCAAAAGCCGTCGCGGTCTCATCGATTACGGCGGACGAACCGAGGATACCGTAGCCGCGGCCTGTAACAGTCTTTATGACTGACGAAGCCTCGATATCAGGGACGACGACACCCATGATATTCTTCTCCTTCAAAGAGATCTGTGGGTTTTCCTTGACAGCCATTGCAGCCGCCTTAACCCTGATTGACCCTTCAACCGTGTTTGCAACCGCAATCGTTTTGGTTGCATGTTCATAGCCCTCGGCAAGAGCACCCCTGCTCTTCTTGGCCTCTTCAAGCACCTTGAAGAACTCAAGGATTAGTCCGTCGCGCTTCATCTTGAGGATGTTGTACCCGCGTTCGGAGAGCTTAATCTTCTTTTTAAGGTTTATTAGTTCTGAACGTGTAGGTTTTACATCTTTAAGCGCCATATCCAGGGATCACTCCTTCTTTCTGTATTTCGGGTGATACTTCTGGATAAGGTCGCGGTCGATACGCGTAAGCTGCTCTTCCGGAAGTGTTGCCAGAAGTTCCCATCCGATGTCAAGCGAGTCTGCAATGGAGCGGTCCTCGTCATGGCCCTGGCGGACGAACTTGTTTTCGAAGAGGTCGGCAAACTCCAAAAAGCGCTGGTCACGCTCTGAAAGTGCGTCCTTTCCGACGATTGCAACAAGACCACGGAGGTCGACACCCTCTGCGTATCCGGCGTACATCTGATCAGATACCTTCTTGTGGTCGTCACGCGTCTTTCCGGCACCGATACCAAGGTTCATCAGACGTGACAGTGAAGGCATGACGTTTATAGGCGGGTATATGCCCTTCCTGTGAAGCTCACGGCTTACCACAATCTGGCCTTCCGTGATGTATCCCGACAGGTCAGGAATCGGGTGAGTTATATCGTCACCTGGCATGGTCAGGATTGAAAGCTGTGTAACCGAGCCTTTTTTACCTTTGATGATACCTGCACGCTCATACAGAGATGCAAGATCGGTATACATGTAACCCGGATATCCACGCCTTCCCGGGACCTCTTCACGGGCAGCACCTATCTGGCGCAGTGCCTCACAGTAGTTTGTCATATCCGTAAGGATGACAAGCACATGGTAACCGAGCTCGAAAGCAAGGTATTCGGCCGTTGTAAGAGCAAGACGCGGTGTTATGATACGCTCTACAGCAGGGTCGTCGGCAAGGTTAAGGAACACGACGGCGTGCTCAAGAGCACCTGTACGCTCGAAGTCGGCCATGAACTGGTTTTCTTCTTCCTTTGTGATACCCATAGCCGCAAAGACAACAGCGAACTCTTCCGAAGAGCCCGGAACCTTTGCCTGACGTGCTATCTGAAGAGCAATCTCATTGTGCGGCAGACCTGAACCGGAGAAGATAGGAAGCTTCTGACCACGGACAAGTGTGTTTGTCGCATCGATTGTCGATATACCTGTCTGGATAAACTCTGACGGGGATGCACGTGCATACGGGTTGATAGCTGCACCGTTGATGTCAAGCCTCTTTTCAGGGACGATATCGGGGCCGCCGTCTTTTGGCTTACCCGCACCGGACAGGATACGTCCGAGCATTTCCTTTCCGACAGGCATCTTGATGGTCTCGCCTGTAAAGCGGACTCCCGAGTCCTTGCCTATACCGGCAGTCGACTCGAAGACCTGGACACAGACAATCTCATCTGAAGTATCAAGAACCTGGCCACGCTTTACCGTGCCGTCAGACTGGACAATGTTTACAAGCTCATTGTACCCTACAGGCTCGGTCTTCTCGACGAATACAAGCGGTCCCTGGATCTTGGTAATTGTGCGATATTCCTTCATTTCCAATCAGGCCTCCTTAATCTTTGCAAACTCTTTTTCCATGTCTTTGAGAATCTTCTCAAGTTCTGGCTTGTAGTCTGCAACGTACTTTAAGCGTGCAAGCTCGTTCTTGGACTTGATGGCGATAATCGCCGCAATCGGGAATCCTGATTTCTGCGTAGAGTATGCAAGGTCTGCATATTTTCTGATGGACTTCATCAGGTCGAACTGCTTCTCCATCGAACAGTATGCATCAACGGGGTCGAAAGCGTTCTGCTGCAAAAAGACCTCACGGATCATACGTGCGACTTCGATTGTGACCTGTTCCGCCTCAGGAAGTGCGTCTGAACCTACAAGCTGTACAATTTCCTGGAGTTCGGATTCCTTCTGCAAAACCTCCATCGCCCATGACCTTAACGGGTTGAGTTCAGGTGAGACGTTCTCATCGTAGTAGTTTGCAAGAGCGTTAAGGTAAAGTGAGTACGAGTTCAGCCAGTTGATGGCCGGGAAGTGACGTCTCTGCGAGAGTTTTGCATCCAGGGCCCAGAAGCACTTTACGATACGAAGAGTGTTCTGGGTAACAGGTTCCGAGAAATCACCACCTGGTGGTGATACGGCACCGATAACGGTTACTGATCCCATCTTGCCGCAGAGAGCGTCAACACGTCCTGCACGTTCGTAGAACTCGGAAAGACGAGCTGACAGGTATGCCGGATAACCCTCTTCACCGGGCATCTCTTCAAGACGTGACGAAATTTCACGCATTGCCTCTGCCCAGCGTGACGTTGAGTCAGCCATCAGGGATACATCGTATCCCATATCACGGAAGTACTCCGCGATTGTGATACCTGTATAAACCGATGCCTCACGTGCTGCAACAGGCATGTTCGAGGTGTTTGCGATAAGAATTGTCCTCTCCATCAGAGGCTTTCCGCTCTTCGGGTCCTCAAGCTCAGGGAACTCGGTTAAAACCTCGGTCATCTCGTTTCCACGCTCTCCGCACCCGATGTAGACTACAATCTCGGCATCGGACCACTTTGCAAGCGACTGCTGCGTAACTGTCTTTCCCGATCCGAACGGACCCGGGATTGCAGCCGTACCGCCCTTTGCAATCGGGAAAAGACCGTCGAGGATACGAAGACCTGTAATAAGCGGTACATCAGGGTTCTTCTTTTCGATGTATGGTCTCGGGACACGTACAGGCCACTTCTGCATCATGGTCACTTCTTCGCCGGAATCAAGGACACAGACAACTTCGTCAATTGTGAAGTTCCCTTTTTTGATTTCTTTGACTTTGCCGCCCTTAAAGTTCGGCGGGACCATAATCTTTGTGACTATGTTTGTCTCCTGGACCTCTCCGATGATAGCTCCCGGACCTGCCGCATCGCCTTTTTTGACGACAGGCTTAAACTCCCATTTCTTTTCATGGTCAAGACCCGGTGCGTTTACACCGCGCTCGATGAAGCTGCCCATCTTTTCCATGAGCACCTCGAGCGGCCTCTGAATACCATCATAGATACTTGTCAGAAGACCCGGTCCAAGCTCAACTGCCAGGGAGAGCCCGGTATTTTCAACCGGCTCGCCCGGGCGGATTCCGTCGGTCGCCTCGTAGACCTGGATGATGACGTTATCGCCGTCTATTTTGATAACCTCACCCATAAGTTGTTCGTTGCCTACCCTGACCACATCATACATATGTGCTTCAAGGTCTACGGCTGTAACGACCGGCCCGGAAATCCTTTTTAGAATTCCTTTAGATTTTCCTTTTACTTCCACAGATCAACACCCACTGATCTCTTAATTCTCTCTCTCATGGAAATGCCTCCCGTCTCCTCTCCGATGGTGATAACGGTCGGCTTTACAGACTCCGAAAGCGTGGTGCGAAGCCTAAACGACAGTTTCTGCATGTCTTCGCCTTTAAGAACTATGATTCCCACGTCCTTGTCGCCGAGAACCTTTGTGACCTGGTCGGCAAACGCCTCATCGGTGTCTGCCGCGTAGGTCTTCTGGATGCCGGCAAGGCGGAATCCGAGTATGAACTCGCTGTTACCAACTACTGCTATTTCCATTAAGCACCACCATACAGGCCTTTATATTCTCGTTTGGAAGGTTCGATTCCTTTCCGCGTGCTATGGCGCGAAGGTTCGTGACTTCGTAATGCTTCATCTCGAGGTAGAGGAGAATCGGTGCAACGGACATAGGGTAGAGCTTTGAAAGCCTGTCCATTTCGGCAAGTTTTGCCGTGATAAGACCTACCTCAAGCTCCTGCACCGGTTTTTTCTCGCTTACAGCCTCAAATACTGCATCAAACGAACCTGTCTTCATCCTCTTCTTTACGGAATCTATCATCTCATCAATGTTTTCCATTCCTGAGAAACGGACGAGTTCATCGGCGGAGAAGCTTCCGCCATCAATCAGAAGATTTCTGATAGATTCGGTGTCTGTCTCACCTTTAACGCGGAAGACGGTCTCAAGGTTCTTCGTGTCAATATCAAGCCTGACATATTTGAGGAAGGCATGCCCTCCCCTGACACCGCTCTTGGACTCCTTTATGAGAATTGCATAATACGCCTTGTAAAGTTCGTTTTCCATCCGTGAAAAAGACCCTGACTCAACAGCTGCCGCAATCTCCTGCTCGAATACGTCATAGAGCATGTGGCCTTTCAGGCTGTCTATAATTCTGTCTGTTGAGTCTTCTGCGAGGAGTTTGTCAAGACTGTCCTTGTCAAGACTTCCGGCGGGAATTAAAATCTCCTTTATTTTGCCTGCGGAAACTCCCTGGTTCTTTCCCCTGAGGATTGTGAGCATGTTAAGGATATCCCATTTTAAAAGGTAGCTCTTTGTAAAAGCCTTGAGATGTCCGGGTACAAGTGCTATTATTCTCTGGTACTCCTTTGCAAGGTTCCATGAGAGTCCAATCTCCATGAGATCAATGCCGGAGAACGATGAGGCGAGCTCATCTATTTCCGTTTTATAGTTCGTTTCCTCGATGAAACGGGCTATTTCCGGGAGCTCCATATTAAGCATCCTCATATACTCTTCATGCGGAAGGAGAGATGCCTTCCTGACCCGCATACGTGTGCAGGCGTATATGTAGGGAGCCGGGCCTGTAGTATTAACTGCAGCCATTAGCTAATCCCCTCTACTTAAACAGAGCCTCTGATGCGTCTTTAAGCCCGGTCTCCCAGACCTCCGAAAGATAGGCGCCGTAACTGAAGTCCAGCTGAAGCAGCCCGTCTTTGCTCTCGGCGATGACGCCACCGGAGATATCTTTTGTTCCAGCCAGTGTAAATCCGGATAAAGTCTTAAGTTCGGATATTGCAGACTCTACTGCTTCTTTATCACGTTTGTTGCAGTAGAGAACACCTTCTCCAAGCTCTTTTGCAGCGGCCTTGCAAAGCTCCCTGACGGCTTTTTTGTGGAAATCACCGGGCAGGTCATCTATTGCGTTGACTGTTGCCTTGTGGACCATGTCCAGAAGGTCTTTTTCGGCGTTGAGAACCTCTCTTTTGACCGCAAGATTTGCAGCCGCAGTCTCCCTTGATATAATCTGGGACGACTGGCGGTTTGCCTCCTCTTCTGCCGCTGTTTTAATTGCAACAACCTTAGAGTTTGCCTCGGATAGAATCCTGCCGGATTCAGCCTTTGCTTCTGCCTTTATAGCCGCAGCTTCCTTATTGCCTTTGTCCTTAATTTCACCGACTACAGCATCCAATGCCATTGTCAAATCTACTCCTTGTATACCCGTTTATGTAAAGAGGAGAAGAAGTGCAACAACAAGACCAAAGATAACGACTGTCTCGGGGATAACGGTGAACAGAAGTGCAAGACCGAACATTTCCTTGTTCTCTGCTGTCGCACCTACTGCCGCACCACCTATACCGAGCTGTGCGAGACCTGTTCCCATACCTGCAAGTCCTACTGCAAGACCTGCACCAATTGCTTTAAATCCAACTGCGGATGCCTGAGCAACTTCAACTGTCATACCTTCAACTACCATTATATTATTCCTCCGTAAACTTTCTTATAATTCCAAATGGTTCGTACTTCTTTCCTCCACCCTGATAGAATTTGGTGAAGAATTCAACGTAATGCAAACGAATCGAATGCAGACCACCGCTAAGGAGACCAAGAGCGGTGTTTAAAATGTGTCCTATCAGGAATACGAAAATTCCCGCTATAATCATCACAAAGCTCATGAGACCGAAGTCTGCAAATGCAGGCTCTATCATCATGCCTATTGAGATGAAGTTTACAACCGCTGCGATTGCAACCGATGAAAGACCGACTGCTGCAAGACGGGTGTAGGACAATACGTGACTTATAATTGTCGTGAGCTCCATGAGCTCAAGCGCCGAATCCAGCCCTATGCCGATAATTCCTGCGACGATTAGCAGGGCACCTATAAATGCGAAGACGTTGAAGCCTGTGACCATAGGTCCTGCGGTCAAATCGGGCATAAGCGGAATTGCGGCTATAGTCCATATCAGAAACAGAATCCCCCACATTACCATAATCCAGCCGAGCTGGGCAAATATTACCTTGCTCCTGTGTTTTCCGGGGTGCATCTGAATACAGGTGTTTCTTATGTGAATCGATCTTCCCAAGGTTATATGCAGGATACCTATCCATGCCGATATAATCAGCAGAATAATTGCATCGGGACCTCCTCCTGTAGCTTCCGTCGCTCCGATATGGAAGTGGCGGCTGATAAAGAAAGGCTCCCATGGGCATGCAAATCCCAGGAATTCACTAAATATTACACCAAATATTATACTCATAATACTTGCGTTTCTGAGAACGTCTAAAAGCTGGTTACCTGCAATGCTGTCTTTGAGATATTTGCGCAGCCAGACGCTTACAATAAGCAGTATAAGACCATACGCGATATCGCCCAGTATGAAACCGAAGAATATCGGGAAGACAATTGCAACGAGCAATGTCGGATCAAACTCATTATACTGCGGCCTTGAATAGATATCCATTAAAACCTCGGAAGGCTTTGAAAAGTCGGGGTTATCGTATTCAATAGGCACTGAATCTTTGTCGTAATCAATCTCTTCTTCCGTTACGAACACTTTTCCGCCCGTAACAGACTCCAGATCTTTGACCAGACTTTTCGCCTTGTCTGTAGGAACCCAGCCTTCGGCAACAAAAGTCTGCTCGGTAGTGGCGAATCTAAGCGGTGCTTCCGCACGTTCCACGTCTGCCGTGAGCAGTTCATCGCATGCCACAAGATACGATGCGTGCTTAGATTTAAGAGCAGCTATCTGCTCGTTGATTTCACCAGTCTCTTTTTCGAGACTGTTTTTCTCATGAGTGTACGAATTTATTCTGCCCAGTGCATCCCCGCACTCTTTTGGTATTGGCAGGGACTGGAAACCATTGCCTGAAAGGAAATCCTCGACCTCCTTTTGCCCGGATTTCTTAAAAACAGCAATATACAGGTTTCCTTCAGAATTTTCCGCAAAAAACTCCTCGCAGTCAACAGGCAGTTTAACGTCATGCGGGATGTGACCTGCGACTACAGAAAAATCGTCATATCCTGACAAAAGAGAGAGATCATACGGAAAAGATGTAAACGGTGAAAGCTCCTGAATTTTCTGCTCGCATTCGCGGGCTTTCGATTCAAGTTCGTTTCGTTTGCTTACAAGTGCTGCGACCTCTTTTTCTATAGCCGGCAGTTCCTCCCCGATACTTTTGTGGAGAGAGCCTGCGCTCTGAAGTGCCTCTTTTTCGACAGAATCGGCTTTTATACCCATAGTGTTCGAAAGAGACCTTACTCTGAGCAGTTCTGTTGATGTCTCCGGGGCGTTCTCCATCGGTTTTCCGATTTTAAGGCCGTCGAATCCTTCAGCATTCTGCTCCACAAAGTCTTCTATGTGAAAGACATTATGTCTGTACAACTCACGTACAATCGGGTCAAGCTGATCTTTGGACGCGGCGATGAGCAGTTTGCTCATCCTCTGGACTTTAAACATTTAGCTTCACCTTGAACTTTTCTACAAGCATATTTGCTGCTTTGTCAAGGTTTTCTGTTGCCCTCTTTCTGAGAGCTTCAGCATGCTGTCCGCCGTCCTTTACGATCTTTGCGAAGTTCTTCTCCGCTTCAGACCGTGCGTCTGCGATACGCTTGTTCTTGTACTCTTCAGCATCTTTTTGTGCTTTCGCAATAAGATTGCCAGCCTCAGCTTCGGCATCCGCAATAGTGCGTTTTTTCTCTTCCAAAGCTGTACTGATAATTTTTTTGTACTCTTCTTCTGAATCTTTGATGCTCTTGAGGACCTCAGTCTTCATCCAACCCTCCTCTCACGGCAATACCTAATGTTATGTGAAAAGAAGGCTATTAATGCTTGTCTTTTCTCATATCCTCCTGTGAAGTACAGGGCTGGTAAAATTGCCTTAATAGAATATGTTTACTAGAAAAATGTTTACATTCAGGATAAATAAGGTTAATCGGGTAAGGGCATTTTTAAGCCGGCATTTTTCAGGCTTTTAAAAAAGCGCCGTCAGGTAAATTAAACCTGAAAAAAGTCTTTTGGGCTGATTAATGATATTTCATAATGACTTTTTTTTTGCGGTTCTATCTCTATTCCTCCACCGTGGGAATAAAGGCTGATATCTCCAAGCTCTTCTGAAGCACATATTACGTTTTGTTCGGGATGTGTACCTCTTTTAATGTCGCATCTCGTGTATATGGACTGACCCGCAGATACGACCATTTTAAGTCTTTTTGAACCCGGGTGTTCTTTCGGAAGCACAACAAGCGGCTGGCGGTATTTCCTTACAAGCTCTATAAGAACAGCTGCATGCATTATGTCACCGCCTTCGGGTGCCGAAACCGCGATAATGTCATCTTTTTCTATTGTCTGGCACAGTTCTTTTTCTGAAGTTTCAATAAAAAGAACAAAAAGCTCCCCGGCTAATGCTGCAACAAGAAACGATTCTTTCCCCTTTATAAGAATATATTCGTCTTTAAGGGAAATTTTCATATTAAAGTCACGTTTTCAGACTGGCATGAGGGGCATACAGGATGTTTTCCTACAGCCTCGAAAGTCGTGCCACAGTCGTTGCACCTGTATTTTTTGCCTTTAAGCCGTTCTTCAAGCTCTATATCAATAGGGCCTCCAACCGAACACATAAGTTTTATTGCACCCTCTTTTCTGGTAAAATTGTACAGACCTGTATTAATATTTTTTGAAGTGGGGTTTAATCTGTAAAAAAAGAACTGTTTGAAAGGCGGCTGTCTGAAAAGGGTGCATGGAGGTGAACTGATACGTGTGAACGGGTTCTCAGTAGAGAATATTTACCTTGTCAACCTGGTACGGAGCATTTCCGGAGACAATAAAAACGCCTGACGACGGGGATTTCATCTCTACCGTAAACTTTTCGTTCTCACTGAGTTCATCCAATGAATCCAGGTGAATGAGAATTGTAAATGTCTCTCCTGATTCTAGGAAATTGTCGTTTGACTTGGAGGAAGGTTTTCGGTCAATAATTCCCCAATGCCCTTTGTCTATGGATGTACTGTATAGCGGGTCGTTCGGTTCGATGTTTTCTATATTTTCACTTGTACTCCACGTTACGACCATGCTGCTTAGATCAAGAATATCCCCTCCAGGCGAAAGAGATATGGAATACCTTATCGAGCCTATGCCGTTTTCACCTTTAAGGCCGTATACATTGCCCAGAAGCTGCGGCATCGCGCCTGCACTCTGTACTGACGAATATAATACGTCCTGCGTTTTGTCTGTCGTAAAAAATCCCGCACCCAGAACGGCAAATGAGAAAACCGAAGCTACAACTACGAATGCTATAAGGACAATAGCAGCCTCAAGGCCAGTAAATGCTTCAGATTTATCATCCAAAATTTAACACACCGTACATCCCTTACGTATTTTCAAAAATTCTTGTTTTACTATAAGATAATGTTCTATATATAGGCATTATTGTATTGTTCTGACAAACGGGGAATGATTTTTCTGTATTTCTCCAGAATGGAAATAATCTTGAAAAACCTTCTTTTGATCAGATCCTGTACTTAGATAATTAAATTTAATTTATATAACTGTATTGAATATTATAAGGCCTGCAATGAGCATGACAGCAACATGTTTTACACCTGCCTTAAGTGACCCTTCACCCATCTGACCCGCAATAAGTCCTGAAAAAAATGCCTGTATCATGCACGTGTGGTACAACAGTCGCTTGAAGGTGTCTACAGGCACCTGTGTGCTCTGGAGATATGATGAGCCCTGCGCCAGGTCTGTTGCCTGGGTTGCAGACGAAGTTCCTACAGTGCTCAGGATACTTAGGAAGTTGACGTCAAGGACAGCTACAACGAATACAAAAACAAAAAAAGCAAGGTAAATTATCATAGTGTATATGAACATCTCACCTGACCTTTCGTGTTTAAGGGTCTGGCTCATACGTGCGTCGCTTGATGCAATGCTTAAAACTTCACCGATTTCACCGCTCATCTCGCTTGCTTTGGTAATAAGTGTCACGGTTCTTGCGATTGCGGCCGTATTAATTCTTTTCTCAAAACGGATAAGTGCGTCGCGTACATTTGCTCCCCATTCTATGTCCCTTTTTATTCTTCTCACTTCATAGGAGATGACACCCAGGTTTGCTCTTACAAGAATTGTTATGGCATCCGCCAGAGTCATTCCTACCCTGTTTATACCACCGAGTCTGTCCAGGAAATCCGGAGTTCCCTCCTCTATATTTCTGACTTTTTTCCTCCATATTTCATAGAATATGGCATATGGAATTATTACCATCAGTATGGCGATTATTAAGTGGTCGTCGATTACGTCTATCGTTATTTCAGAGTTTGAGTAATACGGTATACTGAGATAAATAAGAATGGCATAGGCGGCCGCAACTGGTGCAGAGATAATAAGTGAGCGTTTTGGGTCTGTTGTGAACCATTTCGTCGGGCTTTTCAGAAAGTCCATGAACTTTTTTTTCCTGTCGTAGCTGTCCAGAAGTGCCAGGTTTTCGCTGTCGCTTTTCTTTTTTACGACCGTTATGTCATTGAACTGGTTCAGTACGGTTGCCTGGAGATATTTTTCTATCTGCTCGTCCTTCAGGGAGATTAAATCGATGAAAAGCATAAAGACAACGGCGCCTATAGGAAGGACCACGTAGGTTACTGCGGTGAACTGAATTACGGCAGTCCTTCCAACCATACCCATGACGACCATTATTATGATGAGAAACAGTGGTCCTGCAACGAAGACAGTGACATAGCTCTCTGCTATTATCTGGAGGACTGACAGAAACTGCTTCTGTTCGAACCTCGCCTCATCCTGGTAAAGCCTCACG